>JAFWBO010000094.1 GCA_017507065.1 Kiritimatiellia bacterium | reverse complement strand
GCCTGATTTTAACGGCCATAGTTATGATTGTTATAGTTGTGACCGCCATGAACATACGGCGAAACAAAACAAAACGTGAGTTCCGTGAACGCAGTGCCAGCCCGATGTTGCATATTTATCCTAAAAACGGCAGTTGATTAAGCCGCAAAGAACACAAAGTTCACAAAGGAATGATTGATATGGTGCGCCAAGCAAGCTTAATGAAACTGGCGAAATGAAAGGAGTTCGCACTGGCAAGAAATCGACAGTCAGTTAGGAAGACAGGCGACGGAAGGGGCGACCCGACCGCCGAAGCCTTGTCCTACAAACAGGTAAGCCGCAGCGTAAGCGAGTCCTTGCTGTTAAGTCTCGTTAATCCTAAAACTCCATGTAGTAGCCAACGTGTCATATTGCGTGAAGCCGAAAAGAAGCGCCGAAGTCGATTTGCGGCGCGGGAAGCAGAATGCGCTGCAGCGAAGCGGAGGGTAGGTCGCTGCAGGCGATCGCGCAATACTATGGGGTCTGGAATACTATGGGGCCCCATAGTATTCACGTCCGTTTTAAATTGGTGGAGTGCTGCAAAGCAGTTGGAAGTGATTTTGCGGACAATTGTACATGTCCGGAGCTTGAAGACCTGGCAAGAGAATATAAGGAAAGTGGAAGGCGGTAGGTATGCGTAGAAAGAATCGTGAGGTCAATATTGTTTCCGATTGTGCTAAATCGATTGTCAGGTTTCGAATGATTGGATTGAATCATTCCGAGCAGTTGTTTTGGGATAAAATGTTGGCCTCGGTTCCTTGCAAATGGTTTCTGAGAAAGACGAATGACTATGTCTATCTTTGCGATATAGATAGTAAAAAGATAGCAACGAAACTTGAAAAGTTGCTTAATAATATGCAAATTTCTTTTGAGCATGGCGTATGTATCTCTTTGGTGACAGATTTGGGCAGAGATACGGTGCGGCTGGCTCCGTTCGTTTCTGAATTTTACCGCTCCATTGGAGGCACTGTGGATTTTTCTGTTATAAGCGGTAAGTTGAGAAAGAGAGCGAAATTCGAGGGAAGAAAACATCGTGAGGTAAATATTGTTTCTGGCAAGGCGGAATCTACCGTTGTTTTCTACATGAACGGTTTTGGCCGTGCCGAGAAATTGCTGTGGGAAAAGAAGCTGTCTTCTATCCCTTGCGAATGGCACTATTGGCGAAAGAAAAAATCCTACGGTTGCATATGCCGCATAGAGAGTCGTAATGTTGCAGACAAGCTTGGAGCATTGCTGGAAGACTCTCCGGTTCCTTCAGATTATGGTATTAAAGTTTCTTTGGTTACATATCGCGACAATGACGGTCTTCGTTTGGGGCCATTCGTGACGGATTTCTATCGACGTATTGGAGGTGCAATGGAGTTTGCCATAGAGAGTGGTTTGTGAATGTATGTAGATGAAACCTCTTCTTTTTCCCGCAGTGCAAAAACACGAAGCGCAACATATCAAATATGACATAGAGCATGCAACTTTAAGAATGCAATATTTAATGCCGAGACAATCTTTGCGACTCTGTGACTCTGCGGGAAACCTTCATCCCCAGTTTGACGATGATATGCGCCCGCGACGGAGGCGTCGGGTTGCCCGAAGGAGCGAAGCGACTGAGCCGCGAAGCGGTCGCAAGAGGCCGCGCAACCAAACCCTGATCCAAACTTCCACCGGCGTTTGGTCCGTCACTTATAACGGCGAGAACAGACCAATCCTCTGGTCTAACGGCGCAACGAATATCAATGGAAATAATTGTCCAAGAAATTTTGGGAATCAAAAATGATGAATTATTCAGTTGGAGGAATGATGAAAAGAAAAATTATTATGCTTATATGTTTAGATGCCATTCTTTTAGTTTTGAGTTTTCTCTGGCTTTATGGACAATATGGAGTATTGGGAACTGTCATTTTAGTTTTATCAGGGCCGTTCTTCATGTTTAAGGAATATGGAACATCGATATTTGGTTTTTTGTTAAAATTAGACCATTTGTTTATTGCGGTTTTATTTACGGTTTTGTGTTATGGATTGTTGCTTCATTCTCACAAAAAATTTTTTGATAATAGAAGCATAAAACAATGTTGTTGTATCGTAGTGCCATATATTGTGTTATCTTGGTTGATATATGATTTTATTACCGCATTTTTTATCTACTTTAGTTCTTATTGTAGATGAATTATTCAACAGTGTCCCGTTTTATGATAGGTTGACACTTTCTTCTTGATGTCGGAGACGAAAGCGGGCAGTTGGTCGTTAGTCGCTAGTCGTTAGCCATTAGGAGTTAGGTATCAGGGGGACTTTAAGAATTTTCGCATCGCATTCTCAAGGATACACCCTCCAAACGGGCGAGCGTAAGCGAAGCCATGTCTGCGTAGGTCTGTGGTTCCTATCTCCAACTCCACACTCTCCAACTCATCTCTCCAACTCAAACACCCAAACACTGAACGAGAATGTTCCGCAATGAATTCTCAGGGTGCAACGAGATATTTATGCAGAGTCAAAGGGTTTTAGCCGCAGAGGACGCAAAGGCCGCAGAGCTTATGCTGCGCAGTCGATCTGCATCAGGTCTCTGACGAGGTAGGCGAAGAACTGCTCGAGTACGATGATTTGTTTGACATACATATATGTATAGTATATGTGTGCGCGAAATGCAGGGGGAAATATAACTATTTATCGTTAATCAATAATTCATTATTGCATTACGATAATAAATGTGATATCATATCAGCCGTTCCCTGTTAATAAGGAGGTTGAAATGGATAAAAAGTTCATATTGTCCAGGTTGTTGACGGTCGTGTTCGCATTGATGACGGTCGGTTTGGCGATTTTGGGTCCCTACCTGGTGGATCTTGTATGCGCATGGTATGCAATTCCGCGGAATACCCTTGGCAACGTGCTGCTGGTTTCTGGATATGCCTGTGCCGCAGTCGCGATGTCGGCGCTCTATGAGATATTCAGACTTCTTTCGTCGATTGCCAAAGGAGAAGTCTTCTCGTCGTCCAATGTCGGTCGCTTCAGGGCGATGGCGATATTGTGCGCAGCCGCCGGAATGATTGCGCTTGCCGATTGCATCGTGACGAGGCTGTACTTTCTCGGTTTGATAGGCCTCAGCGCGCTATTCATGGGACTGCTCGTCCTCGTCGTCGGCGATGCATTCGACAGCGCCAGAAGGATGAAGGGCGAACTCGATCTAACGATTTGAGTAGGGCGCGAAATGTCCATCAGGGTACACATAGACATCATGCTCGCCCGGCGGAAGATGAGCGCGGGCGACCTCGCCAATGCGATAGGAATCACGCCGGCGAACCTTTCGATACTCAAGAACGACAAGGCAAAGGCTGTCAGGTTCTCGACTCTCGAGGCGCTGTGTCGCGTCCTCGACTGCCAGCCGGGCGATATCTTTACTTTCGACAACGAAAAGGAGGACTGAACATGTCTGGCGAAACTGAAGCGAAAATGGGCAGGATGGCTGCGCTGGGACTGCTTGCCGCGGTCCTTGTCAGCTATGTCGCCGCGTTCGGATACACGAGATGGTGTCTCGTGGACCCCGCACGCGAAACTGTGCGGATCGCATATCCGATCTTCGCCACAGTTTTCGTGTGCACCGTGGAATTCGCGGCGCGGGCGATGGGACGGAAGGGACCGGCGTGGCATTGGTTCTGGGCGGCGTGCTGGCTCGTTCTCTCCGCGTCGATCGGATGCTGGGGATTCCATCCTTTCCCGATAGGTTTATGGGAGTTTCTTGTTTGGCACGCATTGGCGATCTACTGGGTTCTCGCCCGCAGCGGCGTTCTGGGCGAGGGAAGGAGCGGCATCATGCTTCCGCTCGACTTCTTTCTGGGTTCCTGCGCGGGGCTTGCAAACATGCCTCTCAGGACGCGTTCCGTCCTCAGGTCGATTGCAGGGCTCCGCGGCGACGTCACGGCCGCGGGAGCGAAGCGGCTGTCCGGAATCGTCGCGAGTCTTTTCATCGCGGCCGGAGTCTCGCTCGTCGCCTGGGCTCTCCTGGCAAGCGGGGACGCGAAGTTCGCGTCCTTTACGGACAGACTTGGCGATTTCGCATTCAAGGTGCTCGTCTGGATCGTTGAGCAGATATCCGGAATCACCCTCGTATCGTTCATAATTTCGATTCCGGCGGGAGCGTGGCTTTTCGGACTCGTCGGAGGGAACCTGCGCCGTGGAGCGCCGTTCGTGAGGCGTCCCGCATTTGACAGATTCCTCGGGCTCCTTCCTCGTCTTCCGCGTGCGGCTGCAGTGACTGTCCCTTTGTCGCTCCTGATCCTTTACCTCGTCTTCTTCGGAGTGCAGGCGGCCGACTTCTCCGCAGCGGTTGTGGCGGGCGAGCCCATGAGCGCGCGCAGGGCGTGCGTCTTCGCCGTCGACGGATTCTGGTATCTGTTCTGGATCATGGTCCTCGACTTCGCAATCCTTGGCGCTCTCCACTACCTCTGCGGCAACGTGTCCAAAGAGAAAAGGGCGATCCGCATCCTCCTTGCGGCGTTCCTCGTGGCCGGCTTCGCAGTTGGCCTTCTCGGAGGATGGAAGCTCTGGAACTACATCCAGCTGGGACTGACTCCGCGACGCCTCCTGTCGGCATGGTTCCTGTGCGTCATGATGGTCTGGAACGCCCTTGCGTTCGCAAGGCTGTTCGTTTCTTTCCAGGCCGTTCGCTGGGCCATATGCACGATAGGCGCGCTCTTTACGCTTCTCTGTGCGATTCCCGTATTAAAAATCTGCGTTATCACTTGACGTCATCGTTTTTCCAGGACAGCTTCGTTCAGGCCGGAGTCGATTTCGAGGCTCCGTCGCCCTTGAACTGGGTGCACCCCTAAAAAGCATAAAAAGAAAGCTTGTTGAAATATCGGGGAAATTTGTGGTATAATATGCGACAAGCGGGCGGCAAGTCCCGCACTTAGGAGTAAAAATGAAAATAAAGTTCGGCAAAGTCGCAGAAAACATCACGACCCGCAAGGAGTTCCCGCTTAAAAAGGCGCGCGAAATCCTCAAGGGTAAAACCGTTGCGGTGCTCGGTTACGGCATACAGGGGCCCGGGCAGGCGCTCAATATGCGCGACAACGGGATCAACGTCATCGTCGGACAGCGCAAGAATACGAAAACAGGCAGCTCCTGGATGCGCGCCAAGAAGGACGGATGGGTCGAGGGCAAGACGCTCTTCAGCCTCGAGGAGGCGGCCGAAAAGGGAGACATCATCATGATGCTCGTCTCCGACGGCAGCGTCGGACAGGTGTGGAAGAAGATCGAGAAGTTCGTCACGCCCGGCAAATTCCTCTATTTCTCGCACGGCTTCGGCTATGTGTACAACAAGCTCACCGGCATCAAGCCGCAGAAGGGCGTAGGCGTCGTCATGGTCGCCCCCAAGGGGTCGGGTACGTCCGTCCGCCGCAACTTCCTTTCCGGCGCGGGCATCAACAGCTCCTACGCTTTCGAACCAAACGGCATGAAGGCCAAGACGGTCGAAGACATCACCAAGGCTATCGGAATCGCGGTAGGCTCCGGCTATCTCTTCCCGACGACGTTCCAGAACGAAGTGACGAGCGATCTCGTCGGCGAACGCGGCATCCTCATGGGCGCCCTCGCAGGCGTGATGGAGGCCCAGTTTGAGACGCTCCGCGCCAATGGCCACAGCCCGTCGGAAGCATTCAACGAAACGTGCGAAGAGCTCACGCAGTCGCTCATCCGCCTCGTCGACGAAAACGGCATGGACTGGATGTACGGCAACTGCTCGCAGACGGCGCAGCACGGCGCTCTCAAGTGGAGGCCGATTTTCAAGAAAGCCACGCTCCCCGTCTTCAATCGTCTCTACAAGTCGGTCAAGTCGATGCAGGAGGCCAAGGAGGTCATCCGCGACACCGGCTGCGCCGATTACAAGGAAAAGATGCTCGCGAAGCTTTCCGAGCTCCACAACCACGAGATGTGGCTCGCCGGCGCGGCGGTCAGATCTCTCCGTCCGCACGAGGCCGCAAAGGGCAATTCCGCCTCCGCCGGCTGGGGCGGGCGTAAAGTCGTGAAGTGAACGAAGGGGTTCTTCTTCGCGATCTCGCAATGCTGATGGCCGCGGCCGGACTGGTCGCGGTCGTCTTCTCTTGCCTCAGGTGGCCCAAGGTCATAGGCTACATTCTGGCAGGAATCCTGATGAGCCGTCACACATGGGGCGGTTCTTTTCTCGTGGACGAGTCGTCCGTGTCGACGATCGGGCAGATCGGAATCGTCTTTTTGATGTTTTCCATGGGCCTCGGGTTTTCGACCACGGAGATGAAAAGGGTCGGCAATTCCGTCATGCCCGTGGCGATTTTCGACATGGCGGTGATGACATGGCTCGGCTACACCGTGGCGCGCACGTGTTTCGGTTGGGGCACTGTGCCGGCGCTCTTTCTCGGCGCGGCAGTCTCCGACAGCGCCACCACTCTTCTCGCCAAAGTCATAGACGAGATGAAATGGAGCAGCCGGCCGTTCGTTCGGCTCGCCCTCGGCACGTCGGTCTGCGAAGACATCATGTGCGTGGGGCTTATCGCTCTCGTCACCGGCGTCGCCAACGGCGGCACTTTCAGCCTCGCGGCGGTGGGGAAGCCGCTTGCGGGGCTTTGCGTGTTTTTCATTTCGGTTTTCATCTTCGGCCTCGTCATCCTGCCGAAGGCGTTGTCGTTTGTCGCGAGGCGCGGCGATGACGAAGCGCTCCTCCTGTTTCTTCTCGGCTGCTCGTTTTTCATAACCTACATTTCGTACCAGCTCGAATTTTCCATCGCGATCGGCGCGTTTCTCGTCGGCGTTCTCGGCGCGTGTTCGTACGTGCGCGAGCGCCTCGCCCGCCTCGTAGAGCCGTTGAGAGCGATGTTCGCCTCGGTGTTTTTCGTCTCCGTAGGGCTTCTCGTGAATCCGGCCGAATGTTTCTCGCACGGCCTTTCCATACTCGCGCTTTCCGCGCTTGTCGTCGGAGGCAAGTTTCTCAACTGCACCATCGGCGCGCTGGCCTGCGGCGAGAGCATAAAAACTTCGGTCCAGACGGGGCTCGCCCTCGCTCAGATAGGAGAGTTCGCGTACATGACGGCGCTTCTCTACGTCACCGTCACGGGCGACATGACGAAGCCTATGTACCAGATCGTCGTCGGCGTTTCGCTCCTGACCACGCTCGCCAATCCGTTTCTGATACGCTTGTCCGATCCTGCCGGCGAGTGGGCCGAGCGGGCCTGCCCGAAACGCGTCAAATCACTGATCGACGGCTACAGGGGATTCCTCGCTCGCTACCGTTCGCGCCTTTCCGAACGCGGCGCGGGCGTGCGCGGCGCAATCCGCAGGCAGATAGCCGAACTTCTCGTCCTGGGCGTGCTCGCTTTCGCGATAGCCTTCGCTTTTTCGGCGTTGAGCGGGAAGAACTGGTCGTATATTTCCGTGTTCTTCGAGAGGTACAAGCGCATATTCTTTTCGCTCGCGATGAACGTTCTCCTTTTCGCGCTCGTCCTTCCCGGCGTTGTCAAGGTCGCGTTCTCCCTCTCGCGCGACATCGCGGCCACGATCGTCGGCGGCGAAGGCGAAAGATGGCAGCAGGCCGTATACAAAGCGGTGCGCTTCACGGTGACGTCGATAGTTTTGATTCTCGCGTTCATCGAAATAATCATGATCAACATCAACCTCGCGCCCGGGGACGTCTGGTCGAGAATTGCGATATGCGTAGTTCTTGCCGTCGCCGCCGCTTTGGGATGGCGTATTTTCATAAAAGCCGCGAGGGCGGCGTCGCGCAATTTCTCCGAAGCGCTCAAGACGGACGAACGCCTTGCGGCGCTTTCCCGCGAAGTCACGCTGTCGCTTCCGGTCGATTCCGTGACGCGCCTCGACATAGGGGCCGATTCTCCGGCCGTCGGGATGAGCGTCGCGGCGCTCGACATACGCGCCAAGACAGGCGCGAGCGTTTTCTCGGTCGAACGCGGCGACGTCGAGATTCGCAACATCGGCCCGGGGTTCGAGTTTTCTTCGGGCGATGTCCTGACCGTCGTCGGCGACGGAGCGCAGGTCGCCGCGCTTAAAGATCTTCTGGGGATAACGTCGTGAAAAGAAAAATCGCTTTTGCAACGCTCGTTTTTTCTCTCGCGGCCGTTTCGGTCTCGGCGCTCTTCATGCTGCGCCGCGCCAATCCGACGGTGTCGCCGGTGGCCGAAGAAGGGCTGATTTCGCTCATCGGAGGGCTCAGGTCTGTCGTTTCCGAGGCCGTGTGGATCCGGGCGGGACGGCTTCAGCGCGAATGCCAGTATGTCGAGCTCGCGCAGCTCGCCTCTCTTCTCGCGCGTCTCGAGCCGCACGAGCCGGAGGTGTGGAGTTTCGCGGCGTGGAATCTTTCCTACAACGTGGCTTCCATGATGCCCGACGCCGACGGCAAGTGGCGCTGGATCGTCGCCGGCATGCGCCTCCTGCGCGACGACGGCTTGCGCCTCAATCCCGGCTCGCCCCAGATATGCCGCGACCTTGCGTTTCTGTTCGAGGTGAAATTTCTGAAAAACGTCGACAGCAACTATGCGGTCTATACAGAGAAATGGCGCGAGATGGCATCCGACGTGATGCGTCGCGACGCTTGGGAGGAGCTCGGCATGGACCGGGCCGTCATGGCCGAGGTTGAGAAAAAATACGGCGTCAGAGACTGGACGAGCCCGTTTTCGTCGTCGATATACTGGGCCCATACGGGGCTGGCCAGGGCAGAAGGGAACGACCGGGCGTTTCTCGTCGAGACGATACGGCAGTGCAGGACTATTCTCGCGTCTGCCGAAGGGCCTGTTTCCGGACGGCGGGAGGAGGGCGCTCGATGACAGCCCCGGCGCGTGCGGCAGCGGCCGCTTTTGCCGTTCTTTTCCCGGCATTGTCCGTTTTCGCAGGGCCGTGGCGCGATGATGCCTCGGCCGCCGTGGCGCGTGCGCGCGCGTTTCTTGTTGCGGAGCAGAAGGAGGACGGCCACTGGAGCGATCCGCACATGCCTGCTCTCACGGCGCTTCCGCTGTGGGCCCTCGTGAAGGCCGGCGAGACGGGGCCGGCCGTTTCCAATGCCGTGAAATTCGTTCTCTCCACCCAGCGCGAAGACGGAGGTTTCTACGTGCCGAAGCCGGGCCGCGGAGGGTCCGGGCTCGGAAATTACAACACGTCCGTGTGCCTTGGCGCGCTTTACGATTCAGGGCTTTCGCCGGCGGGGCCGCTTCTAAAGGCCCGCACATACATCGCATCTTCGCAGCTCGAGGGCGACGACACCATGGCGGGAGGCTTCGGCTACGATAAAGCGTCGCGCCGCAGATATGCCGATCTCTCCAACACTTCATACGCCCTCGACGCGATGAGCCGCACTTCTTCGCTCGAAGAGCTTCGGCCCGGCGGGAAAAAGACGGATGTCGACTGGGAGGCCGCGCTCGCTTTCATCGACGGTCTTCTGAAAGACGGTCCGGGCGACGACGCCGGAGGCGCGGCGTACAACAGCCGCACGCCGCAAGGAGGCGTCGAGACGAACGCCGGTGGAAGGGTGTCGCTCAGAGCTTACGGATCGATGACGTACGCGGCGGTGCTTTCGATGTGCCATGCAAAGCTCGACAGGGGCGACCCGCGGGTGAGGCAGGCGCTCGAGTACTGCGAAAGGCACTGGACCCTCGACGAGAATCCCGCCATGGGCAGCCAGGGGCTGTACTACTATTACGACATACTTTCCCGCGCCTTGTCCGCGGCCGGCGTCGAAGACGTCGGCGGCCGCAAATGGCGTATTGAACTTGCCGAGAAGCTCGTTTCCCTCCAGGGCGCCGACGGCTCGTGGGTGAATTCCAACAACAGGTTCTGGGAGGCCGACAAGATACTGTGCACTTCTTTCGCGATGCTTGCGCTCGAAGCGGCTCTTGACGGTGCGGAGGAGAAATGAAGGTCGACAGGAGCATTCTCCCGCCGGGAAGGATAGGGCTGGCCGTCTCGGGCGGAGCCGATTCCGTCGCGCTCGCTTTCCTCATGACGAAAGGAGGCAAAAAGAAAAACGCTTCCAGAAGATTCGTCGTGCTGCATGTCGATCACGGTCTGCGGAAGGAATCCAGAGAGGAGTACCGTTTCGTGAAGGCTCTCGCCGCGCGTCTCGGGCTCGAGTTCCGCGGAACGCACGCAAAAGTGGAGAAGCTCCGCGGAGAGTCTCTCGAAATGGCGGCGCGCCGCGTGAGGCTCGCGTTTTTCGCCAGACAGATGAAACTTCTCGGGCTCGACGCCGTCGCCACCGGCCATCATATGGACGATGTGGCCGAAACGTTCATAATGCGCATCCGCCGCGCCTCCGGCCCGTCGGGGCTCGCCGGCATGAAGGAGCGCTCCGAGGTCGACGGCGTGAAATTCGTGCGGCCGCTTCTCGGCTGCCGCGACGCGGAACTCAAAGCCTACCTAAGGCGTTACGGAGAAGAATGGCGCGAGGACGCCACCAACGACGACACTTCCATCGAACGCAACAAGGTGAGGCACGTCATAATACCTTTCCTCGAAAAAAATCTCGATCCCGATCTCGTGGAGCATATATCGAAAATCACATCGTATCTCAGAAAGGCGGCCGGACGCAATGGATAGGCTGTTCATCATGGATCTGATGCCTTTTCTGTACAAGGGGCATTTCGTTTTTCTCAGAAACCCGCGCATGACATCGTCGGGAGTCAACACGTCGGCTCTCCTCGGCCTCGCGTCGGGGCTGGAATCGGTGCTGAAACACGGGCGTCCCGATCTTCTCGTGCTCGCCATGGATCCAGGCTCGCCGACTTTCCGCCACAAAGCGTATCCGCCCTACAAGGCCCAGCGGCAGAAGATGCCGGAAGACATAGCCGAGTCGATACCGAGGGCGTACGAGCTTGCCGAGGCGCTCGGCATCCCGGTTGTTTCTAAAGAAGGTTTCGAGGCCGACGATGTGATGGGGACGCTCGCCGTAAAGGGGAGCGAGGCGGGCTTCGACGTGTATGTCGTCACGCCCGACAAGGACGCGGCGCAGCTCGTGAGGCCCAACATCAGGCTGTACAGGCCCGGACGCGCGGGAGAAGGGGCGGAGATATACGACGAGAAGATCGTGTGCGAGCACTGGCATATTCCTTCGCCATCCAGCATGATAGATCTGCTCGCGCTTGCCGGCGACGCCTCGGACAACATCCCCGGAATCAAGGGCGTCGGAGAGAAAACGGCGCAGGAGCTCATCGGGAGATTCGGATCTCTCGGCGATATACTGGCGCATGCCGGCGAGGTCAAGGGCAAGCTCGGGGAGAAAATCGCGGCCGGGCGCGAAGACGCCGAGATTTCGCGTTTCCTCGCCGAGATAAGAACCGACGTGCCTCTGGAAACGCCGTGGGAATCCTACAGGGTCAAGAAGGCCGACACGGGAAAACTTTCGCTTTTCTGCGCGAAATACGAGATGAAAAACCTGGCGAAACATTTCGGCGTCGATGCGTCTGCCGCCGCGGTGCAGGGGCTTTTCCCCGACGATCCGGAGTCGGTTCGTCTCGCAGGCGGAAATCTCGCTGCGATAGAAACTTTTCCCCACGACTACAGGCTTGTCGACACCGAGGACGGCGCCGCCTCGCTCGTGGCGGAGCTTTCGCGTTTCGGCCGCATAGCTTTCGACACCGAAACGGCCGCGTCCGAAGACGGGCACGATCCGACGGACGCGTCAGAGTGCCGGCTCGTGGGCTTCTCGCTCGCCGCGGAGCCGGGGAAGGCATGGTACGTCGACGGCTCGCTCGTCGACATCTTCAGGCCGCTTTTCGCCGATCCGTCGAAAAAATTCGTGGCGCACAACGTCAAATTCGACAGGACCGTGCTCATGCGCCACGGGATCGGGTTCGCTTCGCAGCCAGAAGACACGATGCTCAAAGCCTACTGTCTCGACGCGGCCGGCCGCCACGATCTCGATTCGCTCGCCGAGAAATATCTCTCTTACAGGCCGATCCCCATAGAGCGTCTCATAGGAGAGAAGAAGCGTGGCGTCGAACAGCTGTCGATGGCCGCGCTGAAGCCGTCGGAAATTCTCGATTATGCCGCGGAAGACGCCGATGTCGCGCTGCGGCTCGACGACGTGCTCACGCCGCTTGTCGCGGCCGCCGGCGCGGATCGGGCTTTGAAGGAGGCGGAAGAGCCGCTTGTCAAAATATTGATCGACATGGAGCGCGAGGGCGTGAAGATCGATTCGTCCGCGTTGCGCGACTACGGCCGCGAACTCGACAGGGAGATCGTCTCCCGGCTCACCTCCATACACGCGTATTCAAGCCCGGGGTTCAATCCCGACAGCCCCCGGCAGCTTTCCGCCATGCTTTTCGACGAATTGAAAATACCTGCCGACGGCGTGAAAAAGACGGCGAGCGGGCAGTTCTCGACAGACGAAAAAACGCTGTCCAGACTCGTCGGAATGCATCCTGTCGTGGAGGACATCCTCGAATACAGGGCCTGCGCGAAACTGAAATCGACATATGTCGACAAGCTGCCGCAGCTCATAGACTCCGAAGGCCGCGTCCACACGACATACGCCCAGTCGTTCACGGAAACGGGGCGGCTGTCGTCTTCGAACCCCAATCTCCAGAACATCCCCGTCAGGACGGACCGCGGCAAGATGATAAGGCGCTCGTTCGTCGCGCGCGACGAAAAGCACCGTCTCGTCTCGGCCGACTATTCTCAGATAGAGCTGCGCATCATGGCCGCATTTTCCGGAGACGAGTCGATGATCGGCGCGTTCAGGCGCGGCGAAGACATCCATCGCGAGACGGCGGCGCGCATATACAGGACGATACCGGAGTTCGTCACGGCCGAACAGCGTTCAAGGTGCAAGATGGTGAACTTCGGCATCATATACGGCATGTCGTCCTTCGGGCTTTCGCAGCGGCTGAAGATTCCGCGCAAGGAGGCGGCCGATCTGATAGACTCGTATTTTGCGCTTTATCCGAAAGTGAAGGAGTACATGGCCCTTGCCGTCGAGAAGGCGCGCTCGAAGGGGTATGCCGAAACAATTCTCGGCCGCAGGCGTACGCTGCGCGACATCAACTCCCGCAACGCCACGGCCAGACAGGCGGCCGAGCGCGATGCGATAAACACGCCCATCCAGGGTTCGGCGGCGGATCTGATCAAGGTGGCGATGGTGAAGGTGGACAAAGCGCTGCGCGAGAACAGGATGCGCTCGAAGATGGTTCTGCAGATACACGACGAACTTCTTTTCGACGCTCCGGAGGAAGAGGTGGAAGCGCTTGAAAAGCTCGTCGTCCGCGAAATGTCCGGCGCGATCGATTTCGGCGTTCCTCTCGAAGTCGGCGTCGGAGCGGGGCAGAACTGGCTTGAAGCGCATTGACGCGCCCGGGGGCGGTGTTGCAATATGTCGTGCAATATTGTATACTTGTCAAAACAATGAAAAACATACTGAAAACGGTTGCAAAAGTCTATTCGTCATCCGGCGTGGTGACGAGGATCGTCGTCGGCCTCGTCGTCGGCATCGTTCTCGGAGTCACCGTGCCGGGAATCGCGATGCTCGAAATTCCGGGGACTCTTTTCGTCGCGGCGCTCAAGGCGGTGGCTCCGCTTCTCGTCGCGGTGCTCGTGACCGCGTCGCTCTCCAAAAGTTCCGCCAGGCTCGACAGCCGTTTCAATTTCGTCATATTCCAGTATCTGCTCGCCACGTTCGTCGCGGCGGGCACTGCGGTCGCGGCGAGTTTCCTTTTCCCGTCGAAGCTCGATCTGCCTGTTGACGCGTCTTCCGCGTCCGCGGCGCCGAGCGGGGTGGGGAGCGTCCTCGAGAATGTCGTGGTGGGCATGTTCTCCAATCCCGTCGGGGCTGTGGTGGATGCTAACTACATCGGCATTCTCTTCTGGGCGGTGGTGTTCGGCATCATCATGAAAAAGTGCGCATCCGACGCGACAAAGGCGTTTTTCACCGACATGGCCGAAGTTCTCTCCGGAGCAGTGCGCTTTATAATCGGTCTTGCAGGGTTCGGCGTCATGGGGCTCATCTACAAGAGCATATCGACGAGCGGGCTTCAGGTGTTCAGGGAATACGGCCATGTGATACTCGTCCTCGTGGCGTGCATGCTTTTCGTGGCGTTCGTGGCGAACGCCGTTCTCGTGGCCGTCGTCCTGAGACGCAATCCGTATCCTCTCATCTTCCGCTGCATCCGCGACAGCGGCATCACCGCTTTTTTCACGCTCTCGTCCGCGGCCAACATACCGGTTAATCTCGAGCTATGCAAGAAACTCAAGCTCGACAGCGATTTCTATTCTGTTTCGATACCTCTCGGCGCGACGATCAACATGAGCGGCGCGGCGGTGACGATAACGGTTTTCACTCTGGCCGCGACCAACACGCTCGGCATACAGGTCGACATTCTTTCGGCCATAGTGCTTTCGCTTATAGCGACCGTGGCCTCGTGCGGCGCGTCTGGCGTGGCGGGCGGCTCGCTTCTTCTCATTCCTCTGGCGTGCTCCATGTTCGGCATAGGGCAGGACGTGGCCATGAAGGTCGTCGGCATCGGCTTTATCATCGGCGTGGTGCAGGATTCTTTCGAAACGGCGCTCAATTCTTCGTCAGACGCGCTTTTCACCGCGGTCGCGGAATACAGGCATTTCCGCAAGACCGGCAGGGAGATGCCCGATGTATCCTGAACTGCTTGATCTGGGGTTCTTTTCCGTCAAGACGTACGGCTTTTGCATGGCGCTCGGCTTCATGCTGGCGTGGAAAGCCGTGGAGATGCTTTCCGGCAGGAAGGATCTCGGCGATTTCCTCGTCTATCTCATGGTTTCGGGTGTTGTCGGCAGCCGCATCGCGTATGTCATAGAGCATTGGAAGGGCGAATTCGCCGCTCGTCCGATGGAAATAATACGCATCGACAGAGGCGGGCTTGTTTTTTACGGCGGGCTCATTCTCGCGATCGCCGTGTTTTTCGTGTGGTGCCGCATCAAGAAGGAGCGCCCCCTCGCGCTCGCCGATCTTTTCGCCGCCGTCATCCCGCTCGGTCATGCATGCGGAAGGATAGGGTGCTTTTTCTACGGCTGCTGCTGGGGGAGAATTTCGGATTCGCCGCTCGCCGTTTCATTCCCGGCGCATTCGCCGGCATGGTACGATCAGCTCTCGAAGGGGCTCATATCTTCTTCCGCTCCGCATTCGCTCCCCGTCCTCCCGACGCAGTTGTTCGAGGCCGCGGCGCTTCTCGTGATTTTCGCGGTGCTCATCGCCGTGTATGTAAAGTGCAGGCGCTGGACGGCCGGGCTGTATCTCGTTCTTTACGCGTCCGAGCGTTTTGCGATGGAGTTTCTGCGCGGCGATCCGAGAGCGGGCGTTTTTTCGCTCAGCATCGGGCAGGCCATATCGCTCGCCATGGCGGCATTGGGCGTTCTTCTGATATTCATCGAAAAAAGGAAGTCCGCGGCGTGAGTTTCCATCTCATAATCGGAGAAGACGACTACCTCGTCGGCGAGGCCGCAAAAAGGATATTGTCCGCGGCGGCCGAAAAGGAAGAGATAGACTCGATGCTGTCCGTCAACGAGGAATCGCAGCTCTCCGACATCCGTGCCGCCGACGCCGCGTTTTCAACGCCGCCGTTCCTCGAGCCTTCGAAAGCGACATGGTGGCGGAACGTGGGGTTCCTTCCGCAGTCGGGCTCAAAAAAAGGTCCGTCCGAAAAAGTGAAGGAGACGCTTGTCGCTTTTGCGGAAAAGATCGCCGCGAATCCTCTCCCCGAAAACCAGATTTTCGTCATTTCCGGGCCGCGGCTTCTGATGACCTCCGTTTTCGCCAAGACGCTGAAAGGGGCGGGCGAGGTCATTTCCCTGGCGACGGCGAAGGCGAAGGAAAAAAGCCGCGATGCGGTGGTGAGGGCGATAGACGGCGCGAAAGAGCGCGGTTTCGCTTTCGCGCCCGGCGCCGCCGACGCGTTTGTCGCGGTGGTTGGCACCGATACCCGTTCGATCGAGAGCGAGCTCGACAAGATGCGCGACTATCTCGGAAACGGCGGCACTGCCACGCGCAGGGAAATAGCGGAAATATCTTCTCCTGGCGCCGGTGTGGAGACGCCTCTGTGGGAGCTTACCGACGCGGTTGCGTCGAGAGACGCAGCCAAGGCGGTCGAAGCGGCGGCGCGCTTTTCCGGAGAGTCCGGTTTCGACGTGATGGCCACGACGATTCTCGAAAGGATGTTCCGCAATCTCGCGGAGCTTAAAGATGCCATGCAGCGCGGCGAAGGCGAGAAGGCGGCTTTGGATATATACGGCTCGCCCTGGACTGCGAAGAAGAACATCGCCGCGGCGTCGAAGTGGACGCTGCGCGAGCTCAGGTTCGCCTGGGGCAGATTCATGAATCTCCGCGAAAGAGCTGTTTCAGGGGCGCTCGGCACGGATAATCTCGTCGTTACGGAAATAATCCGGGCCGTGCG
>JAFWBO010000093.1 GCA_017507065.1 Kiritimatiellia bacterium | reverse complement strand
TTCGGAAACGACGATCTCGGATTGAAAGCCGCTTTCCGGCGTCTTCCGCAGAAGACTCTCGGATCCGACGGGGCGGCCGTCTTCTCCGCGCCGCTCCGTCCTTCCGACGGCCGGCCGAAAGCCGCTGTCAAGGCGACCGTGCAAGGTGTGGTCTTCGAAGACGGCGGAAGACCTGCCGCAGGGCGCGCTTCCGCGGTATGCCACGTCTATCCGTTCTACATCGGAGCCGTTCTCCCCGGGTGGGTGGAGAAACCAGAGGACGGCGTTCTTGAAATCCCTGTGGCATGCGTCATGCCGGATGGGTCGCGCGCGCCGGGCGGAAAGAAACTCTCGGCGAAAGTAGAAAGCGTGGAGAGCATTTTCGCATATAAAAGCGGCGACGGCGGATGGGGGAGCTGGACATGCGAGCGCGTCCGCGCCCCCGTGACGGACGGCATGGAACTCGAAACGCTTCCGGACGCTTCTTCCGTGCTCAGGCTCGATCTCAAGTCTTGCGGCGACTACGTGCTTACGGTTTCCGATCCGGAATCTGGAGCGTCTTTCTCCCGCGCGTTTTTTCTCGGCGACGGAGCCGAAGAGACGAGCGCGCCTCTCGGGAACCCCGCGGAAGTCGTCCTCGTGCCGGACAAGGCTTTCTACCGGCCGGGCGAAACGCCGCGCATCCTCGTTAGATCGCCGTTCGCTGGCACCGCTCTCGTTTCCGTTGTCCGCGACAGGATCGTCAGCGTGAAAAGCATTGAGCTCGGAACGGCGACGGGCGAGATCGTTCTCGATCCCGTCGACGCGGCTCTGGCCCCGAGTGTAGACGTCGCGGTCGCCGTGGTCAAGCCCGTCGCGGAGAATAACGACGAACGCATGGCCGTGAGGGCTCACGGCGCTGCGACGCTCTCTATACGGCCTGCGGAAAGCGAATTGAGCGTAACCCTCGCCCCAAAAGTCGAGTTTGTTCCCGGCGGAGCCGTCGTCACGGTCGCGGTCGATTCGTCGTCGGTCTCCGGCGGCGGAAAGCGCGCCACGATAACGGTTGTCGACGAAGGAATCAATCTTCTTTCCGGCGGCAACGAGCCGGATCCTTCGGGATTCTTCGCAAGACCGCGCTCGTCGGAGCATCCGCTTTACGACATGTACGGAAGAATCCTTCCGGTGGACGACGATGTGCTGCGCGCGAGCGGCATGAAGACAGGCGGCGGTTTCGGCGCGTCGCTGTTCGCCAGGGTGAGCCCCGTGCCGACACGCCGTTTCAAGCCGCTTTCGCTGTGGAAGAAGAATGTCTCTCTCGAAAACGGAAAGGCCGAGGTCAAGATCCGCATCCCGGAATTCTCCGGAGAAGTGCGCGTCACGGCGCTTGTGTATTCGGCGTCGGCGACCGGCGCGGCGAGCGTTCTTTGCAAAGTGTCTCCGAGGCTCGTCGCCGAGCCGGACGCGCCGAGATTCGTCGCCCCGGGCGACGAGTTCGAAGCGGTGCTTCCGCTCCGCAACACAAGCGACAGGCCGGGGCGCGTGAAGTGGAGCGTTTCGGCGTCAGGCGAGGCCGCGATCGAAGGCGTGCACGACGGAGAGGTCGTCATGACTCCGGGAGAGAGCGTCCTCGCCTTCGTCCGCGCGCGCGCGCTCGGTCCGGGGCAGGCGGAGTTCGGATTTTCCGCGGAAGGTCTCGGCGAACGTCACGAGCACAGGATTTCTCTTCCCGTGAGGCCGGCCGTCCCCTGGAGGGAGACCGTCAAGGTGCTGAGGCTCGAGCCCGGCGAAAAAGCCGTCGTTTCCGCAGAAGGCGGTTTCGCCAGACATTCGCTCGCTCTTTCTCCGTCGCGCCTCGGAGAATTCTCCGCCGCGTTGGGGTGGCTTGCCGATTATCCGCACGGATGCCTTGAACAGACGGTCTCTCGCATCTTTCCTCTCGTCGCCGCGGGAGGAGCCCTGAACGCCGCGGCCTCCGGCTCCTCTTCGCTCGGTCCGGCGTTCATCGCCGCAGGCATCGGCCGCGTCGAGTCGATGATCCGCGAACACGATTTCTCCATGTGGCCCGACTGCGACTATGCGCCGTGGGACAGGGAAGTGTCGCTTTACGCCGCGCATTTCCTCGTCGAAGCGGAGAAGTCGGGCCGCTGCGTCTCTCCGCACGCCAGGAAGTCGGTGCTCGAGTTTCTCGGCCGGTGGGCGTCGTCGACGAATGCGGCGGAGGCGGCCTATGCTTGCCACACGCTCGCGCTCGCCGGCGTGCCGGACAAGGACAGGATGTTCAGCCTCTACGACAATCGCGCCGATCTCGGGCTTCTCTCGCGTTCGAGGCTGGCAAGAGCGTTTTCCGCCGTCCGCGACCGGAAGCGCGCGGAAGCGCTTCTTTCCGGCGTTTTCGATCCGCAGTCCGTGGAGGAGGCTGCGTTCGCGATGCTCGCGCTTCTCGAAACCAATCCTTCCGACGGGCGTGTCGAGAAGTTGAAAGCGTATCTCGAGAGCAGGCGCGACAGAGCGAAATTCAGCTGGGGCACGACACACGCCAACGCCCACGCGCTTATCGCGCTCGGAGAATATTTCAGGCACAACCCCGTGAAAGAAGGCCTCGCGTCGGTGTCCGCCGTTTCGTCGTCGGGAGCGGAGATGAATCTTGCCTGCGGCGCGTCGGCCGTGCTCGAGGGGAAGACGCTGTCGCTGGTGAACACGTCAGACGCCACGGCTTTTCTGACCGTGAGGACATTCGATCTCCCGGCGGAGACGTCGGGCGGAAAAATTCCGGAAGGGCTGTCGGTGTCGTGCAGGTTCTTCGATTCCGAAGGCCGGGAGGCGGATCTCGGATCTCTCGCCTGCGGCGAACTGCTTGTCGCCGATATAGCCGTCACATCGGCCGTAAAGCGCGTCTTGTCCGATCTCGTGGTAGAGAATCTTTTCGCCGGGGCGTTCGAGCCCGTGCTGGATTCAGGATGTCTGGCGGCGAAAGGAAAAGAACCGTGGGTGATGCGTTCCGACGCGCGCGACGACCGCATGCTCGTTTTTTCGAAGAAGTTCACCATGGAGGCAGGGAGTGAAGTGCATTTCCGCTATCCTGTGCGCGTCGTTTCGGCGGGCCGTTTCGTGCTGCCGGGGCCGGCTCTTGAAGGCATGTACGATTCTTCTCTCGACTGCCGTCGCGCTTGCAGCAGCATTGTGGTTCGCCGTTGACTGGCCGGAAGACACCGCGAGGGAATACACGCGCGGGGTCGTTCTCAGGGATTCCGCCGGCGAAACAATCCGCGTTTCGCTCGGGCCGGGCGATATCGACCGCAGGGCGTATTACGAGGCCGACCCGGAAGACTGGATCGTCAAAGCGGCGGTCGCTTCGGAAGACGGCGAATTCTGGAACCATCGCGGCGTGAGGTTTTCGAGCGCCGCGCGCGCCGCATGGCAGAACATCGTCTCGCGCCGCCGTATTTCCGGAGCTTCGACCATAACGATGCAGACCGTGCGTCTTCTAAAACCGCATCCGAAGAATCTTTTCTGGAAATGCAAAGAAGCGGTGATGGCGCTGAAGATGGAGCGTTCGTGCGGCAAGCTCCGCATCGTTTCGGAGTATCTGAACCGAGCGCCTTTCGGTTCCAATTTCGTCGGCATCGAGGCGGCGGCCAACGGCTGGTTCGGCAAGAGCGCAAAATCTCTCGGGCTCGGCGAAGCGGCGCTTCTCGCCGGAATGCTGCAGGCGCCCTCGAGATTCCGTCCAGACCGCAACCTCGCCGGAGCGCTGCGCCGCCGCGACTATGTCCTGTCGCGGATGCGCGATCTCGGCATGATAGACCCGGAGCGCATGCAGGCCGCGCAGAGCGTGATCCCGCGGATATGCCGCACGCCCAGACCGTTCAGACATCCGTATTTCTGCGACTGGGCCATGGAGCGTCTGCGCGCGCGACGGGGGCGTTCGGCGCGCGGCGGCGATTTCACTACATCTCTCGACGCCGATATCCAGCGCTCGTGCGACGCTGCGGTGCGATCCGCCGCGGAAAAAGGCGCCTTCGCCGTCGCCGCCGCCGTTATGCGCGTGTCGACCGGCGAGATCGTCGCGCTCTCTTCCGGCGCGGATTATTTCGACCCGGCCGGCGGCCAGGTGAATGTCTCGGCGCGTCCTCGCAGCGCCGGTTCAACGCTAAAGCCGTTTCTCGCCGCGGCGGCTATCGACCGGGGCGTAGTCGCGCCGGACGAGCGGCTGACGGATATGCCTCGTTCCTACAAGGGCTACAGGCCCGCCAATTTCGATTCTTCGTACCGGGGAAGCGTGTCTTTGCGCACCGCGCTCGTGCTCTCGCTCAATCTGCCTTTTGTCGATCTGCTGCGCCGCACCGGCGTGGAACGTTTTGCGGCCGTTCTCGGCGAACTCGGTTTCGGCGCCGTCTCAGACGGAGCCGGCGACCTCGGCCTCGGGCTGGCCATAGGCAATGCAGACGTGTCTTTGATCGAACTTGTCGCGGCCTACGGCGCGATAGCGCGCGGCGGGGTGTATCTGCCGCCCGTCGCGTTCCCGCCGCCGTCGCGCGGCGCAGGAGGGAGGCGCGTCTTTTCCGAGGCCGCGTGCTACATCGTCTCCGACATGCTTTCCGGTCCGGAAAGAAGTTTTCAGGCGCTTTCGCATGTCGCCGATGTCGTAGTGCCGCGTTTCGCATGGAAAACAGGTACGTCGAGCGCATATCGCGACGCTTGGACCGTCGCATGGAATCCGGAATATGTAGTGGGCGTATGGTGCGGACACATGAAGGGCGACTTCGGAGACAAGTCTGTCGTCGGCGCCAAGGCCGCCGCTCCCGTCGCATGGCAGATCGCACGATCCGTCGCCGCAGGTTCGTCGGGCGCATGGTACGAGCGGCCGGCGGAAGTCGTCGAACGGACGGTGTGCTCTCTTACCGGGCTTCCCGCCTCTCCGGAGTGTTTGGAGACCGAAAAAGGAATATTCGTGGAAGGGAAAAGTTCTCCTGCCCTGTGCCCTGTCCATATACGCGATGCGAAGGGGAGAAGGTCGGTGCGGACGGATTTGCTCCGAAGTGCGGCGCCCGATCTTGCGTTCGGCGAAGACAAACTTGCCATAACCTCTCCCGTGAAAGGCGAAAAGTTCATAATCGTTCCCGGAGCGCTCAGACAGAAAATCGTCTGTCGGGCGGCCGGCAACGCTCCCGATGCGAAGCTTTGGTGGTTTGTCGACGATATTCCCGCCGGAGAAACCGTCGGGGCCGAGCCGTTCGTTTCGAAGATGTCGCCCGGGGAGCACACCGTTACATGCTCCATGTCCGGCGGCGCATGCGCTTCGACAACATTCACGGTCGAAGAAATCCGGCGGAAAGAGAAATTAGCCTATTGACTTTCTTTGCATAAAAGTGGTATAATTTACACACTGATAAAAGGGATGAGTGTACACTTGAAACAATTTTTTATATTTGGAACGGCCGTTTTGCTTCTTGGCGGATGCGATACGGTGCGTAATATGTTCTTCCAGCGCGAGCAGGAAGATCCGTCCGACCAGTATGTGCTTTTCACCGATGGAAAGCCGCGTGTGAGAATCGGCGTGGGCATCGTCGTGACCGTCGCTGCCGTCGCGCGAGAGCCTGTTTCCATGCAGGTGCAGGTCGATCAGAACGGAGAGATCGTGCTCCCGTATCTTCTTGAAAAGCCTGTTTATTGCCATGAATTGACGCTTGACGCGCTCAAGAAAAAACTTGTCAAAGAGTATCAGGTTTACATCAAGCAGCCGCAGGTCACCGTCACCTTCGCTCCGTACGACGGGCGCGGCGTCAGCCCGTGGGGCACGGTCACCGTTCTCGGCGAAGTGGGCTCGCCCGGGCCCGTCAACATGACGCAGACGATGGAGCTTACCGTTACAAAGGCGCTCAAGGAGGCCGGCGGGCTGAGGCCGTATGCGAACAAGCGCAAGATAGTCGTGACGAGTTACGACAAAAACGGCGACAAGACGCGGAAGATCGTGGATGTGCTTGAAATCGGAGAAAAGGGAGATGCCTCGAAGGATATCCGCCTCAAGGCGGGCGACGTCGTCTGGGTGCCCGAGTCTTGGTATTGATTTACAGAAGCCATAGAAACGAAAGGAAAGAAAAATGAAAAAACTCCTTGTGTTTGCGGTTGCTCTTGCGACCTTGGCGGCCGGCGCGGCCGACAAGGCGAAGATTTCTCTCGCCGACGCCACCGGCAAGATCGGCCAGGCAATTGAGAATCCTGCCGTCATGGAGGAGCTTGTTTCGCAGCTCTCCGCGGAAGACCAGGTGGCGTTTCTCGCCAGAGTCAACGCCGCCATCGAGTCAATGCCTGTCTCTCCGGCGGAGAAGACGGCGAAATATGTCGATATAAACTCGGCGGCGATGAAATCGGCGGCCAAGGGCAATCTCGCCAGCATGCTCGCAGAGACGTTCGCGACGGTTCCGCCGGCGTCGCTCGTTGCGATAAACGAAGTTTTCGCGAACAAGCTTTTCAACAGAGCTGCGGATCCTGAGACCGTTTTCACCGACGAAGCGTATACGAAACTCGCCAAAGATACCATGGTCACCATCCAGAAGCGCAACGAGACGGCCGACGATTCAGGGGTGCGCGACACTTTTGCCATTCTCATGTTCGTGCGCGGTTCCAACGGGACGCCTGCCGATCTCGCGGATCAGCTCTCGGCCAATCTGCCCGATGCGGCGACACGCGAGCTTGCCAAAAACGAATGGATCGGGCCTGCTTTGAAGGAGAACAATTACGAGCCCATGCTCGGCGCTGCCGATGCCGGTGCCCAGCCCGATGTCAATCTTGTCTTGTCGTTTGCACGGCCTCTTGCGACGGTTGCCATGCTTTCCGACCTCTCGAGTTCGGGTTCTGCCGGTTCATCGATGGCGTCAATGATTTACAGAAGCGCCGCCACCACGGTCCCCGGCTCGGATCTCGACGCTGTCTCCGGTCTTAACCGCGTTCCCCGTACGTTGACGCCGGGATTGCCCTGGAACAGCACATACACGAGAGGCGAGCCGAATCCGTACGAAGGGCAGGGGCTTCACGACTGAGCTTTTCAGACGGAATCACTGAAACAGAAAGACAGGTTATGAAAATCAATAATAAGACGATTTTGGCGGCCGTCGGGTTCGTTGTCTTGCCTGCTTTTTCAGCCGAGCAGGATAAGAAGGGTATACATATCGGCGAGAGAATCACGCTCCATCCGTATGTCTCGCTTTCTGCGAACTACGATTCGAACAGCGATTCGTCGAAGCATTCGCGCAGTTCGAGTTCGTGGGTCGTTTCTCCCGGCGTAAACGGCGCTTATCAGCACGGAAACTGGAGTGTGAGCGCCGGATTGTCGTATCACTACCACGCCTACAACGGAAAGTCCAAAAATCGCAATTCGTCCGGCTACAACGAGAATGTCAGCATCAGGTGGAGCGATTCCGCGCCGAACGAAAAAGGGTGGACCCTCATGATCGGCCAGCATTTCGGCAAGATTCTCCAGGACGACGGCATAGCATCTGGCGGGCGAGGCCTCGGCCGAGACAGAATCGAATGGGGATTTGATTCTGTTTTGGAACGTCGCGTCAACCAGTACCTCCACGGATCGATCAACGGAAGCATATACTATATCGATTACGAAAACAATAAAAAAGAATATGCTCCGATGTACGGCTGGCAGAGGTCTACTGTCGGTGCCGAGGCGGGCATCGCCCCTTCGCCGTGGACCGACTTCATCGTGAGCGGCAGCCACCATTGGTCTCTCCAGGACAACCACAAAGACAGGGAGAGAGACTATCATACGACAGCGCCGAAGGGGGGTCGCGTAGCGCGTGATTCGAGGGGCTATTCGATCATGGCAGGTATTGCGACCCGCGCCACGGAGAAGATCAAGTACCGCTTGATGGGCGGCTGGAGCCATTACGAATACGGCGATGTCCACAAGGCAAACAGCTTTGACTTCCAGGCTTCCGGAATGTGGGCCATGAATTCCACGACGAAATTTATGATCCTCGGTTCGAGCTACTACCAGCCTTCCGAGCGTGAATACGGCAGTTTGCTCAAGGTTTACAATGTAAGCGGCGGTGTTAGCAAATCGCTCGTCAAGGGCGCTGTTTCCGTTTCGGCGGATGTCGCCTACCGCTACGAGACCCATGAATATTCTTCGTACGAAAGTGATGATTACAACACCGACATCATCACGACACGCGGCCAGATCAACTACACCTACAACAACTGGCTCGGATTTTTCGGCAGCATAGAGTACCAGACTCAGATGGCGCACGGCGGCACGTATGTGAGGGGCCACGGATACAACTACGACCGTTGGCGTGCGTCCGTCGGCGTTCGGTTCTCATATTGATACACGGCATAAGTTTTCTCGGGCAAGTGCAGAAGTTCATTTCGAAGTACGGTCTTGCGGCGCACCTGGCGGTTCTTGCGGTGTTGCCGCTTTTTCTCGCTCCGTACGCGAGCGAAAGCGCTGTGTGCGCCGTTTTGTTCTGGATGTCGCTCATATGTTCGATATGGTATTTTTTCGAGCCGTCGAGAAGGCCGTCTGAGATGTTGCGCGAGGCGCGCGGCCGTGTGGCGGCTGCGCTTTTCAAAGATCCTCTTTTCTGGATATTTGCGGCCATCTGTCTCATATCCGCTTTGCGCCTTTTCAACTGCAATGTAGGGATGATGTACGACACGGAAGTGTTTCGCTGGAAATTGAAAGAATCGGAACTTGCTTTTTTCCCTGCCGGCGTCGAAGGTGCCGGCATGCTTCAGCTGGCGACATCGGTGTCGTTGCTCGTTCTTGTCGAGTCGTGCCGCCATGCTCTTGGGAAGGGGGCAAGGCTGTTTTTCATATCGGCGGTTTCCATTCTCGCCGGATTTGCCGGTTTTGCAGGTGCCGTTGCATGTTATTTCAATGTTCCCGGCGCCGTTGAAGCAAGCAGGTGTCACATAGCGGCTTCGTCGTATATCGGCACTTCGTACGGAATTTACGCGACCGTCGGCATCGCCGCTTTGGCCGGCTCGTTCGAGATAAAGTGGAACAAGGCGATGCTCCTTTATTCCACAGGTACGGCCGGCTGCCTTGTCGGGCTTTACTTTTTTGCTCCGTCTTATGTGATTGTATTTTTCCTTGCCGCTCTTCTTGCGACCTCGATAGCGTCGTTCTTTTATGCCGGGATCGCCTGTGACAAGACGGTTGCTTTCAAATGCGTCGCGTCGCTTTTGATGTCGCTCTTCATGGTTGCAAGCTGTTGCATGGCGCTTGCGCCGGAATTTCTCGAAACAGCGAGGTTAGAGCCGTTCATCGACGGCAAGTTCGAGCTTTTCGGCCAGCAATACATGAAAATCCGGGCGCTTTGCGCATCTTTTGCCTCCAAGGTCTGGAATTCGTCGCCCTGGCTTGGGACGGGTCTCGGCACGTTTCCTTTGAATGTCAGGTTCAATGCGACTTTTGAAGACTGGGCCGTTCTCCCTCCCGGCCAGTCGAGCGCCGTTGTCGGCTGGTGGCACGTTCTTGCCGAGCGCGGGCTTGTGGGCGCCGTTTCTTTTTGCTCTGTCGTTGTAGCTCTCGTCGTTACGTTCGTCGTTCGCGCAGTGAAGTCTGTCCGCTCTCCGGTAAGGCCGTTTTATCCCGTTGCGGCCGCGGCGGTTGCGGTTTTTGCGTGTTTCGTTGCTCAGATTTTCTTTGACACGTCTTTCCTGAGAACAGATGTCCTGTTGGCCGGGGCGTCGCTTCTTGCCCTCGGCGGGGGCTCGTTCATCCCCGTCTTCAAGGGTGCGGCGCCGGCCGATGGCGGCAAAAAACGGAGCAGAAGCTGAAAATGGCTGAAAAGAATCTTTATTACGGCGGAAAAGGCAAAAACCCTCTTTACTACGGCGGAGGATCGTCGTCGTATGGCGGCAGGAGCCCGATGTATTACGGATCTGGCCGCCGGTATGGAGGAACATACGGCAAGGCTTCGTATTACGGTGCGTATGGCGGCGAAAACGGCGAGTCCAATTCCGATGGTTCGGTGATAGGCACTCTTTCGGTCAAGCGCATTCTCCGCGTTTTCGCCCAGAGATGGCTTTCGATTTTCGTCTTTCTCCTCATCGGTGTCGTAATTTCGTTCGCCGTCTACCGCATCTCGCCCACGATATACGAAGCATCGAGCGAATTCATGATGGATATGCGCAGGGCGTCGGGTCGCGGCAGTTCGCTCGGAAGAGCCATGCAGGATTACGGCAACGACTATGCCGAAATCTTCAATACGCGCAGCCGCGCGTGGCGTTCCAACAAAATTGTCACGATGATCGTCCAGGAGTACCGTGCCGGGCATCCGGCGTCGACGGTCGCGGACGACGAGATAATGCAGGCCATCGGCGGCTCGAAACTCGAGATCCAGAGGGGCTCGCGCATAATCATGATCAGCGTGAAGTCCAAATCGCCGCAGCTTGCGGCCGGTGTCGCCAATGCCTATGCCAAGGCGATCGAGTCTTACACCGACGAAGAAAACAAGATGCTTTGCGACAAGGCGGTCAGCCAGATCCACCTCAACGCGGAGAAGAAGCGCCGCGAGGTCGAAACTCTCGCGAAGGAGCTTCTTGATTTCAGAACGGCCCACAAGGTCGACAACCTGAGATCTGCGCGCGACACGGCAAGGCAGGCGCTGTCGCAGACAAACAGCGAAATCCTCAGGCTCGAATCCGAAGAGACGCAGCTCATCGAATGGGAGAAGATGCTCTCCGAGGTCCAGAAAAAGCCGGAAAGCTACGGTTCGCTTTCGACTGGCATCCCGAGGGCTCAGGAAATTGCCACGGAGTACAAGACGTTCCTGACCGCGAAGACCGAATACGAGAAGCTCCTCGTCATATATACCGACAGCCACCCGGAAGTCAAGACGAAGAAGAGCGAGCTCGACGTGGCGCGGCAGGGCTTCCTCGATGCGGCCGCGCGCGCTCTCCAAACGGGCCGGTCAAACCTCCGGGTTACGCAGAACAGGCTTTCGCAGCTCAGGGTCAAGCGCGACGATCTCACGAACGAACTTTCGTCTCTTGCGCAGAGAGTCGTGCTCGCGGAATCCGGCCTCGGGATTCTCGAGACGAATTTCGGCGTGGCGAACCGCATTCACGAAGGTCTCGTTCTTGACGAGAACAAGGCGCGTCTCGAAGCCCAGGCCAATCAAGAGGTCATCGTGCTCGGGCGCCAGGCCACGGTGCCGACGGTTCCTGTCGCCCCCAATCCGATGTACATATTCGGCATCGGCATAGCGGGCTCTCTCGCACTCGGCATACTTTTCGTTCTCGTTCTCGACAATCTCGAGGACACGGTTGTCAATCTCTCCGACATCGAGCAGCGTCTTTCGCTCAAGGTGCTTGCAGTGCTGCCGCACGTCCGCCGCAAACGCCGCGAGCAGGTCGCGAGGTTCATACTCGAGGACAAGTTCTCCCAGTTCGCCGAAACCGTGGCCGGTTTGAGAAACCTGCTCGATTCGCCGCGCTACGAATCGATGACGCAGTGCATGCTCGTCATTTCCACGCAGCCCGGCGAAGGCAAGACGATCACGTCCACGTCGCTTGCAATAACGTATGCGCAGGTCGGCAGGAAGGTTCTCCATGTCGATTTCGACATGCGTCGTCCGCGTCTTGCCCGCGTGTGGAACCTTTCGCTTACGCCCGACAGGAGCTTCTCGCACGTCCTCGGCGCGTCCGGCGGAAACAAGATAGATTTCGCAAAGCTTGTCAACAAGACGGACATACCTTCGCTCGATGTCATAGCATCGCTGCCGCCGCAGGATCTTTCCCCCGCCACGATTTTCGGCTCCGCCGCCGTCGCCAGTTTCTTCGAATGGGCCAGGGCCAATTACGACAACATAATAATAGATTCGCCGCCGTACGGTCTTGTCGGCGATGTCGTCTCACTCGCCGTCCAGGTCGATTCCGTATTGATCATGTGCTGCCCCGACAGAACGCATTTCCGTCCGATACAGTATTGCGCGAGAGGTCTCACGGAGGCGGGCGCGAACATTCTCGGCGTGGTTGTGAACGATGTCGACGTGTCGGGAGCGAGCGCGTTCGCGCCGAACGTCCGCCATTCCTACGGCTATGGCTACGGCTACGGGTACGGCCGCTCCGTTTACGGCTATCGCGACAAGCCGGTCGAGGAGGGCGACGGCCGCGAGAACAAACCCGAGGAAAAGCCTCAGGATGCGGATGAATTCACCGATGACGAATAGCCGGGGGCTCGCGTGAAAAAGGTCTTTATCGACGGGAGCGCCGGCACCACCGGGCTTGAGATAAGATCGCGTCTCGAGAAGCGCCGCGATATCGAACTCGTTGCCCTCCCCGAAGAGAGGCGCAAAGATCCCGCCGCCCGCAAGGAGGCTCTCGATTCTTGCGACGTGGCGTTTCTCTGCCTTCCAGACGATGCTGCGCGCGAGGCTGTTTCTCTCGTCGAAAATCCGGCCGTGACGATAATCGACGCTTCCACCGCGCATCGCGTTTCCGAAGGCTGGGAATACGGTTTCCCCGAGCTTGCCGGCCGGCGCGAACGCATCGCTTTGTCGCGCAGGATCGCGAACCCGGGCTGCCATGCTTCCGGCTATATAGCGCTCGTAGAGCCGCTTGTCAGGGCCGGCTTGCTGAAAAAAGGCGCCGCCCCGTCGGCTTTCTCTCTGACTGGCTATACCGGCGGCGGCAAGAAAATGATCGCGGCATACGAAGAAGCGCTTTCCGCCGGGACGCAGGAATATCTCGGCGGCAGGCAGTATGCGCTCGGACAGATGCACAAACATCTTCCTGAAATCGCGGCTGTCTGCTCTCTGCCCAGGATGCCCGTTTTTTCGCCCGTGATCGTTCCGCACGCCCGCGGCATGGAGACGACGGTGTTTCTCTCCGAAAACGAGACGTCCGCTTCCGTCGATGAAATCAGGCAGGTTTACCGCGAGACGTACAGGGAGGGGAACGGTGTCGTGCGTTTCGCCGAAGATCTGCCCGGTTCCGGCGTGGTGTCTTCGGCGGCGTTCGCGCTCCGCGACGGGATGGCGGTTTCGGCCTTCGGGACCGATGGCCGCATCGTTCTCGTATCGCTTTTCGACAACCTCGGCAAAGGCGCGAGCGGCGCCGCCATACAGAATATGAACATCGCTCTCGGATTTCCCGAAACAGAGGGGCTTGTTCTCTGAGGCGGTCCGTGCGGCGGAAGAAGGCTGGCTATGAATAAAGTTTTCAAAAGGACCGTGACGGCGCTCGCGACTGCTGCCGCCGTGATCGCCGCAATGCTGTGGCTGCCCAAGGCGGCGCTCGTGCCGGCGATGACGGCCGCGGTCGTTCTCGTGCACTTCGAATTTTCGAGGCTTGTCGCCAAAAAGTATCCGGTAATGGTTTTCCCCGGCGTCGCGGCGGGGCTTCTCTACATGTTTGCGCAGGTTTATGCACCGCGTTCGTATATCGCGTTCCCCGCCGTCGTGTTCATGCTTTTCCTTGCAGTCCTGCTTTCAAAGGCCGAAAAGCCCGTCGTGTCTCTGGCGTTTACCGTCCTCGGCATCGTTTACATTCCGGTGTTTCTTTCTCCGCTTCTTCTCATCGCGCGGGATATGGATGCCAAGTGGCTTCTCTACACGGTTTCGATAATCAAAATTTCCGACATGGGAGGCTTTGCGTTCGGGATGGCGTTCGGCCGTCACAAAATGTGCCCGTCGATTTCGCCGGGCAAGAGCTGGGAAGGCATGGCCGGCTCGGTTTTCGCATCGTGCCTCATATCATGCCTGTTCATGCCGGTCACGTCGTTCGGCGTGCTGCTGTCTCTCGCGTTCGGCGTCGCGGCCGCGGTGCTCGGCACTCTCGGCGATCTCGCGGAAAGCAGGATCAAGCGCGAGATTGGCGTCAAGGATTCGGCGGTGTTCATGCCGGCCGGCATGGGAGGTTTTCTCGACATGTTCGATTCCCTCGTGTTCGCGAGCGCTCTTCTGTATCCGTTCCTGAGGTATTTTGCGGCATGAACGTTCCGTTGCGGTGCAGAACGGGCCGGGCGGCGGCGGTCGTTTCGGCGGTTGCGGCCGATGCTGCCGTTTTCGGAGTGGCGTATCTGCTTTCGTTTTTCGTCAGGCTCAATTTCAACGAGCCTGCATGGGGGTGGCGCGCGGCGGCGGTATCGTACGCGGTCGCGCTCGCGGTGCATCTGTTTTTCCTCGCCGCATGCGGAAGCTACAGCCTGCCGTGGCGCATGAAGAACCGCAGAGGCGACGTCCTCGCGCGATGCGTCCTCGCGCTCGCGCTGTCGTGCGTCTGTCTGTCGGCAATGCGGTTTCTGCTGCCTTCCGTCTCGATGGCGGCTTTCCGGCCGCCGTATTCCGTGACGATGCTGTTGTTCGTTTTTTCTTCCGTCGCTTTTGTCGCATTCAGGTGCCTCGTGTTCGCCGTCTGCGGCGAACGCAGACTGTGGGACGAGATCATCCCAAGAAGCGAGCGCCGGTTCGACGCTTCCGCGGCGGCGTTTTTCTCCGGCAGGACGGTTATGGTGACGGGGGCCGGCGGCTCGATAGGCAGCGAGATCGTGCGCCAGATCGCATCCGCGGGAGCGAAAAAGATCCTTCTCGTGGAACGCGGCGAAAACGCCCTTTACGAAATAGACCGCGAGATGCGCCAGCTTTCCGTCGTCTCGGAACTGAAGCCGCTCATGGTGGACGTGAACGACACGGAGCGCATGGAAGAAATTCTCGCGGACGAGAAGCCAGAAATCGTGCTCCACGCCGCCGCCTACAAGCATGTCCCGATGGTGGAGATGAATCCCGAGGAGGGATGGCGCAACAACACGCAGGCCACGCGGACTCTCGCCGAGGCTTCCGCCAGGCACGGAGTGGCGAGATTCGTCCTGATCTCGACCGACAAGGCGGTCAATCCCGTTTCCGTGATGGGCAAGACGAAGAAGGCGGCCGAGGAGGCCGTCATGGCTCTCAACGGCGTTTCGTCCACGAGTTTCTGCGCCGTCAGATTCGGCAACGTGTTCGGATCGTCGGGCTCCGTCGTGCCGCTCTTCCGCGAGCAGATCGCGAAGAAGATGCCGGTCACGGTGACGCATCCCGACATGCGGCGGTATTTCATGACGATACAGGAGGCGGTCGGGCTTGTCCTCCAGGCGGCCACGCGTTCGGAGAGCGCCATATACACGCTCGACATGGGCGAGAGCGTCAGCATACTCTCGCTTGCCGAGAACATGATCGCCGAAGCCGGTTTCAGGCCGTACAAAGACATACCAATCGTGTTCACCGGCGTCCGTCCCGGGGAGAAGATCGTCGAAGAGCTCGGCATTTCCGGAGAGAACGCCGTGCGCACCGACATGGCGAAGATATACATAACGAAGGCATGACGGATATTTCGATAACAGGCGTCCTGCCCCGCCGTGCCGGAATCGGCAGGAGAGAACTCGCCGCCGCCGCGCGTTATTTCGCCGGAATGGCGTCGCGCCGCGCCGGAAAGCCGTTTGCCGCAGTTTCGATAATTCTCCAGAACGACGCCGAGAGCGCGGCGGCGCACGTTTCCGTCATGGATGTCGCCGGGCCCACCGATGTCATCACGCAGCCGTTCGATCCGATGCCGGGGGAAGAGGACGGCGTGTACGGAGAGCTTTACGTCAACTGCGACCGTGCCGTTTCCGAGGGTTCACGCCGCGTCAGGACGCCTGCGGGCGAACTGCTTCTTTATGTGGCCCACGGGATGGACCATCTGTCCGGCGCCGACGATGCGCTTGAAGCCGGGCGTCGCGCCATGCGCCGCCGGGAACTCGGCTGGGTCGCCGCGTTCTGGAGGGCCTCGCGGTGAGGGCGTTTCTTGCCGCGGCCGCGGCGCTTTTCTTTTTCCGGGCATGTGCGGACGAAGATGTTTTTTCCGCAGAGGACGTCCTCCCGTTCGACAGGTTCTGCGCCTCGGCGGGCGGAGTGCTTTTCCTGCCGCAGGGAGGAGCCGGAGCTGGCCGCCTCGGAGGCGTCGCCGTCCGCGCCGGATGGTATGCGACGGAATTCACCGCGTTCGAGGCCGCTGCGATGCGTCTGGAAAACAGGTTCGGCGCATCGGCCGGAGTGCTTTGGCACTGGTGGGGATATGAAAGATTCGATCCGTTTTTCGTCTACGGCGCTTCGTGGGCCGAGGGCGTCGGCGCCGGCCCGTCGGCCGGCGCGGGATTCTACTGGCATATCGACGAGAGATGGTCTTTCCGTCTGGACGCCGCGCATTCGCTTCTCGTGGACGGTGGCGTTGCGGGCGCGTTCACTTTCTCGTGCATGATAAGGGCTACATGGTGAAATGAAGGATGCAGGACAGTTCTGGTACGAGCCGTCGTTGAAGGCGGCCGTTTCCATAGTCGACGTCACGTCCGCGGCGCAGGCGCTTGCGAACGGCCACATATCGGGCCCGGTGGCGGCGGTCTTTCTCGCAAGGGCGCTCGCGCTTGCCGCGCTTCTCGGCCGCGAGGGCGATGCGGCGGGGCAGGTGCTTTCGATCCAGATGAAATGCAGCGGGCCTCTCGGCGGCTGGAATGTCGAGTATTCTCCGGGCGGTTTTCTCCGCGGATACACCGAAAAGAAACTGCTCGACGATTTCGACGGCCTCGGACGGTTCAGGGACAAAGACGTCGTAGGCGACATGATGATGCAGTTTATGGCGACATGCGGCGGAGCGGTGGTGTCGCAGGCCGTCGCCAGGTCTCCGGAAGAGTATCTCTCGCTTTCGTTGCAGCGCAGGGCGAAGATTTTTCTCGAGGCGGAAGTTTCGGACGACGTGCGCGTGGGCGAGGCCCGCGGCGTGCTCGTGGAAGCTCTCCCCGACAGCGTCTGGGATGTTTCCTCGGCATCTCCCGGCTCGATTGCCCGCGCTCCGCGCACGATTCTCGCGTCGCTCGGGCTCGCCCGCGCCGAGCTGAAAGAAGAAAAGCCTCTCGCTTTCGCGTGCAGCTGTTCCGCCGAACGCGCAAGAGGCATGGTCGCGTCGCTCCCCGAGGCCGATCGCAAGGGACTCGAAGGGCCTGTTTCCGTGACATGCCACATGTGCGGCAGGACATATCAGGTCGAAATTTGAAATCGGCAGTTGATTTGACGGTTGAAAGTGTGGTATAATTCGCAGGTATGAAAATCAAAAAGCCCGTAAAAGTCAAGGCGCCGCCTGCCAAAGGCATGAAAGCGCCAAGGTTAAGCGCTTCGTCGCAGGGCGGCGCGATGTCGCCCGCGGCGGTCAAGAACGGCACGATCGGCAAAAAGGCCGTGACCGTGACTTTCGTCTTTGCGCTCATCGCCATGGCGGTGGCGGGCGCTCTTGTGTATATCATGTACAGACACTGGGAATTTTTGATGCCGGCATGATGAAAGACGTGATGAACTGCCCGCGGGCGAAAGAAGCCGTCGCCGCGGCGCTTTACGAAGATCTGTGCGACGTCGGCGGCCGCCCCGGGAAACCGCGTCTCGACGCGACGAGCGAGGCGTTCGTTCCGGAGGATGTCGTCGCCGACGGCGAGATATACGCCAAGTCGGAAGAAGGATGCGTGGTTTCCGGGACCACTGTCGCAAAGGCCGTTATGAAAGCCGTCGACAGGCGCATCAAGGTGGAGATTCTTCTCAAAGACGGTTCTTCCGCCCGCCGCGGCGAGCCGATAATGACTTTCAGGGGGCCTGCGAGGGCGATTCTCGCCGCCGAGCGCACCGCCTTGAATTTCATGCAGAGGATGTGCGCCACAGCCACTTTGACGCGCAGGTTCGTCGATGCCGTGGCGCGGTATGGAACCGCCATTCTTGATACGCGCAAGACTACGCCAGGGCTCAGAGTGTTCGAAAAATACGCCGTCCTGTGCGGCGGCGGCGAAAACCACCGCATGGGCATGTACGACCGCGTCCTCATGAAGGACAACCACAGGCGGCTGTGGCGCGGCGGCGACGGCGATGCGCTCGATGCGGCCGTGCTGGCGGCGCGCAAGGCGTTTCCGCGTCTTGCAGTGGAAGTCGAGGTGGAGACGATCCGCGAATGCGCGAGCGCCCTGAAAGCCGCGCCCGAGTGGATAATGCTCGACAACATGTCCGTCGCCGACATGAAGCGTTGCGTGAAGATGTGCAAAGGGATTTCCAAGACGGAGGCTTCCGGCGGAATAACGCTCGACAGGGCCAGGGCCGTCGCCGCGACGGGCGTGGACGCCATATCTCTCGGGTGTCTCACGCACAGCGCGAGAGCCGTCGATCTCACGCTCGAGTGGAGGGCGCGCGTTTGACGTTCGTTGCGGTAGACGTCGGGAACACCTCGACCGCCGCGGGGCTGTGGCGAAACGGCCGTGTCTGCGGCAGATGCCATTGCGACGGCGCCTTCCGCGAATCTTCCGCGCAGGTCGAAAAAATCCTCCGCTCCGCAAGGAGCCCTGTCGACGGCATCGCGTATTCGTCGGTCGTCCCGCGCGAGGACGCCGCATGGCGGGCCTTCGCGAAAAAGAAAGGGCTTCGCCTCTTCGCCGTCTCGCACAGGTCGTTCCCCGTCAAGCTCGACTATCCCGCGAAAGACACGATAGGTTCCGACAGGCTTTGCGACGCTCTCGGCGCTTTGCGGCGCTACGGCGCTCCAGTGATAGTGATGGATTTCGGGACCGCTCTGACCGCGGCGGTGATAACCAGGGACGGCGTCTGGCGCGGCGGAGCGATAGCTCCCGGGTTCCCTCTCATGCGCGACTATCTTTTCGAACGCACGGCAAAACTGCCGCGCATGAAGATAGGCGCGGGCGGCGTCCCGAAAATAGGGCGTTCCACCGAAGAGGCCATGCGCTTCGGGGCGCTTGTGGGATACAGGGGGATGGTGCGCGAGATCGTCGCGGAGTTCGAGCGCAATTTCTCGGGGCCGTTCAAGCTCGTGGCGACCGGCGGGTATGCGAAATGGGCGTTGAAGGGATCCGGCATGGATTTCGCGGTGGATCCCGATTTGACGCTGTTCGGAGCCGGAGCCGCCGCGGAGTCGGCCGCGCTGGCGCAGGGAAAGGGGCGGGGATGAAGAGATTTTTTTTTGCGGCGTTCGCGGCGCTCTCCGGATGCGGACCGTTCTGGGTGGATCCGTACATAACGGTTAAGGAGAGCAGCCTCAACTGGGTCGAGATACACTATTACAATCTCAATTCGAAGCCCATAAAGCGCATAGCCGTGTTCCTTTCCGGCGGCGGCTACGTGAAGGTGCGCAAGGGGACGAGCGAACTGGTGTCCAACGATTTCGCCAGCCGTCACAAAGACGAGAACTGGGACGACATAAGATGGTCGCAGAGGACGGTGGATCCCGGTCACGTGAAAGACATTTTCCAGAATCTCGTGAACTGGGGGCTGCTCGACATGGAAAAGATCGGGCAGAAATCCAAGGCGAAGCATTTCGACAGGTTCATGGCTGTCAAGGCGAATATCGACAACCAGGCGTATTATCGGCAGGAGAACATATACGAAGTGTCTCCGGAGCTTGCCGAACAGCTGTACGATGTCGTGCAGGAATTCAACGACGTGACGAGATGACGGGGAGGACGGAGTGAAAACGGTGGATTGCGGAATAGAAGGTGTTAAAATAATCGAGCCTGACGTGTTCAGAGACGCGAGAGGGTATTTCTGCGAGACGTACAACCGCCGCAGATACGAAGAGGCGGGAGTCGGCGCCGTGTTCGTGCAGGACAACGAGTCCAGCTCCGCGAAAGGCGTCGTGCGCGGCCTCCACTGGCAGGCGGCGCCGTATACGCAGGCGAAGCTTCTCAGGGTGGTGCGAGGCGCCGTTCTCGATGTGGCGGTCGACATAAGAAAGGGCTCTCCCACGTTCGGCCGCCATGTGGCCGTCGAGCTTTCAGCCGCGAACGGCAGGCAGCTTTTCATACCGCGCGGGTTCGCGCACGGCTTCATCGTTCTCGAGAACGACACGCTTTTCAGCTACAAGTGCGACAATTTCTACGAGCCTCTCTCGGAGAGGAACATGCGCTTCGACGATCCCGCGCTCGGGATAGAGTGGCCGGATCTCGGAATGGAACTCAAGCTCTCGCCCAAAGATGCGGCGGCCCCGTTCTTCGGCGAGATCGAACCGTGGGAGGGAACGTGACATGGCACGCAAGGGAATAATACTCGCGGGCGGCGCGGGCACGCGCCTCCATCCGCTCACGCGAGTCGTCTCCAAGCAGCTTCTGCCGGTGTACGACAAGCCGATGATCTACTATCCTCTGTCGACTTTGATGCTCGCGGGGATACGCGAGGTGCTCGTGATTTCGACTCCGCAGGATCTGCCGAACTTCGAGCGGCTTCTCGGCGACGGATCCGATCTCGGGATGAAATTTTCCTACAAGGTGCAGGAGAGGCCCGACGGTCTCGCGCAGGCGTTCGTCCTCGGCGCGGAGTTCCTCGGCGGAGACGACGCATGCCTCGTCCTCGGAGACAACATTTTCTACGGGGCCGATCTGCCGCGGCTTCTCGCCAAGGCGTCGGCGAACGGCGGCGCAACCGTCTTCGGCTACCGCGTGAGCGATCCTGAGAGATACGGCGTGGTGGAGTTCGACGCCTCCGGGAGAGCCGTGTCGCTCGAGGAAAAACCGGCGATGCCGAAATCCAACTATGCGGTGGTGGGGCTTTATTTTTATCCGAACGACGTGGTCGAAAAGGCGGCGCGCCTCAAGCCCTCGGCCCGCGGCGAGTACGAGATAACCGATCTGAACCGCGAATATCTCAAAGAGGGCCGTCTTTCGGTGGAGACGATGGGGCGGGGTTTCGCATGGCTCGACACCGGCACGCACCAGTCGCTCGCCGACGCGACGAATTTTGTCCGCGCTCTCATAGAGCGGCAGGGGCTGCAGATATCGTGCATCGAAGAGATCGCGCGCTGCAAAGGATGGATAGACGACGCGAAGCTGAAAGAAATCGCGTCGACGTACGGAAGCTCGACATACGGGATGTATCTCCGCCGCGTGGCCGGCGAATGAAAAACGGAGGAAGTGAAATGGCACAAAGGCAACCGGCAAGGTCGATCGTCACAGGAGGAGCGGGCTTCATAGGTTCGGCCCTCGTCAGGCTTCTTCTCGCCGAGACGGACCGCGAAGTCCTCGTTATCGACAAGCTCACGTACGCAGGCGTGCCGGAATCTCTGAAAGAGGCCGGGCTCGATCCCGAGACTCTCGCCTCTTCGAATCCGAGGCTGAAATTCCTCAAGGCCGACATATGCGACCTCGAGGCGATGGACAGGGCGTTCGCCGAATTCCGCCCCGACGACATTTTCCATCTCGCCGCCGAATCGCATGTCGACCGTTCGATAGACGGTCCCGGCGAATTCATCAGGACCAACATCGTCGGGACGGCGTCTCTCCTTCAGGCGGCGCTCGGCTATTTCCGCGGGCTCGACGGCGAAGCGAAGGAGAATTTCCGCTTCCAGCACATATCTACCGACGAGGTGTACGGCACTCTCGGCGAAACCGGTTACTTCACGGAATCGACGCCGTATTCTCCGCACTCCCCGTATTCCGCGTCGAAGGCTTCGAGCGACCACCTCGTCCGCGCCTGGCACGACACGTTCGGCCTTCCCGTGCTGATAACGAACTGCTCGAACAACTACGGGCCCTACCATTTCCCCGAGAAGCTCATTCCGCTCGTCATCCTCAATGCGCTCGAAGGCAAGGCGCTGCCCGTGTACGGAAAGGGCGCGAACATCCGCGACTGGCTGTTCGTCGAGGATCACGCCCGCGCGCTTCTTGCGGTCAATCTGCGCGGCCGCCCCGGCGAGACGTACAACGTGGGCGGACACAACGAGAGGACGAATCTCGAGGTCGTCAAGACGATATGTTCGATTCTCGATTCGGAAAGGCCGCGCGCCGAAGGGCCTTACGGCGATCTCATAACATACGTCAGCGACAGGCCCGGCCACGATCTGAGATATGCGATCGACCCGTCCAAGCTCGTCAACGATCTCGGATGGAAGCCGGTGGAGAATTTCGAAACGGGCATCCGCAAAACGGTGCGGTGGTATCTCGACAACGAATGGTGGTGGCGTCCGATCCGCAGCGGCCGGTATTCCGGCGCGAGGCTCGGCGGCGCTAAATGAGAAAGGAACGGAAGAGATGGCGGAATTGATAGTGGCTCTCGATGTGGCTTCGCGGCGCGAAGCGGAGGAGAAAATATCGCTCATAGGCGATGCGGTGGGGTTTTACAAGATCGGGCTCGAACTTTTCACGGCCGAAGGTCCGGACGTGGTCAAGGCGGTGAAAGGCCTCGGGAAGAAGGTTTTTCTCGATCTTAAATTCCACGACATCCCGCGGACCGTCGAAAGGGCGGTGCGGAGTGCCGGGACTCTCGGCGCAGACCTCATGACGATACACTCGACGGGGGGCGCTGCGATGATACGCGCGGCCGCCGATGCCGCGGCGGAGTTCGGCGCGTCTGCGCCGAAGATTCTCGCGGTGACGCTTCTCACGTCTATGGACGAGGGCGATCTCAGGGATATAGGCGTCGCCGCCCGTTCGCCGCGCGAGCAGGTCGAGGCCATGGCGCGTTTTGCGGTCGAGAACGGAGCGGACGGTCTTGTTTCGAGCCCGATGGAAGTCGGCGCGCTTTCGAAGGCGCTGAAAAGCGGCGTTCTTTTCGTCACGCCGGGAGTCCGGCCGGCCGGCTCCGCCGTCGGCGACCAGAAACGCGTGGCCAGACCCGCAGACGCAGTCCGCGACGGAGCCACGCATCTTGTCGTCGGGCGTCCTGTCATGGCGGCGGACGATCCGGCGGCCGCGGCGCGCGCCATAGTGGAAGAGATGAAAGGGGCGTTTGCGTGAAAATAGGCTTTTTGAAGAAAACGGGTTCGTGGCGCGACGTCGCAGACGCCGCGAGAACCACGATCCGTCTCGATGCCGGCGTGAAAGAGCCTTCTTCAAAGTGGAAAAAGACGATTCTCCTCGCCGAGCATTCGCCGGTGAGGAAGCTCTGCTTCAACTGGAAATGGCTCGATCTGCCGTATTGGGTGAGCGTTCATTTCGTGAGGCATAAATTCGGAATAGAACATTTCGTCTCGACTCAGCGGTCGGACAGGACCGGGATCGATCGCGATTCGAGCCGCCAGGATGCGGCGGTCATGCACGAATGCTTCGCCAATGCGCAGGCTGTGATGTTCATTTCCCGCAGGAGGTTGTGTTCGCAGGCAAGCCCGGAGACGCGCGAGGCTTGGAAGGCGGTCGTGTCCGAAATCGCCAAGATCGAGCCGGAACTTGCCGAATGCTGCGTTCCCGAATGCGTCTACCGCGGTTTCTGCCCGGAATTCAGAAGCTGCGGCTTCTGTGGCACGCCGGCGTATGAAAAAGCTGTGGAAAAATACAGGAAAGTATAGTATAATACGCATTTTAAACGGAGAAAAAGTCTAAATGAACAGCGAATTGCTCAAACTTGCACACGAGAAAATTCCTTCGACGCCCGTGCTCGTCAATCTTATTTCAAAGAGGGAGCGCGAGCTCATCAACGGAGCAAAGCCGTTGATAAGGCCCCAGTCTCTCGACGAAGACAAGTGCGACATAGCATTGCGCGAGGTCGCCGAAGGCAAACTCATCGCCGAAATCGATTTCGATGCGATCGACAAGGCCGAAAAAGCCAAGACCATGTGGAACGCCAAGAGCGTGAATGTGTATTCGCTCATGGCAGACTGAACGTGACAGGACGGGATTTCAATCCTGTTTTCGCCGAAAACCGCAAGGCCCGGCACGATTATACCGTACTTGACACGATCGAGTGCGGTATAGTTCTTTCGGGAACGGAGGTAAAGTCCGTCCGTGCGGCGCACGTATCGCTCAAAGGGGCGTACGCCGCCGTTCTCAAAGGCGAGCTCTGGCTCGTGGGGGCCGACATCGCCGCCTACGAGTACGGCAACAGATTCAACCATTCGCCCAGGGCGATGCGCAAACTGCTCGTCCATTCGAAGGAGGTGGAGAGTCTGCGTCTCAAGACGGAAGCGAAAGGTCTTACGCTCGTTCCGCTGAAGGTGTATCTGAAGCACGGCCGCGTGAAGGTGTGCATCGGAATCTGCCGCGGAAAGAACGCCGCCGACAGGCGCGAGAGCCTGAAGGTGAAAGATATCGAGCGCGAGAATGCGAGGTATGTGCGTAAATAACGCTTTGAATTCGTCTTCAATCGTGGTATAATTCAGTTTATGATAACATTAGCGATAGCATGCGCGGCGGCAGGCGCGACATTTGCCGTGTTTTACATGGTCCTCGGTCTTTCCGCGGGATGGAGCGTTTTCGGCGCTTTTGCGCTCTTCGCTTCGGTGCAGTTAGCCGCCGGGGTGTTCATCAGGAAAAAGGTGAAAGAGGTGATGGACGAGGTGCAGCGCATAATGCTCGCCGGGCGCGAGAAAATCGAGGCGAAGACGCGCCGCTGGCAGTTCCGCCCTCCGGGTAGCGTCAAGGAGGCCAAAAACGAGATAGAGCGCGACCAGCGCGTCTTTACGCTCGATGCGATCAGGGCCACGGAAAAAATGCGCCGCTGGAAGAACTGGATGCCGTTTCTCGAGCGCCAGCTTGCCACCGCCCAGCTGCAGCTGCGCTGGATATTGAAGGATTTCGACAAGGTCGACGAACTCATGGCGAGAGCCATCATGATCGGTCCGGACATGGCGGCCATGAAACTCGCGAGGATGCAGATGAAAGGCGAGAGCGTCGAGGCGATGCGCAAGGTGTACGAGAAGAGCGCGAAGAGGGCGAAGTACAACGGCAACGTGCTCGCCGACGCGTGCTGGTCGTGGATACTTGTAAAGCGCGGCATGGCCGACGAGGCGTTCAAGGCTCTCACGGCGGCTCTGCGGAAGAGCGACGATGCCGTGCTCAAGACGAACCGCGAGCATCTGATGAACAACCGTGTGAGCCATTTCAGCAATTCCGCCCTCGGGGAGAGATGGTATTCGCTCATGCTCGAGGAGCCGAAAATCAGGATGCAGCGCCCGCGGCAGGTGTACAGATGAAAAAAGCAGTCGTTCTCGCCGCCGGTTTCGGCACGAGGTTGAGGCCTTTCACCGCAACCGTCCCCAAGCCGCTTCTTCCCGTGTGGGGGGAGCCGATGCTTTCGCGCATAGTCTCGATGCTTCGCGGCTGGGGGGTGGGCGAGATCGCCGTCAATGCCCACCACCTTGCCGGAGAAGTCGTCCGCTGGGCGGAGGCGAACGGCTGCCGCGCGAGCGTGGAAAACGAGATTCTCGGCAGCGGCGGGGCGTTGAACCCGCTGAGGGATTGGCTTGGCGACGAGCCTTTCTTTCTCGTGAACGGCGATATCGTCGTCGAGGGCATAGACCGCAATCCTTTCCCGGCCGACGCTCTCGAGCCGCGTCTCGCCGGGACTGGAACCGTCGCAGCCGCGCTCGTGACCGAGGAGGGACCGAGAACGATCGAAACCGAAAGTTCGTCTTCGCTCGTGACGTGCTGGAAAAGTCCGTCTCCGGGCGCGCGCGGCACATACACCTATTCCGGCATCGCTCTCCTCTCGCCCCGCATTCTCGACTATGTGCCGAAAGAAGGTTTTTCATCGATAGTGGACGCCTACGAAAAGGCCGCGGAGTCGTCGATGTTTGTCCGCGCGGTAGAGCCGCCGGACATGCGCTGGGCGGATGCCGGAACGGTAGAAAGCTATGTAGATCTGAACACTGCGGGAGGGGAGTGCGCGCTCGGCGCCCTTCCGCAGCTCGTCGCCGTGTTCGGATCCGAGCGCGACGTCGAGTTTCTCGGCGCCCGGGGCAGCGACAGGTGCTTTTTCAGGGCGGACGACGGCATAGCCGTCGTGTACGACGATTCAAAGCGCGGCGAAAACGCCCGCTATGCCTCCCATGCCCGGTTCCTCGCTTCAAAGGGCATAAAGGTGCCGGCGGTCGTCGCCGACGCCCCCGATATGAAATGCGTCGTTCTCGAGAATGCCGGCGAAGAGGATCTCTCCGCCGCGGCGCGGCGTCTCGGAACGATAGCGGCGTATTCGCCTGTGGTCGAAGAGCTTGTCAGATTCAATTCCGTAGATCCCGTTTCCGCTCCGGAGATGGAAGAGCCGTTCGGCCCCGATCTGTGGAAGTGGGAACGCGGCCTCTTCGCGGAACACTGCCTCGGCGGCCGCTATGCGAGAAGCATGCCTCGCACCGTGGAGGACGAACTTGTCCGCGCAGCCGCCGTTCTCGACGCCGAGCCCCCGGCGCTCGTACATCGCGATTTCCAGTCGACGAATGTCGTGTGGCGCGGCGGGGATTTCAGGATAATCGATTTTCAGGGTATGCGCATCGGCCCGGCAGTCTACGATCTGGCAAGCCTTTTGTACGATCCGTACGTGGAGCTGAAAGAAAGCGAGCGGCATGCCCTTGCCGAGCTTTATGCGGCGCGTTCGGGCCGGCGCGAGATTCTCAAGGCTCTGCCGTTCGCGGCGGTCGAGCGCCTCGTGCAGGCGCTCGGCGCATACGGGCGGCTTGCGGCGGCCGGCAGACGCGAGTTCTCGAAATTCGTCGCCCCCGCGCTTTCCAATCTGCTCGAGGCGGCCGACGAAGCGGGGCTTGAAGCCGTCGGCGCTCTGGCGGAGGATCTCATAGCGGCGGAGAACCACGAATGAACGCTTTGCGCACGCTGATGGCGAGGGTGAGAAAGACAGGCGTGCTCCGCAGGGAACGCGTCCGCACCGTGGCCATGGGCGTCGAGCGCGAATTCGCGGCGTGGGATGTCGGCGAAGACACCGTGATCGCCGAGAAAGGCGTGGCCGCAGATGCGACCATACGCCCCAGCATTCTCGTGGCGGACAAAGCCGATTTGAGGCGCGGCGCGAAAGGGCGCGTCGTCACGCTTTCTACAGGCAACCATTCCGTCGCGGCGTTTCCTCTTCTCGACGGGAGGTTCTGGAAGATTTCGCATCTGAACCCCGCCAGGCGATCGGATGTCCTCATGCACAGGATAGTGTGCGCAAACGCGTCTGGCGGCAAGATAGAGCTTTCGCAGCGCGACGTTCCTTTCAAGACTCTGCGTTCCGTCGACGAGTGGCTCGTTGGCGTGATGGGGCTTCCGCTCGACGGCGTCGTCATCGCGGAGCGCACCGACACGGCGCTTGAATACTACCGCCGGCACGGGCTTGAATGGAGAGTGAAGCCGCTGGCATGGACGGAGAACGAGATGCGCACGGCGCTCGCCGCGTCCAAGAAACGCATATCCTCGACGATATCGTACTACCATTCGGCCAGAGGCGTGCATTTCATTTCGTTCGCCGAGTTCCGCAGGTTCGCGATGCTTTCCGGAAGCGATTCGCTCGCGTTCGAGAAAGCGCTCAAGGAGCTTGTCGGCGTCTACGACGGCAACGGGCATTCTTTCACGCGCATGCTGAAGTACCGCGGCCATCACGAGATAGAGTTTTTCGGCGGCGGCAGGGGGATGGCGCTCGAGAAACTCATTCCCGAGCTCGAAGGGCTCATGGAGTCCATCGCGCTCGGCAAGATAGGCCAGCTCGGCGTGATCCAGAAGGCGGGCGAGATACTTTCGATATACGAATCGCTTCTCACTTCTCCCGCCATGGCGAACGAGAATTCGCCGGAATTCATCAGAAGCCTCTACATGCATATAACGGGCGAGGTCTATTCGGTGATGGGCGAAGGCACGACGCCGGCGTTCGACGATCGCCGCACGGCTCTTCCCGGCGCGACGTTCGTCGGCGGCAGGCCGGTCTTCCATCCCGGCGCGGACGAAAGGAGCGAGGTGCTTCTTTCCAACCTCCGCGCCCTGATGAGCAAGGACGAGCTCGTCGAATACGCCAACGTCTACGAGCTCAGGGGCGACGATGCGCAGAAGGACACGGCTCCCGGCGCCGGAAAGACGCGCGAAATAGTGTACAAGACGAACCGCAGCCCCGTGGAGCAGAGCCAGATAGAAAAAAGATTCTCGACGGCGAAGAAGGGTTATTCGAGCTACATGCTCGCCCGCATAGAGGCGTTCAAAGCTCTCGGCATCGCGCTCAGCGACTATCGCGTTCTCAGAAGGAGGCTCCAGCGCGCGCGCCGCACGGTGGACTATTTCATAAGGAAGCGCCTCGAGGGCGAAAGCTGCGATACGATCCCGGCGAAATATTTCTGCAGCACCGACGATTCGACGGTCGAAGAGAAAGAGGTGGTTCTCGCGCTGGCCACTTTGATGGGGGATGCCGCTGCGCAGAATCTCGCCATGAAAAAATACGATCCGGAGGCAAAGTCGGCTCTTTTCGGCGTAGGCAAAGAAATATACGAGTTCGAATACGATATCATAGCCCAGAGGGTGGTGCCGAAATCCGTCGCGTGCTGTTCCGTCCGCGGGAGCTTCGGCTGGCCGTCGCTCGATTTCACCGACGAAAATCTCGCCGCGATAGCCGACTTTTATTTTTCGGCGTACGCTTCCGCTCTCAAGACGTATGCGGCGAAGCATCCGTCCGTGACGCTCAGGGAGGCGGCCGAGCGCTTCATGGGAGGGTTCGAATTCAGGACGCACGCTCTCGAGTGGCGGCTTTCGGTTCTTCGCGAGAATTTCGAAAATTTCGACCCCGGCCTGCCGCGCGGGTTCATGTTCGGCAAGAAGTGGCGCTTCGTGCTGTGGTCGCTCGAGCGCCAGGAGCGGCGTCTTCAGGCGCTTGAGAGAATATTTTTCAGAAAGTTGGAGATAGAATGAGATGAAAGTCTACGGAATAATACCGAGCAGATTCGGTTCGAGCCGGTTTCCCGGCAAGCCCCTCGCGCCGATCGCGGGCAGGCCGCTCGTGGCATGGACCGTTGAGGCGGCCCGCAAGGCTGCGACGCTCGACGAAGTTGTCGTCGCCACCGACGACGAGCGCATCAGGACGGCCGTGGAAAGTTTCGGCGCGAAAGCCGTGATGACGCCGTCGGATCTGCCAAGCGGAACGGACAGGATCGCCGTCGCGGCCGGCGATTTCGCCGATGAAGACATTCTCGTGAACATACAGGGCGACGAGCCGCTGATGGATCCGGCGCTCATAGACGCTCTCGTCGAGCGGCTGAAAAACGACGGCACATGCGACATGGCCACGGCCGTCACGGAAATCCGCGATCGTCGGGACATAGAGGCGAAGAGCGTCGTCAAGGCGGTGCTCGACCGTTTCGGACGGGCGCTTTACTTTTCCCGCGCGCCGATTCCGGCCGACCGCGACGGCGACGTTCCGCCGGACGGCGGCCTTTACGTGCGCCATCTCGGCATTTACGCCTACAGAGGAGCGTTTCTCAGAAAGTTCGTGGCGGAAAAGCCGTGCGACATCGAAAAGGCCGAAAAGCTCGAGCAGCTCAGGGCTCTCTGGATGGGCGCGAGAATAGCCGTGGTCAAAACCCGGGACGAAGGCGTAGGCGTCGATACTCCGGAGGATGCCAAGCGTGTCGAGAAGATTCTTCTTTCCCGCAGACCGTGAACGGCGATCGGCGCTGAAGCGCTCTTTCGTGGACACCCTCCCCGTGATGATGGGGTATGTCACGATGGGGCTCGCGGCCGGCGTGCTTTTCGCGGCGAAAGTGGATCTTCCTCTCGTGCCGCTCTACTCGGCCGTCCTGGCGGCATCGTGTCTTTCGGGAACGCTCAGTTTCGCGATAGTGCCGCCGCTGGCGGCAGGAGCGCCGGTCGGGGAGATAGCGCTTCTCGCGCTCGCGGTGAATTTCCGCTACGCTTTCTACGGCATTCCGATGATCGAAAGATGGCGCGGGGTCGGATTGGCGCGCAAGCTTTTTCTCGTCCACACGCTGAGCGACGAGATATTCGCCCTCAACGTGTCATGCCGCATAAAACGGCCGGAGACCAATCTTTTCTATTGCACGGCGAACGGCGTCATGTGCCTGTGCTACTGGGTGGCCGGTTCCACCGCGGGCGCCGTCGCCGGCAAGACGCTGCCGTTCCGTTCCGACGGCATCGACTTTGCGATGGCGGCTCTTTTCATAGTGGTTTTCATCGATCAGATACGCAGCTTTGCATCGTCTTCGCTACGACGCCGCTCTTGAAAAGCGCGGTCGTATAGATTATAATACGCACAATGTCTCCAAGTGAAGATTGAAACGCATATTCCGGCGAAGATCTCCGCTCTGGCGGTTTCTGTCGCTTTCGCGCTCTCGTCCGGCGCGATGACGGTCTGGCCCGATTATTTTTCGGTAACCGTGCCGCCGAATATCGCACCTTTGAATTTCGAGGTCGGTGGATGTCCTCCCGGCGCGAAGGTCGAGGCCGTCATGACGGGGGCAGGCTCCAGCCGGCTTGCGGCGGAAGGCCCGGAGATACTGTGGAACGACGACGCATGGCGCGGTTTCCTCGCCGAAAACAAGGGAGGGAAATACGAGATATCCCTTGTCATATCGACGAACGGAGTGGCCTTGTCCGCGCTCGTGGCCACGAACGTCGTTTCGGAGTCGCCGATCGACAGCCATCTGACATACCGTCTCATACCGCCGAGCTACACCGGGTTTTCCGAAATGGGGACTTATCTCAGGTGTCTCGAGAACTTCGAGGAGCGGCCGATCTACAGAAACGTGCAGGCCGATTTTTCGCAGTGCGTGAACTGCCACACGCACAACGCGGCCAGCCCGTCGAACTATCTTTTCCACACGCGCGCCTACAAGGGCGGCACCACGATCGTCTCGCCCAGATACGGGAAGTTCAAGGTCGATCTCAAGGCCGACGGCTTTGTTTCCGCCGGCGTGTACCCCGCATGGCACCCGTCGGGCGATTTCGTGGCGTTCTCGCTCAACGAAACGCGCCAGAGCTTTTTCGCGGTGAATCCGGAAAAGATAGAGGTGATGGATCTCCAGAGCGATCTGATACTGTATTCGCTCGCCGACAACAAGATAAAAGTGGTGGAGATGGATCCTGAAGTCTTCGAATGTTTCCCCACGTGGTCGCCCGACGGAACGGCTCTTTTCACGGTGCGCGCGATAACGCCGTTCAAGGACACGTCCGAAAGCGAAGCGGTCCGCGGCGACAGGGTTTTCAATTCGGCCACAAACATTTTCTACGATCTGGCCGTCAGGCCGTTCGATGCGCGAAAGCGCACGTTCGGCGCTCCTGAGACGATATTCGATGGAAGGGCGATCAAGAAAAGCGTGATACATCCGCGCGTGTCGCCCGACGGCAGGTGGCTCGTGGCGGCGATCGCTTCCCACGGGGTTTTCCATATCTGGCACAGGGATTCCGATCTTTACATCTTCGATTTCGAGAAGAAGAGCATCCGTCCGCTCGCCGAGCTCAATTCCGCCGAGTCCGAGAGCTACCACACCTTCTCGTCCGCGGGCGAATGGATGGTGTTTTCGTCGCGGCGCGACGACGGCACGTACACGCGGCCTTATTTTGCGAAATTCGACAAAGAGAACGGGACGTTTTCCAAACCGTTTCTTCTTCCTGCGAAAAGACCGCGCGACCACTGGCGCAGGATGAAGAGCTACAACATACCGGAGTTTTCGGCGGGACCTGTCGCGGAAAGCGCGTCCGAGCTCCGCGACATCGTGGATTCCGAACCCAGAAAGGCGGTGGTGGAAGAATGAAGGAAGGATTTTCCGGAACAGGCGAGCTGTTCGGTTCCATCGCCGGAACCGGCGCGCTCGGGCCGTTTTCGCCGGCGGATCCGTCGGCCCCCCAGGAAGAACAGGCGAAGGATGTTTTTCGCGCCATGTCGGCGGCGCTCGCCGCGGCAGGGCTTGGCTGGAAAGACGTCGTGCGCACGTGGTTTTATCTCGACGGCATTTATTCGTGGTATCCAGCCTTCAACAGGGTGCGCACGGAGTTTTTCGCGGCTAACGGAATCGTGCGTCTTCCCGCGTCGACCGGAATCGGTCTCAAAGCCGGCGAGGGCGCTTTGACGGCGGCTTTCCTCGCCGCTCCAGGCGGATGGAACAGCGTGGAAAGTCCGCTCCAGGTTCCGGCGACCGACTACAAAAGTTCGTTCAGCCGCGCGGCGGAGGCGGACGGGGTTCTTTACGTCAGCGGGACGGCGGCGATACTTCCCGGATCGCACGAGGTGGCCTTTCCATGCGACGCGGCGGCGCAGACGCGCTGCACGCTCGATGCGGTCGAGGCGATATTGCGTTCGAGAGGAACACGCTGGGAGAAGGTCTCGCGCGCCGTCGCATACGTGAAGCGCCCGGAGGACGCGGCCGCTTCGCGGCAGGCCGTCCTCGCGCGCGGCCTGCCGGAGGACAAGATGCTTTTTCTCGTCGCGGACGTGTGCCGCGACGGATGGCTTTTTGAAATCGAGGTCGACGCCGCACTTTGAAAATATGGATTTTTTTGGTATAATTGATTTAGAAAATGACCAGCAACGATGAATATGTGACGCGGCTTCTCGTGGAGCGCGGCTATCTGACCGGGGAACAGGTCGATGCCGCCGCGAAATCCGTGAAAGCCGAGAACGAAACGACGCTCGACGTGCTCGTTTCCGGAGGCGTCGTGAGCGAGGACGAGGTACTCGGCACGCTCGCCGACCAGTTCGGCCTCAAATACTGCCATATCAACGCGGAAGCCATCGATCCGGCCGTGACGAAAGAGATTTCGTCCGACATCGCCCGCAAGTACGGCGTCGCCCCCGTCGTGGCCGACGAAGATTCCGTCACGGTGGCGCTTTCCGATCCGATGGGGTACGATGCGATCGATTCTCTCAGATACGTGCTCCACGGCCGCGACGTGGAAGCCGTCATATCGCCGCGCGCGGAGGTGGAGCACGCCATAGAGAAACTGTATCCGCAGACGGCAGACGTGGATCTTCACGTCAGGCTCGAGGACGACGGTTCGGGCGAAACGACAGGCGACGACGCTCCCGTCATAAAACTTGCCACGCTTCTCATCACCAACGCCATAAAGATGCGCGCATCCGACATCCATCTCGAGCCGATGGAGAAGGAGTTCAGGGTGCGGTACAGGATCGACGGAGCGCTGCGCAAGATGGACTCTCCGCCGAAGCGGCTCCAGAGCGCCATAATTTCGCGCATAAAGATCATGTCGAAGATGAAGATTTCCGAGAAGCGCATTCCCCAGGACGGGCGCATACAGATACCGGCGGCGGGCAAAGATCTCGATCTCCGCGTGAGCAGCGTCCCCACGAACCACGGCGAATCGATCGTGATGCGAATCCTCGACAAGGAGAATCTTTCGCTCGGCCTGCCTCAGCTCGGGTTTCTCACCGACGACCAGGCGGAGTTCGAGCGGCTCATCAAGCTCCCAGACGGCGTTGTCCTCGTCACCGGGCCGACCGGCTCCGGCAAAACCACCACGCTTTACGCCTGCCTCGGGCAGATCAACACGCCCGACAAAAAGATAATCACCGTAGAAGATCCGGTCGAGTACCAGATGAGCGGGATCAACCAGGTGCAGGTGAACAAAGACGTCGGGCTGGATTTCGCGGCCGCGCTCAGGTCTATTCTCCGCCAGGCGCCCAACATCGTGATGATAGGCGAAATCCGCGATGCGGAGACGGCCGACATCGCCATGGAGGCCGCGCTCACGGGCCACCTCGTGTTTTCCACTCTCCACACCAACGACGCGCCGAGCGCGATAACGCGTCTTCTCGACATAGGCGTCAAGCCGTTTCTCGTGGCGTCGGCCGTCCGCGCGGCCATGGCCCAGCGTCTCGTGAGGGCCATATGCGAAAACTGCCGCGAGCCGTACACGCCGACCGAACGCGACATCAAGATGCTCGGGGCCATGGCGAAGACCGTCCCCGAGAAGATGTTCCGCGGCGCCGGATGCGACAGGTGTTCGCGCACGGGCTACAAGGGGCGCAAGGGGATATTCGAGATATTCAAGATAGACGACACGATCCAGCGGCTCATTTTCGACCACGCCCCCGCGACGATTCTCCGCGAGCGGGCCCGCGAGATGGGGATGCGCACGCTGCGCGAGGACGGAATGCTCAAAGTGGCGAGCGGCATGACGTCGCTGTCCGAAGTGTTAAGGGTCACCATGGGAGACGCCGATTGACGGCGCGAGAAGGAAAGACAGGGAGACATACAGATGGAAATATCGATGAAAGATCTTCTCCAGGCGACGATAGACGAAGGAGGAAGCGATCTTCACATCCGCGCGCTCGTGCCGCCGCTTTTGAGAGTCCACGGCGAGCTTTGCCCGCTCGCGGACGAGAGTCTCACGGAGGAGGACACCTTGCGGCTCTGCCGCGAAATCTCGTCGCCCGCGCACATGGACGAAGTCGAGAAGAACGGCGGCGCCGACTACGCCCTGGCGTACAGGGAGCTGTGCACCGCCGAAGAACTCGCTTCCGAGCCGGAATCCAAGCTCGACACCCGCTTCCGCGTTTCGGTGTTCAAAGAGAGAAAACGCTACGGCATAGTTTTGAGGCAGATACCGTCGTCGCTTTTCACTCTCGAGCAGATAGGTCTGCCGGAGACGGTGAGGGAGCTTCTTTTCAAGCCGCGCGGGCTTATCCTCGTGACCGGTCCGACGGGCTCGGGCAAATCCACCACCCTCGCTTCCATGATCGACGTGATCAACCGCGAACGGGGCGTGCACATAATCACGATCGAAGACCCGATCGAATTCTACCACTCTTCCAAAAAATCGATAATCACGCAGCGCGAAGTGGGCGACGACGTGCCGAGCTTTGCCGAGGCGATCCGCCGCGCGCTCCGCCAGGACCCCGACGTGATCCTCGTCGGCGAAATGCGCGACCTTGAAACGATATCCGCGGCGATCACCGCAGCCGAAACGGGCCATCTCGTTTTCGCCACGCTTCACACGACAGGCGCGGCCGAAACGATAGACCGCATTGTCGATGCGTTCCCGACAAACCAGCAGGAGCAGATAAGAACGCAGCTCGCGGCCGGCCTCCAGGCGGTGATTTCGCAGATTCTCCTGCCGAAGCTCGGTCGCGGCGGGCAGGTGCAGGGGCGGATCGCGGCGTTCGAGATAATGACCTCGACCGATGCCATCAGAAGCCGCATCCGCGACAACAAGACGAACATGATAAAGTCAGACCTGCAGACGGGGGCGAAGTTCGGCATGATAACGCTCGACGCCTGTCTCATGAACCACTACCGCGACGGTCTCATCTCGTACGAAGAGCTTATAACGAAATCGCAGGATCCGGAATGGATCATGCAGAAACTCACAGAGGAGCTGGGCGAATAGAATGTCAGATCCGATTCTACAGCTTCTCGTCCAGAACGGGTACATCGACGAGAGCGCCGCGGCGGATCTTGCCGACATCGCGCGCTCGGAATCGAAAACCGTGCGCCATCTCGTGATCGACCAGGGGATCGTCACCGAGGACGAGCTTCTTTCCCTGATGGCGGCCGACCAGAACACCGAGGCGGTGGATCTTTCGACCATCAACGTCCCCGGCGAGGTGACGGAGTCGGTGCCGGCGTCCACGGCGAGGATGTACAACGTCTTCCCCATAGCGAGCGACGAAACTTCCGTGACGTTCGCGACGCCGGATCTCGTCGATCCTCGTTTTTCGGACGAGCTGCTTTTCACGCTCTCGAAAGAGGCGAAGTTCGTTTTCGCGCGCGAGAAGGACGTCGCCGAACGCATAGCGGCCAGCTACGGCGACTCGGACGAGTCGGTCGCCGACATGATTAAATCGCTCGGCGAAGGGCTCGACGGCGACGACGATATCGCCTCCGCCAACCCCAACGACCTTGCTTCCATAACGAATGCGGCCAACAGCTCGGCCATAATACGGTTCGTCTCTCTCGTCCTCTACCAGGGCGTGGTCGACCGGGCTTCCGACATCCATGTGGAGCCTTTCGAAAAAGAGCTCAAGATACGCTACCGCGTAGACGGCGCGCTCTACGAGATGAAAGCTCCCGACGTCAAGATGGCTCCGGCGATAATTTCGCGCATCAAGATTCTCGCCAATCTCAACATAGCCGAGCGGAGAATCCCCCAGGACGGCCGCATTGCGATAACGGTGGCGGGCAAATCGGTAGACCTTCGCGTCTCGTGCCTCCCCACGGCGTTCGGAGAGTCGGTCGTGATGCGAATTCTCGACCAGTCGACAACGTCTCTCGATCTCGAAAACGTGGGCCTTCCCGAGGATGTCTACGACCAGATTACGATGGATGTCGAGAAGCCGAACGGCATATTCATCGTCACCGGACCGACCGGCTCCGGCAAGACCACCACGCTTTATTCCGTTCTCAGGCGCATAAACAAAATCGACACCAAGATACTGACGGCGGAGGAGCCTGTCGAATACAACGTCGACGGCATCGTGCAGGTCCCGATCGACACGGCGGCGGGCAATACGTTCGCAAAGGTTCTCAGGGCGTTTCTCCGTCAGGACCCCGACGTGATGATGATCGGGGAAATCCGCGATCTCGAGACCGCGGAGATAGCCGTGCAGGCGGCGCTCACCGGACATTTCGTGTTTTCCACGCTGCACACGAACGACGCGGCGGGAGCCGTGATGCGTCTTGTCGACATGAACGTCGCTCCGTATCTTCTCGCCTCGACTCTGCAAGGCGTCCTCGGGCAGCGTCTCGTGAGGACGTGCTGCGTGGAATGCAAAGAGCGCTACGTCCCCGATGACGAGACGCTCGACCGTCTCGATATGCGCCGCGAGGAGATAGGAGACAGGCCTTTCTGGTACGGCAGAGGCTGCCGCACGTGCAACGGCACCGGTTACAAGGGGCGCCGCGGCGTGTTCGAGTATCTCAGAATGTCCGATCCTCTGAGAGAACTCGTCAACAACCGTGCGCCGACTCTCATAATCCGCGAGAAGGCGCGCGAGCTCGGGATGCGCACGATGCGCGAGGACGGCGTGCGCGCGATTCTCGACGGCTACACCACGGTGGACGAAGTCCTCCGGTATACTTGACAGGACGTATGGAAAGAAATCTGCCAGAACTCCCCGCCGATCCTCGCAAGGACATAGAGGCAGTCGCGAAATTCCATTCTCTTCCTCTCGCATTCCCGCCGCGCGTGCTCAAGGAGGCGTCGTCCGCCGCCGCTCTTGCGGAAACTCGCGGCAAAAGGCTCGACCTCAGGCGCAAGTTCGTTTTCACGTGCGATCCGGTTTCGGCCAAGGACTACGACGACGCCCTGTCTTTCGAAAAGGACGCCAGCGGAAGGCGCGTGCTCGGCGTTCATATCGCGGACGTGTCGCATTTCGTCCGTCCAGGGGGCGCGATAGACAAAGAGGCTGCGAAGCGCGGCAACAGCGTATACTTCCCGGGCCGCGTCCTGCCGATGCTCCCTCCGTTGCTTTCCGACAATCTCTGCTCTCTCGTCCCCGGAGAGGACCGTCTCGCGTTTTCGGTTTTCATCACGTTCGACGCGGGCGGGAACGTCGTCGGGCGTTCGTTCGCGAAATCGGTGATAAGATCCAAGGCGAGGTTCGAGTATTCGGCCGTCACTGCCGCGCTGCGCGGGGAGAGCGCGTCCATCCCGGCGGCGCGTCTCAAGACTCTGCGGGCGATAAATTCGCTCGCTGCCGAGCTGCGCGCCAAACGTTTCGCCGCAGGCGCGCTCGATCTCGAGACTCCGGAGTACGAGATGGTGCTCGACGGTCGCGGCGAAATGGTGCGCCTCGAAAAGCGTCCGTACGACGAGAGCCACATAATGATCGAAGAGTGCATGGTCGCGGCGAACGAAGCCGTCGCTTTCTTCCTCGCGTCGAAAGGCGTGAGAATACCGGCGCGCTTCCACGACGGGCCTGACGAGGAAAAGCTGCGGATGTTGCGCGCGGAGCTTGCCGGCATGGGGGTTAAGACCGGAAATCTGTGCGACATCAACGTTTTCACTCGCTTTCTCGCTTCGGTGAAAAAACATCCGCTTTATCCGGTCATCGCCGTCATGGTCCTGCGCAGCATGAAGAGAGCGGTATACGATGCCGGTTCGATGGGGCATTTCGGGCTTGCCAAGAGATATTATGCACATTTCACCTCCCCGATACGCAGATATGCCGATCTCGTGCTCCACCGAATCCTCGCAGATTCTCTTTCGGGCAAGCACACGCGCATGCCGGCTTCGAAGCTTGCCGGAATATGCGCGCATCTGAGCGAAACGGAAGAGACGGCCGCCGAAGCTGAGCGCGAGCTCGCCGACATGAAGAAGACGCGGTTCATGATGAAAAGCGGCAGAAAGGGCGAAGTGTACCGTGCCGTCATTTCAAAATGCATGCCGTTCGGATGTTTTGTCGACATACCGTCTCTCGGCGTGTCGGGGCTTGTGCACATAAGCAGTCTTTCCGGCAGATACGTCATTTTCAATTCCAGCGATTCTTCTCTTTCCGCGCCCGGCGGCGAAAGCTGGCGCACGGGGGATGAAATGGATGTTATGCTCGACAGGGTCGATCCGAAAACGCGCAGGATCGATTTCGTCCCGGCCGTTTCGTCCGGGCGCAGGGCGCGTGGCGGAAAAAAGAAAGGAGGCGGCAGATGGATCTGACGATTCTCATGGACAAATTCAACGTAAAAGGGCGTCTCGTTGCATTGACGCAGTTCGGCAACGGCAACATAAACGATACGTATCTCGCGATTTACCGGAACACTTTCACCGAGAACCAGGTGGTGCTCCAGAAGGTCAACAACCTCGTTTTCCCGCATCCGGAAGAGATCATGGAGAACATGCATGCCGTCACGCGCCATTGCCACGAGAAGCTCGAGGCGGATGCCGTGGCCGGCCGCGACGACAGGGTGTGGCAGATGCCGCGGATCATCAAGGCGAAAGACTCTTCCGACTATGTCGTGGACGAGAAAGGCGACATATGGCGCGTCATAACGCGAATAATGTCGGCACATGCGTTCGATGTGGCGCAAGGCCCGGAACACGCGCTCGAATGCGGCGCCGCGCTCGGGCATTTCCACTACCTCATAAGCGACCTCGATCCGTCGGTGCTTAAAGATCCGCTTCCCGGTTTCCATGTCACGAGCGGCTATCTCGCCGAATACGATGCAACGCTCGCCACGCCGGAGGCGAAAGCGCTTCTGGGCGCTTCGATGGAGGCGAAAAGGCTTGCGAAGTTCATCGACGAAAGGCGTTCGTTCGCGCTTTGTCTCGAAGGCGCCGTGGCCAGGGGCGAGCTTTCGCGCAGAATGTTCCACGGCGACCCGAAGGTCAACAACATAATGATCGACGACGTCACGGGCAAGGGCACCGCGATGATCGATCTCGACACCGTTTCTCCCGGGCTCGTCCATGTAGATTTCGGCGATGCGCTGCGCTCGATATGCAACCCGGCGGGCGAGGAGGAGCAGAATCTTTCGAAGGTCGTATTCGACGAAGATCTCTGCACTGCGTTCTGCAAGGGATACATGCGCGAAGCCGGTTCGTTCATGACCGATGCCGACCGCGCATATCTCTACGATTCCATCAGGCTTCTGCCGTTCGAGCTCGGATTGAGGTTTTTCCGCGACTATCTCGCCGGCAACGTCTACTTCAAGACGTCGCGGCCGGAGCAGAACCTCAACCGCGCCCGCGTGCAGTTCAGGCTGTGCGAATCGATAGAAGCGCGAGAGCGTTCAATAAGGAACCTGCTCGGCAAGCTGTGAAATACCGCCTCGTCGAGATTTTCAAATCTCTCCAGGGGGAGGGGCGCAACCAGGGCAAACGCTGCGTTTTCGTGCGTTTTGCCGGATGCAATCTCGCCTGTCCATGGTGCGACACCGACAAGACCGCGCGTTTCGAGGCGAGCGCGGAGGAAATCGCCGACGAAGCGGAGTCGCTTTCATGCGGCAGGGTGGTTCTCACCGGCGGCGAGCCTGCGGCGGTGCCGGGAGTCGAAGAGCTGGTGGCGGAACTGAAGAAGCGCGGGTTCTGGATCGCCGTGGAGACGAACGGCACTGTCCGGGCCCCGTGGCTTGCTTTTGTAGATTATGTGGCTTGCTCTCCCAAGGCGGAATATCCGGAAAGTCTCGTTCTCGAAGAAGCCGATGAAGTGCGAGTTGTCGCTTCGTCCGAAGACGCGGCCGCGTTCTGCTCCGGCCTCGAAAAGCGCATTTCGGCGACAGACTGGTATGTTTCTCCTTGCGAACGCGACGGTAAAATCGATTTTGCCGCGGCGAAGAGCGTCCTCGCCAAGCTCGGAGACAGATGGGCGCTGTCGGTTCAGTTGCACAAAATACTCGGATTCAGATAGAATGGAAAGCGGTTTTTCGTCTGCGCCGGCCGGACTGGCTTTGACGGTGTTATTCGCCGGCACGGCCGCGCTGGCCGCCGACGGAGATGCCGGGCGGACTCGTTCCGCCGCTTCTGTCGGAACGGTTCTCGTTTCGGCCACGCCGATAACCGAAGGCGAGCTTATAGGCCGCGACGGTTCGCAGAGCTCTTTCGTTTCTCGCAGGCAGATCGATTCTCTTGCCGCGCAGGATCTTCAGACGGCGTTGCACCAGATACCGGGAGTGTCGATATCGAGATATTCCCCGATAGGGAGCTACGGCGGCGGACAGGGAGGCAGCGTTTACGTGCGCGGGGCGGGGACGTCTCGGCCCGGGGGGGAAGTGCGCATCTATTCCGACGGAGTGCCGAGAGAATCGGGCGTATGGGGACATCCTCTCATGGACTCGGTGCCGATAGATTTCGCCGAATCGGTGACGGTGCGCAAGCATCCGCAGCTTTCGCGCACGGCCGGCGCGTTCGCTTCGGTGGAGCTCGAGACGCGCCGCCGCCGCGAAGAAGGTTTCGAAGGGGAGATGAACACGGCGTACGGGCGTTTCTCCACTTTTCTCTCTTCGTTTTCCGGCGGTGCGAAGGAAGGCGCGGGCGATGTCTACGGCGGCGTTTCTTTCAAGCGGTCGGATGGAGCGCGCGAGCATTCCAAGGCGACGCTCTCGTCGGCTTTCGCCCGCATAGGCGCCGATCTTTCGGAAACGGAGAGCGCGGCGTTCATATACCGGCGCACCGACAGTTCCGTGGAAGACCCGGGCAGAAAGGGCGCGGCGAAGCCCCGCTTCGACAGGTTCGATCTTTCGACCGATATGTATGCGGTCAGGTTCGATACCGCGCGGGACTGGATAGAGGGATATTCGCTCGTGTACGTGGAGCACGGGTCCATAGAATGGCGCAAGGACCATCTTGTGGACGGAAATCTTTTTTCGCCGGCAGGCACGGCGGACACGACCTGGCTCAACTGGGGCACGAGGAACAGATACGAGATTTCGCCGAACGAATATTTTTCGCTGATCGGATCGATCGATGCATCTTCGGAAGGCGGGCATACGGCGAACACGAGATTTTCCGATGGAGCGCGAGTGTCGGGATTCAAGGCGAGATTCGTTTCCGTCATGCCGTATGCCGGCGCGTCCGGCTCGATTCCTCTCGACGGCGCCGGCGGCGACTGGAAGCTGGAGCCGTCGGCCGGAGCGCGGGCTTTTATGCACAGCGTCTATGAAAACGAGTGGGGGCCGGGCGGGGCGTTGAAAGTGTCGTGGCGCGACACGCTCGAGATTTTCGCGAACGCGGAGCGCGGCATCCATTATCCAGGGATCTACACGCGCGCCGTTTCGGATGATTTTGCGAAGCATGCGCTCGGTGCCGAAAAGATGGATTATTTCTCGAGCGGCGGCAAGGTGCATGGTGACGACGGCGAAGCGTCGCTCGTGTTTTTCCACACGAGGGTGGCCGACAGGATAGACAGGACGGCCTGGGGATATGTCAATGCCGGCGGCATGGAGAGCAGCGGCCTGGAGGGGTCGGCGCATTTGGGGCTTTTCGACGGCCGTGCATCGTTGTTTGCCGGAGGCGCTTGGACGGTTGCGCACACGCATCCGGTTTCGAGGCTTCCGGAGTGGTCGTTTTCGGCGGGTGTTTCGTGGCGGATATGCGAAAGAGTGAAATGGAACGTCGACGGAGAGTATATAGGATCTATGAATGCGTATTCGACGCGTTCGTCGTCCGACAGCGCCCGGCTGGAGAAGACGGGCGACGCGTTTGTTTTCAACACGCGTCTTTCGTGTGCGCTCGACGGATTTCTGCCGGCGGGTTCGGAGGCGTATGCGGCGGTTGAAAATTTCACGAACAGCCATTATGAATATTTTCCCGGTTATCCGATGCCCGGCGTCATGTTTTATTTAGGCGTGAAAATTTGCATTGGGTCTTGAATTGGCGCGGGTGATTTGCTATAATTTCGCCATGTTTTTCTGGGGGTGATCCGGTTTCGACGGAATGTGTTGAGGTCGGGTTGCGCGTCGTGGATCCTCGTCGGCCACGTAAAAAACGAGGGAAAAAAGTAATTGCGAACAACGATTACGCTCTCGCCGCCTAAGTAAACGGCCGCGATGCCGGAGCGCCGATGTCTGCTGAGCGCCGAGGCATTATACAGCAGGCCACGCTGCAGGGTTCTCCGCTCGGACGCTGCAGGGTGCCGAACCGAACGGATGGAAACGGATAAGCCCGTGCATCGGCATACCGCTTCCGAGATCAATGGTGCAATACACGCGTAGAAGCTCGGGTGATGCCGTTTCGGACAGGGGTTCGACTCCCCTCACCTCCACCAATATTTTAGGGACTCTTGCGCCGTCCAAAACGGCACGGTTTCCCGCATCGCAATAAAGCCCCGTGTTTGGGGCTTTTTCGCTATACCGCCCTGCCGTTATAGGGACTCGCTCTCCGTCTCTCTCCGCAGGCGTCCTCTATTCCTGGCGAAAACCCTATTTGCTTTTCGGATGCCGTCCAAAACCCGAAAGCCCTTGTATTATTGGGTGGAACGCGACTTCTCTTCTCTGTTGTCCTGTTTGGGATGTCAAGTATGATAGAGATAGAGCAGGCATCCGCACACTCCGAAAATAGTCACTATTCCCGCTGGATATGTCGGCGAATATACGCCAGTATATGCGGTAGTGAATTTTGTTGGCGGAATCTCGCTACCTCCTGCCCGGAGGCGGTGATAGAGAATGCCAAAGGAGATGAAGTCATGGAAAGCAACCAGAAAGTCCAAGAGAGCCTTCTCGATGCCGCGCGGGTGATGGCAGACGCCATCGCGCGCCTTGCCGAGAAGCGTCGTGTTCAAAAGGAGGCATCGTAAATGGAAAGCCTGCCCAATTCCCTATTGACCGAGATCAATGCGGTCTCGCGGATGGATTCGCAGGCTCTCCGAGCCCGCTACGGACACTTCTTCGGCGAGAACTCGACGCGCTCTACCGCCAGCCTGCGCTCGGAAATCATCTACAAGTTGCAGGAGCGGCACTACCGCAAGACGGTCGGAACCGAGACGGCGGAGATTCTGAACGACGCCCTCGAAAAGCGCGAGGGCAAAAAGAATGAGCGAGAGCCCCATGCGGCGGGAGCGCAGTACGTGCGTGAATGGCACGGCAAGAAGTACGTCCTCGTCTACCGGGGCGGCAGGCAGTACGAATACGAGGGTCAGATGTACCACTCGCCCTCCGAGGTCGCAAAGCTCATCACCGGGTCCAACTGGAACGGGCGCGAGTTCTTCCATATGCCGCCCCTCAAGGAGAGGAGATAGCCATGCCGCAGCAGAGGACAGAAACGCCCGTGAGCGCAGCCACAAGACGGTGCGTCATCTATTGCCGCAAGTCGAGTTCCGAAGGTCTCGACCGCAACTACACGTCAATCGACGCACAGCGCGACACCTGCCTCCGGTTCATCGAGAGCCACGCCGGGGACGGCTGGCAGTACACGGGGCAGGTGTTCGAGGACGGCGGCTTTTCCGGCGGCACGACCGACCGCCCGGCTTTCCAGAGGATGATGCGCGATGTCCGCAACGGCGAGATCGACATCATCGTCATCTACAAGCTCGACCGCATCAACCGCAACAAGCGCGACTTCTGGAATATCGAACACGAGTTGCGCCAGCACGGCGTCGAAATCGCCTGCGCCACGCAGTCGATAGAACTCAAGACCTCAACCGGACGCGCAACCACCGGCATCATGATGGACTTCGCCGAGCTGGAGCGCGAGATGGACTCCGAGCGCATCCTCGGACAGCTCCGCGCCGCGAGAGCCGCCGGACGCTGGTCTGCCGCCGCGACCCCATACGGATACAAGAAGAACGAGGATTCGGAACTCGTCGTGGACGAGACGAAGGCCGAGTCGATACGCTTCATCTTCGAGCGCTACCCGGTCATCAAAAGCGCCAAGCAGGTCGCAAAAGAGCTGAACGACCGGTTCGGACCCAAGGAGCCGGGGACTCCGTGGCTGACGCGGCACGTCTACAAAATCCTCCAGAACATCGCCTACAAGGGGCTTGTGGCCTACGAGGGCATCGAGTACAAGGGAATCCACACGCCGCTCGTCACGAGCGAACAGTGGGCGCTGGCGCGCAAGGTTGCGGCGGAGAACACAGCCGACCGCGAAGCCTCGCAGAGAATGCAGTCGATAGCCGAGTTCAGGGGAATCCTCAAATGCGGCCATTGCAACTGCCTCATGACGCCCGGCTACACGATGAAGGCGGGACGCCGGTTCATCTACTACCGGTGCGTCAAAGACCACGCCCGCGCCGTGCCGACCTGCCCGGTTCGCGTCATTTCGTCGAAGGAGCTGGAACGCCCCGTGTGGAACGAACTCGGCAAGATTCTCACCACGCCCACGTTCCACAAGATGCTCGCCGAACTGAAGCCGGAGCTGAAGGACGCGACCGAGGACACTCTCGGCAACCTCGCAGACTTCATCGAGCAGCTCTACCCGGTCGAACGCTCCCGGATAGTACACGCCCTCATCCGGGAGCTGCGCTTGAGCGAGGACGGCCTCGACATATTCTTCAACACCAACGGCGCGAAGCAGATAGCGGAGGAGATGAGAAACCATGCCTGACAACACAACCTACAAGGCCATGTCGAACGGAACGCTCGTGGCGCACGTCCCGCTGACGTTCACCAGAACGCCCGCAGGAGGCCGTCTGTTCGCGCGGGAGGACGGACGCAACCGAGAACGCAACAAGGAGCTTGCGACCGTGCAGACGGTCGCTCTGGGCGTCCTGTGGCGAAGGATTGCCGCCAGCGACCGCTTCCCGACGAGGTTCAAGATGGCGGAGCATCTGCGCATAGACTCGTCCTACCTCACGCGGGTCATCCGCCTCGGCTACCTCTCGCCGTACATCGTGGAGAAGATCGCCGCAGGAGACTTGCCGCACGTTTCGCTCGAAACGCTCATGAAGCTCCAGACGCCCCTCTGGGCGGAACAGCATAAGGCGCTGGGCATCGACTGACACCCAGCGCCAAAAGCAATCGGAAACAAAGTGTTCTCGTTTTATGTGTGCATCAGGGTCTCCTCCATCTTGTAGCCGACGGACGCGAGCTTGAGAATCGTCTCCTCGAAGTCGGCCTTCGGATTGTAGTTCTCGATGATCGCACGGACTTCATTCTTTAGCTTGTTCATGGTGTTCTCCTTTCTGGTTGGTGTTTCGTGTGGTTCGATTTTCCAAGTGATCTCGTCACCGATGCAGGCTCGGTTCTCGTCCGGCCAGTATACGTCAGCCGGATCGAAATGCGGGCTGTCTCCGGCCAGCAGTTCGCAGATGGTCTTTTCGACTGCCGCCCGCGCCTCCTCGACGCTGGGGTAGGCCGTCCGAACTGGCTTCTCGCCGCTGTAGGGCGAGGTCTCCGTTACAATCCATTCGGTTTTCATTCTCTTTCCTTTCGCTTGTGGGGCGCGACAGGCCGCGCTGTGCGGCTTGCCGCGCCCGCTTGGGTGTTTAGTTGAATCTCTCCTTCAACGCCGCCAGGAGGCCTCTGTGCGCCTTTGTGCGCGGCTCGACGAGCCAGCCGCGTTCGTAGGCGATGACATCCTTCGCAACGCCGTCCCTGCGGATGCAGAGCTTGCTGACGCGACCGCCGTCGATGCCGAATCGCGAGGGTTCATCGTAGTGCTTGGCCTGAAAGACGAAGGTCTCGCCGCCGCCGGCTCGCCGGACGGTTCCGAACGTCCAGTTGCCAGTCGTTCCCGTCACCTTGATTTCGTATTCGCTCTTCTTCATTTCGGTTCTCCGTGTGTCGGCGGCGGGGTTGCGGCGATGCGCCGTCCCCGCCGCCGGGGTCGCTATTTCGTGATTCTCGTCACAAGGACGTACTTGCCAATCGTCCGCCTCGGAACGCGGGGCTTGAGGCTCGTCGGCGGCTTGCGGTCGAGCCAAGTCCGGTACCAATACTCGTAGTTGGTCCCGAAAAGCTCGGCCATCCGGCCGAAGCAGTATTCCCGCTGCACCGATTCGCCGCAGTCGCAGATTTCGTAGAACTCCTCGCCCGCCCTCATGCGGTCGGCCACCTCCTGGAAGGTGACCGTCTTCGAGAAGTCCCCGATCATGGTCTCCTCTTCGGGATGCTCCCGCAGGAGCCAATCCCTGACCTTTTCCTTTTTGCCGTCCGCTCTCGCTGCCTTTGCTTTATGCTTTTTCATTGCTTTGCTTTCCTTTGCTTTGCGATTGGCCACCGTGGCCTTTCAACGCCGCACATTATGGCGTAGTTCCGTGACTATATCCAGCGGGTATCTGAATATATTTTTCTGAAAAATATGCTTTTACCCGCTTGATATGATTCGGCGGATACGCCATAATAGACGTGGTGCTCACTTGCCGAGCCCCCACGGGGGGCGCGAATCGAGTCCCTATCCCATCGTCCGACATTATGGCGTATTGCGTCAATCATATCCAGCGGGTATTTTCATAAATCTTTCGATCCGCTCCGACGGCTTCACGAGCCGCCACCGAGCCTGAACCACGACCTCTTCTCCTTTTCGGGCTTCAACGCGCCGAAGGCGTTAGGCAGTCCCCAATACCTCGCTCCCGTCGCGCACACGATGCGGTAGTCCTCCGGATAGGGCTTGCCGTCGCGCTCCTTCCGCGTCGAAGGCGTCATCGCGTAGGTGAAGGCCGGAATGCGGTAGCGCGTCATGCGATTGCCCATCAGCTCGGCGTGGACGATGACCTTGACGCAGTTGTAGATGTTCGGGTAGCCCTCGTAGGCGTCGAGCCGCCGAAGCTCCGTGGGCGTGACGAGGTAGAGGACGCCCTCAACGCGCCCGCCACGGGCTTTCTCGATGTCGGCGTAGAGACGCTCGACCAGACGCCAGCCGCGCAACGTAGCCCGTCCCACGGGCCTTGCGTCGGGGATGCGGCGGCGCATCCGTTCTGGGTTGAGGTTTGAGCCGTACGCGAAG
>JAFWBO010000092.1 GCA_017507065.1 Kiritimatiellia bacterium | reverse complement strand
GCGCCGTCGTGAACGTGTCCGGCTCCGCCGTGGCGCAGGGCAACACTTCCGGCAACAATACGAAAGTTTCCGATGACGTGTATTTCGGCTCCGGCGACAAATCGCTTTTGAACGTAAAATCTCCGCTTTCGGGATGCGTGGGGATATCTTACGCGACGCCCAATATGGCCGAGGGCGAAGTCTGCGCCCGGCTCGACGGCTGGACCGGCCCCGACGAGCGCACGCTTGCCGCGATTGTGCAGTCTCAGAAGCCTCTTGATTTCGAACCTGCCGTATGCGAGACGAACGAAACGCTCCTTGTGTGGAAAGCGGCCGACAAGAGCGAGAAGAGCGTCCCGGAAGAGCTGGCCGACGTGCGCATGACGAAAGCAGGCTCGGAGAGCGCATGCTATCAAACCCTTGTCGCCGCTCTCTCTCTCCTTAAAGAGGACGAATCCGTTCTGATTGAACTTCTGCACGATATAGATTTCACGAACTCCCTTTCCACCGCTTCGGCCGAAGGGCGCGTGCCGGTGCGCGGATCGGTTGTTCTGGACGGGCGCGGTTTCACCGTCTCGAGGCGCGGCTCGCTTACGCTCGATGTCGCCGAACGCTCTTCGCTCGTGCTTACGAACATAGTCCTTTCCGCGGCCGACGGCGATGTCGCCGGATCCGGCGGCACGAACGCATATCTGCGCACGGTGGGCGGCTCGATAACGCTCGCGGCGGGCGCGAAAATAAGGGATCTCGCGGGCGGAGGTTCGCGCGCGGCCGGCGCGGTGGCCGTCCAGAGGGGCGTCTTTACGATGGAGCCTGGATCCGAGATATCGAATTGCATCAACTATTACGTCAACGTGAGCGAAGGAACGGGATGCGGCGGCGGCGTGCTCGTCGACGAAGGAACGGTGTATCTCAGAGGCGGCATCGTCACGGGATGCGCTGCATACAGGGGCGGCGGAGTGGCGCTCGCCAACAAGACTGTCGCGTACGTCTCCGGCAGCGTCGGAATATACGGCAATACCGATCTCGACGGGAATCCGAGCAATCTCATGGCTTCAGACATCAAGGCCGAGGAACACGGCTGTACGATAATTCTCGAAGGAGAGCTCGCGTCCGGCGCGATAGGATATATAGAAGGCACGTACGCCGATACGAACATTTTCGGAAAAGTGTCGGCGGAATATCTGGAGCGTGCCACAACGAACGAGCTTTTGAAATCCGCGGGCCGCTTCACGCACGATTCGAGAGACGTCGTCGGAGTCGTCGTGACGAACAGCGCCGGAGCCTTGCTCGTCTGGAGCGATGCGGTCGATCCGTCGGGGAGATTCGTCGCCGGCGACGGAGCCGAATACCGCACGTTGGATGCAACCGCCGATGAAGAGGGGAAGCCGGAAACGATTCCCTGCCTGCCTTTCACCTTCACGTCGATAGTCGAGACCCCTGACGGCAAATGGCGCCTCACGCTCGCGCCAGGCGTCGGGTATTGCACGTATTCGCTCTACGCCTCCGACGTTCCGCTTCCGGCGGCGTCGGCGGGTACGGCCGCGGCATGGGGCGCGCCCGTCGCAGTCACAAATCTCGTGAGCGACGGCGAATTCATGTTCGAGGTCGAGTCTTCGACGGCGAAGAAGTTCTGGGCCGTGAAGGGCGAAGACGGCGTGAAATAGGTTTAACAACATCAAGGAGCAGAAATGGCAGAGAAGAAAGAGGCGGCCAAGAAGACCACGACGGGCAACACCGCGCTTGACGCGGTGATGAGCCAGATACGCAAAGAGTTCGGCGAAATGTCGATCATGCGCCTCGGCGACCAGGAAGTGAAAGAAATCCCCGTCATATCCACGGGAGCGTTGTCGCTCGACATGGCGCTCGGCGTCGGCGGCCTCCCTCGCGGAAGAATCGTCGAATGCTACGGGCAGGAGTCGTCAGGCAAGACGACGCTCGCGCTTCATGTCGTGGCTAATGCGCAGAAAGCGGGGGGCGTCGCCGCGTTCATCGACGCCGAGCACGCTCTCGATCCGCAGTATGCGAAGAAAATAGGAGTCAATCTCGACGATCTCATCGTCTCCCAGCCGAACAGCGGCGAAGAGGCTCTCACCATCTGCGAGCAGCTGTGCAAGTCGGGGGCGCTCGATGTCATTGTCGTAGATTCCGTGGCGGCGCTCACGCCCCAGGCCGAGATCGACGGCAACATGGGCGACAGCCACATGGGGCTCCAGGCGCGTCTAATGTCGCAGGCGATGAGAAAGCTCACCGGCGTTCTCGCGACGACGAAGACGCTTTGCATTTTCACAAACCAGGTGCGCGAAAAAATCGGCGTAATGTTCGGCAATCCCGAGACGACGCCCGGCGGCAAGGCGCTCAAGTTCTACGCCTCGTGCCGTCTGCAGGTGCAGAGGATCGGCGCCATAAAGAACACGGCGGGCCAGGTCGTAGGCAACCGCACGCGCGTGAAGGTGGTGAAGAACAAAGTCGCTCCGCCTTTCACCGAAGCGGAGTTCGACATTCTTTACGCCTGCGGCATTTCGTGGGAAGGCTCCGTCCTTGACGCGGCGCTCCAGCGCGGCATCGTGGAAAAGCGCGGCAGCTGGCTTTCCTACGGCGACGAACAGCTCGCGCAGGGCTCGCTTGCGACGATAGAATATCTCAAGGCAAATCCGGATCTCGCGGCGAAAATCGTCGAGGAAGTGAAAAACACGCCGGTCAATCCTGCACTCGCGAAGAAAAAATGATATAATATGCGTCCGCTTCGGCGGAAGCGGAACAGGAGAGGTGGCGGAGCGGTCGATCGCGGCGGTCTTGAAAACCGTTGACCCGAAAGGGTCCGGGGGTTCGAATCCCTCCCTCTCCGCCATCAATAAAAATTGTATAATTGTATAACTGTCCAACTGTCCAACTGCCAAACTGTCAAACTGTCAAACTCTAAAACTTCACAACTTCACCAACCCAAAACAAGTTTGCAAGTAGAATCAGTTTAACAGTTTGCGAGTTTGACAGTTTCTGAGAAAGGGATGTCATGACGAACGGAGAATTCAAATTCGGCGGAAGCGGAACAGGAGAGGTG
>JAFWBO010000091.1 GCA_017507065.1 Kiritimatiellia bacterium | reverse complement strand
GCCGGCGTGCGTGATGGACGACAAAGAGCATCTCGGCACGGCCGACAACGACCCCGGCATGAGGGACATAGCGAACAGGTATCTCGGCAACGCATATCCTCTCATGCTTTTCGACACCGGGCTTTCCGATTCGAAAAACGATGGAAAGTTCGAATTTTCCCTCTCCGGGCTCTACCGTCTTGCCATGCGGTCCGCGGCCGGGCAGGTGAATGTCAATATAACTCCCAAGGCCGTATACGTCTCGGATCCGCGCTACAACCACGCCCCGGAGCATTGGTTCAAGGCAGACGGCGATTTGAGCGTTGCAGGATGGCTTGCGCAGTGCCGCAAGGAACTCGGCGGCAAGGACGGCGACATATTCATGGCGACGAGCGATTCTGCCTATATGCAGAGCAAGTACGAGCTCATGCATCTGCCGCGCTTCAACAATCTCGAGAATTCCGAGGTGCTCCAGACGGGGTGGTACGAGTCTCCTTCCGTGTCCGGGGTGCGCTATTCCCTGCCGGGATCGTTCGAGGACACGCTCAACAAGTCTCTGGTGTGGAAGAACTACTCCGCTCTGCCCGATACGTTCCCGGCCGATCATCTCAAAGGCGATTCCGACGACTATGCCGCTTTCGAGAAACTCCCGTGGACGAACGATTCCACGAATTTCAAGATGACGCCGTATTCCGACAATCTGAACGCGTTCGTGTCGGTATTCGCCGACACTCCGATAGACTGGAAGCGAGCCTCCACCAACAAGGTCGACGAAACGAGTTCGGCGCCATACTATTTCGGAATGACGGCCAAAGAGTTCAACGCCAAATACGCCTACAACGAGTGGACGGCAGAAACGCCGATTTCGTGGAGCGACGTGAAAGCGGTCGCATCGCGCTACATGGCCAACGTGCGCAGCGAGGACAATCCCGACCGCGACTGGAAGAAGGCGTGGCAGGAGATGGATTGGTTCGGCGCGCCCGGCAGCCTCTGCAGCATTCCTCTTTCGATGGGCGAGAGCCGTTTCTGGGCGGCAGACAAAAAGTTTCTCTACGGCTTCTGGCGCGACTGCATCGAGCCAAAGCAGCAGCTCTTCCTCGTTTTCGCAAGAGCCGAGCCGATGATGATGGGCGTGGGAGATTTGCGGAAAATGCCTCCGCAGCTCGGCGCGAGGGCCGTGGGCCTCGTCTGGCGCGATCCTGCGCCGACTGGCGTGAACAACGGCTATCCCCACAGAACGAGGGTTCTTTTCTACAGACAGTTTGAATAGCGCGGAGTTTTGAAATGAAAGCGTCGAAAAAAGGTTTTACGCTGCTGGAGCTTCTGGTCGTCATTCTGATAATATCCGTTCTCATGGGCGTTCTGGTGAAAGCGATCAACGGCGGGTCGGCTTCCGCCCGTTCGGCGAAGTGCCTGGCGAACTTGAGGAATCTTTCGACGGCGGCCGTTTCGGTCGCCATGAACGGCGGCTCGTATCCGATGGCGGGGTCGGTCGAACACTGGGAGATGGTTTATACCGGCAGCGATTTCATCTACAAGTTCTACGAAGCCCAGGGATGGATCGGCTGGTATTCTTCCGGCGCGTACCACGGCAACGACGGCTCGATCAGAAAATCGCTCGTCAAAGACAATTTCCCGTCATGGTACATTTCGTCCTACAACAACGACAAAGTGAGCAGCGGCGGCGAGAAAGACAACAAGTGCGGCGTGTGCCTCAAACGCGGAACGCTCTGGTGGGCGGTGAAGGGGAACCGCGAGATGTACATCTGCCCCGAACATAAAAAAGCGGTGCGCGAAAAGCTCAAGTCTAAAAACATGCCGAACTGGAGCTACGTGATGAATTCCACGTTCGGATGGCAGTCGAAGGAAAAAGACGGCGGCTTCCACGGAGGTCCGCCGGACAAGGGATACGGCGACATAGCCCGGCCGGACAAGACGATAATGTTCGCCGAGCTCAACTGGACGAAACTTCCGGGCTGCGCCGATCCCAAGTATTCCACCGCGCCCGGAACGGAATGCGACAGCGTGCTCCAGTACGCGAAGGGCGAGCGGATCGGCTTCAACCACAAGACCGGCCGCGACTGGGCCGCGCACGTCGTTTTCTGCGACACGCACGTCGAGGTGATAAGGTTCCCGAAGCACGGGACTACAGAGGACGATCTCAAAAGGCTCACGAAGTATCTCTGTGAAGGGAGCGACTGGGCGATCAAGAACGGAGTGTTTGAAAAACTGTGAAAAACATCAGAATAGTCGTGGCAGACGACCACCCGATGGTGAGGGAAGGGCTCGAGGCCATGCTTTCGAGCGCCGGCGGGTTCGAGGTGGTGGCGCTCGCGGAGGACGGCAAGAGCGCTCTCGATGCGGTCTCGTCGCTCAAGCCCGATATTCTTCTGAGCGACGTGCGCATGCCCGTTATGGACGGTTTCGCGCTCCTCGAAGCGGCCGTGGCCGCCGTGCCGGGGCTGAAAGTTCTTCTTCTCGCCGGCATGCCGCTCAAGGAGGAAGAGGCGCGGGCGGAAAAACTCGGAGCGAAAGGGTATCTCCCCAAGGATGTCGATCTCGCGCGCCTCACCGGAGCAATACAGAGCATCGTAGCGGGCGGGGAAGGATTCGAGTCGGTCGAATTCAAGCAGTCCCCCTCGCCTCTCACCGCACGCGAAACAGACGTTTTGAGACTTGTCGCCATGGGCAGACAGCGCGAGCAGATCGCCGAAGCTCTCGGCATCGGGGCGGAATCGGTCAAAACCCACCTCAAGGGCATAATGAACAAGCTCGGCTGCCCCAACGCGACGAGTGCCGTAGGAAAGGCGTACGGGCTCGGGATCTTGAGAGCGTGATGTTCCCGGCGATAGTTCTGGCGGCGGCCCTCACCAATTTTTCAGGGGTCGTGACATTCGAAAGGGAAGACCTGCCGTTTTTCTTCATGCGTTCGGAAGACGGGGCCAACTGGCGCGTCGAACGCGGCGAAGGCGCCGACGTGCGTCTGGGCGACTTCGTCTCGGTTTCTGGGCGGCGCGAGATTTCGCTCAAAAACAGGCTCGGCGGCGCTGAAATCAAAATCGAAAGCGTCGGCGGCAATCCGCCGGACGTGCGCCATATCGAACTTCCGGAGCTTTTCGCGAATATAATGCCGTACGGCAATTCGTCGCTTTACGGCGAAGTCCTTTCCACCGAGGGCATAGTGCGCGACATAATGCGGCGCGAGAACAACACTCTGCTTCTCGTCGGCGAAGGGGAGTATGTCTTTCAGGTGGAGCTGCCGTGCCCGCTCGAAACGCCGCTCCCGCGGTGGATGACGCTTGGCGCCACCGTGAAAGTGACGGGGGCGCTTGCGTACACGTC
>JAFWBO010000090.1 GCA_017507065.1 Kiritimatiellia bacterium | reverse complement strand
GTGAGATTCTTCTGCCTTTCGACAACACATTGCATTCTAAGGGAATATTCTCGCTTGGCACACTGCGCACGGGTCGCTCTTACAGCCGGGCCGCGGCTCATATTCAGAATTTTGGCTTGAAGGGCGGTGGCGTCTGCGTTGCGGCCCATTTCGCCGCCGAGGGCATCAAGTTCATAGACGAGGTGGCTCTTCGCAAGGCCGCCAATCGCAGGATTGCACGGCATTTTGGCAATCGCATCCTTTTGAGCGGTAACAAGCAGCGTATTTACACCCATTCGGGCCGCCACAAGGGCGGCCTCTACGCCGGCATGACCTCCTCCAATCACAACTATATCTATATTTTCATTCATTGCCTGTGTATTATAGCAGAAATCTCCAAATTTGAAAATAAGCCTTTAATATTATGCGTCATTTATACGGCGAAGCCATTTGGAAGAATGGCCGTGCAGATCGTGTAGAGGAGTGCTAACTTGCTATTTATGCAAAAAATCATTATAATATGCGCCCATATACTGGACAAAGAAAACAACATATGAAAAATTTCGATACGATAGAAGAGGCGAAGGCTTTCTTCGCAAACGATAAATTCGCCACGGAAAACGGAATAAGCGTTGAGGCGCTCGACGAGAAATGCGCCGTAGCCGTCATGACGGTTCTGCCGCGTCACAAAAATGCGGTAGGCGGCGTGATGGGCGGCGCGATCTTCACGCTGGCCGACTTTGCCTTTGCCATGCTGACGAATGACAGAAACAGGACGACGGTCGCGCAGCAGGTGAGCATCAACTATCTTGCGCCGGCAAAAGAAGGGCGCCTTACCGCCACGGCAAGCTACATAAAAGACGGCAGATCCTCGTGCGTCGTGAATGTAGACATAGAAGACGATTCCGGCCGGAAAATCGCAAGATTCACCGGAACCGGATTCAAGCTGAAACAATAATCCTAAAGCGCCGCAGCCGCGCGCGAAAGCCTCGAAAGCGTCTTTTCTCTGCCGAGAAGCTCGAGCATTTCGAAAAGCCCGATGCCTTCGCCGCGGCCCGAAACGGCAACCCGCACCGGGTGGACCCACGGCCCCATGCCTGCGCCCTGCGAGAGTTCTTTTACTATCGCTTCGAGTTTCTCCGCTTTCCAATCTCCGGCGGGAACAACTTCAAACCGTCCGGCTATTTCGAGAAGGGCATCCTTCGCGCCCGGCTTCCGGAGGCGCTTTTCGACGGCCTTTTCGTCAACAGGGAAATCGTCGGAAACGAAGCATCTTACCGCATCTGGCGCATCTTTCAAAAATTTTGTGCGCACCTGGATCTGCCCGGCGAGATAATCCCACCAGGCCGTGCGGCCGCGCTCGTCGGCGATGTCCGCTCGCAGCGGAACGGTGTGGGCCGCTCCGGCGCCGACGGCATTGGCGAGATAGTCCCTGAACTGCGCGGCGGGAATCTTCTTTATGTATTCGCCGTTCATCCACTGCAGTTTCTTGAGATCGAATTTAGCCGCCGCCACATGAACCTTGGCCAGATCGAAAAGCTCGACCATCTCTTCTCGCGAAAGAATCTCCCGGTCGTCTCCGGGATTCCATCCAAGAAGAAGCAGGTAGTTGAAAAGGGCCTCGGGGAGATACCCTTCGTCGCGGTACTCGCCGACGAACGCAGCACCGTCGCGCTTCGAATACGGCTTGCCCTGCTGGTTCACGATCATGGAGAGATGCGCATAGCGCGGAACTTCCGCGCCGAGCGCGCGGAAAATGCATATATGCTTGAACGTGTTTTCGACATGGTCGTCGCCGCGTATGATGTGCGTGACCCTCTGGTCTATGTCGTCCACGACGTTGGCGATGTGGAAAATAGGCGATCCGTCCGAACGGACGATCGCGAAATCCTGGATGTCCTCGGCCTTTTTCGCCATATGCCCCTTGACGATGTCGTCGAATTCTATAGTGCCCTCTTTCGGCATCCTGAACATCGTGACGACGCCCGTCTTGCCGTCGCGCGACGTCTTTTCGACCTTGTAGGCATGGCCGGACTCGAGAAGTTTCTCGACACATTCAAGATGGCGGGAGACGTTCTTCGTCTGGTAGAACACCTCCTCGTCCCAGTCGAGGCCGAGCCATTTCATGCACTCGAAAAGCACCTGTATGGCTTCCGGCGTAGACCGCTCGAGATCGGTGTCCTCCACGCGCAGAAGGAATTTTCCTCCCGTGTGCCTCGCATAGAGCCAGTTGTAGATGGCGGCACGGATGTTCCCGATGTGGACTTTCCCCGTCGGAGACGGCGCAAAACGCACTCTTGTTTCTTTTTTCATATATCCTCAGTTCTCTTTTTCCGAGGCCGCGGAACCGGCGAGCCGGGCGAGAAGCCCGGCTGCGGCCGCCGCCTCCGCTTCCTTGCGCGAACCTGCTTTGCCCTCGGCGCAGCCAAAAGCGCCGAGCGACACTCTCGCGGTAAAATCGGGCTGATGCGAAGGCCCCTGAACCGACACGAGCTCGTACACGGGTTGCATCGGCGGCCTGAGGGCCTGCGCCCAAACCTGCAGCGCCCCTTTCGGATTCGCCGCGGCGTCGTCGTACTCGGCGTTCTCCTCGAGCCCGAGCGAAGCGTATACTTCTTTCGCCGCTTCGAGCCCCCCGTCAAGATAGGCCGCCCCGATCACCGCTTCCACCGCGTCGGCGAGCGCCTTTGACCCGATTTCCTCTTTTGCGCCTTTGTTCCGGACAAGGAGTTTCTCTATACCGACCCTCCTGGCCGCCGCGCTGAGCGCCCCGGTCGAAACCATGTGGGCGCGGGCGACAGTCAAAGACCCCTCGGCAAGCGACGACGAGAGCGAAAAAACATACTCTGCCGCAATAAGACCGAGCACGGCGTCCCCGAGAAACTCGAGACGCTGGTTGTCTCTGACTTCCGGCGAAGACATCCTGCACGAAGGCGTCGTCAACGCCTCTTCGAGAAGCCTCGCGTCGGTAAAGACGCGGCCCGGAAAAGCGCCTGCCATTGCCGCGGCTCTCACTCTCCCCAGAGGGAGTCGAACGCCTCGCCCATCATTTCGACGGCGTCTTCGAGATCGTCTTCGCCGAGTACGAGCGGCGGGAGGAAGCGAACAGTCCCTCCTCCTGCGGTGAGGGCGAGAATCCCCTGGGCGCGCAATGCGTCCACGACCTCCCGTGGATCGCAATCCACCGACATGCCGAGCATCATGCCGCGACCGCGCACTTCGAGAATCTTGTCGTACTTGTCGGCAAAACCCTGCAGCGCCTCGCGGAAAAGATCTCCCGTCTTCTTCGCGTTTTCGAGAAGATTCTCCTCCTCGATGACGGCGATCACGGCGTTGGCCGCCGCCGCCGCCACGGGATTGCCGCCGAACGTGGAAGCGTGCGCGGAAAGCGTAAAGACGTCGGCGAGCTTCTCGTTGGAAACGAGAGCTCCCATCGGAATGCCGTCGGCGAGCGATTTGGCGAGGGTGAAAAGGTCGGGCTTGACGCCGTAACCCTGCCAGGCGAACCAGTCGCCCGTGCGGCCCATTCCGCTCTGGACCTCGTCGCATATCATAAGAAGGTTCTTTTCATCGCACAGTTCGCGCACGCCTTTGATGAATTCATCCGTCGCCGGCGTGACGCCGCCCTCGCCCTGGACGCATTCGAGCATCACCGCCACGGTTTTTTCGTTGACGGCGGCTTTTACAGATTCGATATCGTTGAAATCGGCGTAGGCGAATCCCACGGGAAGGGGATCGTACCCCTCCTGGCACCACGCCTGGGCCGTTGCCGCGACGGTCGCGAGCGTCCGCCCGTGGAACCCGCGACGCATAGTCACAATTTCATAGCGCCCGCCGTTGGCGGACCCCCACTTGCGCGCGAGCTTGATCGCCGCCTCGTTCGCCTCTGCGCCGGAATTGCAGAAAAACACCTTGCCTCCGAGCCCGGAAAGCCCGACAAGCTTTTTCGCGAGCTTGACTTCCGGCTCGTTCGCGAAGATATTCGACGAATGCATGAGTTTCGCCGCCTGCGCCTGCACGGCCTCGACCACTTTCTTGTGGCAATGCCCCGTATTGTGGACGCCGATGCCCGACGTAAAATCGTAGAAACTCATGTTGTCCGCGTCGCGCACCGTAACGCCCTTGCCGCTCGACACCACGATCGAGGGGGCGTATGTCGGCATAAGCGCAGCCGAATAATCTTCGAGGATTGCTTTGGTCTTTGTTTCCTTGCTCATTGGGTTATCTCCGTTCCCACGCCTTCGCGCGTGAATATCTCGAGTAGGAGCGAATGCGCCATTCTTCCGTCGACGAGGTGCACTTTGCGCACCCCGGCGCGTATGGCGTCTTCGCAGCTTTCTATCTTGGGCAGCATGCCGCCCGAAATCGTGCCGTCCGCCTTGAGTTTCGCAACCGAATCAAGGTGGAGCGTCGAAAGAAGCGTTGCCGGATCGTCCGGATTTTTAAGAAGCCCCGGGACATCCGAAACGAGCGCGAATTTGCGCGCTTTCAGCGCTTTTGCAAGCGCGGCGGCGGCGATATCCGCATTGATGTTGTAAAGATGCCGGTCGTCTATGCCCGTCCCTATCGGCGTCACGACGGGAATTATGCCCGCGCCGAGCATCTCCGACACCGCTCGCGTGTCGACATGCTCTATGAAGCCCACGTATCCGCGGTCGGGCTCGGTTATTTTTCTTGCGCCGAAAAGCCAGTTGCCGTGGAGCGGCTGCGCGTTCGCGCCGCGCGAGTGCAGCCGCCGGACGATATCCGGATTTACGACATTGTTCAATGTTTTGCGCACGATTTCCATCGTGAACGCGTCGGTGACACGCTGGCCGTCTTTGAACTCCGGCTCGTGGCCCGATTCTTTTATCGCGCGCGATATCGCCTTGCCGCCGCCGTGGACTATGACAAGTTTTATCCCGACCGCGTTCATGAAGGCGAGATCGTCCATGAGGCTTTCGAGGTTTTCCTCGATCTCCATCACAGACCCGCCGACTTTGACGAGAACCGTGGATCCTTTGAAATCCTGTATATATGGAAGCGCCTCTGTCAGAACCGACGCTTTCGCTGTCGCTGTTTCAAACCTTTGCATTGTCGGGTATTATACCATATTTCTACGCATCTTGTCCCGAAAATTCAAAAATTATGGTATAATATCGAGACTTTTGCAAAAAACAGAAAAGATGCCTACAAAAAACATGGAAAAGCATTACGATTCCAAGGCCGCCGAGGCCAAATGGTACCAGATTTGGGAGAAAAACGGGTATTTCCACGAAGAACCGGACGCGCGTGCGCCGTATTCCGTAGTCATTCCCCCGCCGAACGTGACGGGCATTCTCCACATGGGACACGCCCTCAACCAGACGATTCAGGACATTCTCGTCAGGTGGCGCAGGATGCAGGGGCGCAATACGCTGTGGCTCCCGGGGACGGACCACGCCGGCATCGCCACGCAGAACGTCGTCGAAAAGGCGCTTAAAAAAGAGGGGAAGCGCCGGCAGGATCTCGGACGCGAGAAATTCCTCGAGCGCGTCTGGGAATGGAAGAAACAGTACGGCGGCACTATCGTCCACCAGCAGCGCAAACTCGGCAATTCGACCGACTGGCGGCGCGAGCGCTTCACGTTCGACGAAGGCTGCTCGAAAGCCGTCGCGAAGGTTTTCACGCAGCTTTATGACGAGGGCCTCGTCTACAAAGGCAACTACATCGTCAACTGGTGTCCCCGCTGCGGAACTGCGCTCGCGAACGACGAGGTCGAGCACGAGCCCAACCACGGGCACTTCTGGTATGTGCGCTATCCCGTCGCGGGCAGCGCGAAAGGCGTCGCCGGCGAACCGTACAAAGACTACGTGATGGTGGCGACGACACGCCCGGAGACTCTGCCCGGCGATACCGCCGTCGCAGTCAACCCGAAGGACGGGCGCTACGTGCATCTCGTCGGCAAAACGGTTGTCCTCCCCCTGACCGGGCGCGAAATCCCCGTCATCAGCGACGACTATGTCGACCGCGAATTCGGCACGGGCATCGTCAAAATCACGCCGGCGCACGACCCGAACGACTTCCTCGTCGGGAAACGCCACAATCTCGCCGAAATCAACATCATGACCGACGACGCCCGCATGAACGATCTCGCCGGCGAAAAATACCGCGGCATGGACCGCTGGGAATGCCGCAAAGCGATCGTCGCGGATCTCGAAGCGGGCGGCTATCTCGACCATGTCGAAGATATCGACAACCAGGTCGGCCACTGCTACCGCTGCCACGAGACGGTAGAATCGCGTCTTTCGAAGCAGTGGTTCGTAAAGATGAAGCCTCTCGCCGAGCCGGCGATCGCGGCGGTAAAGTCGGGCGAAGTGAAGTTCGTCCCCGAACGCTGGAGCAAAATATATTTCAACTGGATGGAGAACATCCAGGACTGGTGCATTTCGCGCCAGCTCTGGTGGGGCCACCGCATCCCCGCCTATTATCTGAAAGGCGGCGAAGAAGCGGTTTTCGTGGCGGAGACGGCCGAAGCGGCTCTGGAGAAGGCGAAAGCGAAAACAGGCAATGCCTCGCTTACGCTTGACGATCTCGAGCAGGATCCCGACGTCCTCGACACGTGGTTTTCATCGTGGCTCTGGCCGTTCTCGACGCTCGGCTGGCCGGAGAAGACGAAAGACCTCGACTACTACTATCCCACGTGCGATCTCGTGACGGCGCAGGACATCATCTTCTTCTGGGTGGCGCGCATGATGATGGCGGGCATACACTTCATGAAGAAGCCGCCGTTCAGGAATATCGTCATACACGGGATAGTCCGCGCGGCCGACGGATCGAAAATGTCCAAGTCGAAAGGCAACTCGCTCGACCCGCTCGAACTCATCGAACAGTATTCGGCCGATGCGCTGCGCTTCTCGATTGCGCTCATAACATCGCTCGAATGCGACACGAAGGTGAACAAGGAAAAGTTCGAGATCGGCCGCAACTTCACGACGAAGATATGGAACGCGGCCAAATTCCTCGAAATGCAGGAACAGGCCCTTGCGACAAGCGGAGACGGCCGGACTGCGTTCGACAACAGCGGAGACGGCCGAACTGCGTTCGGCCAGAACCTCTCCCCCGACGACCGCCACATCCTCTACGCCGCCGATCTCGCCTGCCGCAAAACGTCCGATTTGCTCGAGGCCTACCGCATTCAGGACGGAGCGCTCGCTGTCTACGATTTCTTCTGGACGGAAATCTGCGACGGCTATGTCGAATATGTGAAAGATTCGCCGAACAAGGCCGTTTCCGTCGCCATTCTGCGCGATGTCTTCTGGAAGGCTCTGCGGCTTCTCCATCCGTACATGCCGTTCGTGACGGAGGAGGTCGCCCACCAGCTCGGCTTCCTCAAGGACGGAGAGACGATAATGCTCCAGAAATTCCCCGAAGGCTACTCCGACGCCGAGAAGGCGGCCTGGGGCGTCACTGAGGAAAACTATGCGTTCGTCAACGCAAAGCGTGAAGCGACGACGGCGCTCAGAGCTCTCAAGGCGGAATACAAAGTGCCGCCGTCCGCTTTCGTCAAAGTGACGATTGCGACGGACGACCCGCGCGCGGCGGCGGAAGAAGCCTCGCTCAAAAAGGCCATGCGGGCGGAGTCGATAGATTTCGTATCGTCCGGCAGCGACTTTGCGATGCCGTCTAAAATCACCGGATTCGGGACTGTCTATCTTTCTCTCGAAGGCCTTGTAGACAAAGCGGCCGAGGCAAAGCGCATCGCAGGCGAGCTCCAGAAGCTGTCTGGCTTCATAAAAGCGTCGGAAGCCAAACTCGCGAACGAAAACTTCGTCGCGCACGCGCCGGAGGCCGTCGTCGCGGAGGCGCGGCGCAAACTTGCCGACAACAAAGAAAAAGCCGTGCAGCTCGAAAAGCTCGCCCGCCTTTTTGCCTGAAAAGAACGGCGCAAAATATGGTATAATATATGCCATATCGTTGCGCCGCTTTGCCGTGCCGGGCACGGCGCGCATTGCATGCGACTGTAGCTCAATTGGATAGAGCGTTGGCCTCCGAAGCCGAAGGTTGCTGGTTCGATCCCAGTCAGTCGCACCATCCGGACAATGCCGGATGCCGTCGTCAGACCACTACATCCCACCCGTTCCGATAGACTTCGCGACGGATGGAAATGCCTTTTTCGTTTCCGCCGGCGATTTCCATCTTCGCAGGATCCCATTCGAAACCGGTGTCGTACTGGTAGCTCATGTTGCAGAGAAGACAGAGAGCGGCCCCGCGGGCGCCTACTTCCGCCGGAGAAATCGTGGGTTTGCGCGTTTCCACGCATTCCACGAAATTCAAGATCTGGTTGGAGCTCTTGTAAAGCTGCACCGGGGCGGTGTCGAGCGAGAAGCGCTTATTGATCACATCGAGGGTGCGGGCGAGGCGGTCGTCCTTCTTGGCTGTCGCATCGGTCCCGTAATCCTTGCCCACGGATGCGGCGACGATCTTCTCCGGCATGAATTTGCATTCAGCCACGAGTTTGCGGATTCCGGCATCGGGTTTCACGGCACCGGTTCCCTTCCAGACGGCTATCTTGCCGCGGTTGACCGCCACGATACCGTCCGTGCCGTAGAACACCGTGCCCCATGTCCCGAACGGCCCGTGGTAAAGTTCGATATCGGAGCCGTCCTTCTTGCTCTTGAAAAGCATCTTCATGCCGTACTGGCGGCGGCCGCCGTGGAAAAGATTCTTCGAGTGGGGTTCGTCGGAGCAGACTATGCGGTAAGGCCCGCTGTCGTCCATATCGAGCCCCCACTGGGCGATATCGAGGTGGTGTGCGCCCCAGTCGCCGTTGTAACCGGATCCGATATCGTCGTCGAAGCGCCAGAACATGGGATAGAATCTGTTCACGCCCTTGGGTGCGAGCTGGTTAGAATAGGGGCGCCATTTCGCCGGCCCGAGCCACATGTCCCAGCCTTTCTCGCCGAGAAGGGCGTAGCCTTCCGACTCCTTTGCCGCGTTCTCCGGGTTGTCCCAAAAGCGGAAAGGATGGCTGGGGCCGCCGAGCTTCTGCCCGCCGCGACCGTAATTTGCATCGACGTATTTTATATCTCCGACGATCCCGTTGCGCACCACCATCGCCGCCGTGCGGAAGACATCCCAGCTGCGCTGCATGGAGCCGGTCTGGAACACGCGGCCGTATTTCTTCTGCGCCGCCATCACCTTCTTGGCCTCGTCGATGGAGAACGTGAGCGGCTTTTCGCAATACACGTCCTTGCCGTGCTTCATCGCCTCCACGCTGATATACGCATGCCAATGGTCGGGCGTCGCGATGCAGACCATGTCTATCGACGGATCTTTCAAGATTTCGCGGAAATCGGCGACGGCCTTGCAGTTGGAGTTTTTGTACGCCTTGTTCACGGCGCCGCGCGCCTGTTCGCGGCGCGCCTTGTCGCAATCGCACACGGCGACGACATCGACGAAAGACGGCACTTTTTTCGTGCCTGGCGCCTTGCCGAGAAAAGACGGGAGAAGGGCGGTGCGCATCTGAATGCCGCAGCCTATCATCGCCGCGCGCCGCTTTTCGCCTGCTTTCAAAGGCCTCAATCCCACCTTGTCCGCGGAACGGGAGGCAAAAGCCACCGCCGCCGTGGAACCGAAGATGAAACCGCGTCTGCTGATGTTCATATGTTTTTCTCCTTGTTTGTTTTGTTTTGCGTAGAAAGCCGGATTTCCCGTTTATTTCGCCGGCGTGAAGCGCGCGGCGAATCCGCCTCCCGGCGCGAGTTTCACTTTGAGCGGCTCGCCGGCCTTGAGCGTATAGACGCGCCGCACGTAATGCTCTGCGTTTTCGCCGGCGTCGGCCGCGTCCTCGAACGCCTCCACCTGCCATTTCCCATCGCCGAGGAACGATGTGGGCAGTTCCGTCTCGAGCCCGTCCCAGCCCGTTATCGCGCCGAGCCACCACTCCCGTCCCTTCCTGCGGGCGACGGCGGCGAACTTGTTTATGCCGCCCGCGACGCCGACGGTCTCGTCCCAGACTGTCGGGACGGTGGATATGTACTTGAAGCATTCCGCGTTCTTCCTGTATTGGGTAGGCGAATCGCAGAGCATCTGCACGGGAGCTTCGAATATCGCGAAAAGAGCGAGCTGGTGGCAGCGCGTCCCCGCGCTCGACGCGGGATCCTTGCCGCGCTGGAAGGGAGGCGCGTTGAGTCCCCTGTTCGACATCGCCCCAGGCGTGTAGTCGAGGAAGCCCGCGACGAGGCGCGTATAGACGATGTTGACGTCGTTCGGCGGTATCTTCATGTTGCCGCCGCCGTTGCGCCCCTGTTCGAGGCCGTAGACGCCTTCGTAGTTGAGGATGTTAGGATAGGTGCGCTGGAGCCCGGTGGGCTTGTGTATGCCGTGGTACATGACGACGAGTTTGTATTTCGCGGCGTCGGCGGCCGTCTCTTCGAGGAATCGCTCGAGAATCTGGTCGTCGCGATCCATGAAGTCGATTTTGAATCCGGCGGCTCCGGCCTTCGAGTAGCGGGAGAATATGCGCTCGCGGTCTTCTGGCGTGGCGAGCATCGACCACGCCGCCCAGAGAATCACGTCCACGCCTTTTTCCTTGCCGTACTTTATCACGCCCTCCACGTTCACGGCTTCGCGAGGCTTGTCGAGATTCAGATGCTCGCTCCAGCCCTCGTCCATGATGATGTACCTTACGCCTGCGGCGGCAGCGTAGTCGATGTACGCCTTGTATGTTTCGTAGTTGCAGCCGGTCTTGAGGCCCGGGATGTCGGTAATCTTGAACCCGTGCCACCAGTCCCACTGCACAAGGCCGGGCTTCGCCCAGGATGCGTCGCCAATGCGGGAAGGCTCCGCGAGGGCGTAGACGATGTCGGCGGAAACAAGGTCGTTCACGCTGTCGCCGAGGACGAACACGCGCCAGGGATAGACGCGAGTTCCCTTCGTCTTCGCAAGAACGGGGAAGCGTTTTTTAACGCGGATCCAGCGTCCTTCGCGTTTGGTCTCGGAGGGGACGCCCGCCTGCCATGAACGGAG
>JAFWBO010000089.1 GCA_017507065.1 Kiritimatiellia bacterium | reverse complement strand
CTTCGTCAAGTCGTATCCTTATGACGCCACCTTTCTTTCCACATTCGCAATCACGCCCAGTCGAGCGGTCTTTCAGCAAGGCCACAAGAACCTCTTCCGGAACGTGCCATTCCAGAATGTCGCGCGTGAGGGTGCAAGATGCTGAATTACACCACGGCCTCAGTCACCGTTCCGCTTCCAGCGCGCGGGCGAGCTGGTCGGGGCATGAAGTGCCGTTGCGGCACTGGACGCCCTTCAGGAGCGCGATGACATCCTCGACCTTGCGCCCGACGACGAGCTTGGCGACGCCCTGCGTGTTGCCCGGGCATCCACCGACGAACTCGCACGCCGTCACAACGCCGTCCGACACTTCGTAGTTGATTGCCCGCGAGCAGGTTCCTGTCGTTTTGTATGTTTTCATCTGTTTTTCCTTTCTTCTTGCTCAGTTGGCGAACACGCCGCTTCGTTCGCGGGCGGAAGCAGTATCTCCCGGTCGAATCCCTGCGGCACGTGCGACATGGAATGCGCCACGCACACCGAGGCCGCCTTGGGATGCGCGTCAAGCCAGCGTGAAACACGCTCCAGAGCCGAGCGCGCCCTGCGCGCGGACAGATTGCAGCACGGCTCGTCGAGAACAAGAAGGCGCGTCGTCTCCGCGAGCGCGGCATCCAGCTGCGTCTCCACGGATTCCCCGAGCGCCGCCTCGCGCTCGGACGACACCACCCCCACGTGGCGGCGTAGTTCGGCGAGCGCCGTTCCCGCTTCCCCGCGCCGCCTGCCGAAAAGCCTGATGTCGAACGCGTACGAAAGCGGCGAATCTCCGGTGACGAGGGCCAAAAGCGTCGTCTTGCCGCTTCCGTTCGGGCCGCGCAGTATCCACCTCTCCCCCTCGCGAACCGTCCACGAGAAATTTTTGAAAAGAACGCGCGATCCGAAAGCCAGCTCGACGCCGTGCATCTCGACAACCGGCCGCCCAGTTCCCGCGCGTGCATCGGCGCCGCGGCGCCGTTTCGCCCACGAGCCTGTTTTCCCCGTCTTGAAGCCTCCGCCAGACATCCCCTCCAGCACGAGTTCGGTTCCCATCGCTCCCGCCTTCTCAGGAAGCGCACGGATTTTTTCTCTCCAGCCGGGATCGAGCCCGCCGAACGGATCGCGCACGACGAGCCGGGCCGGACATTTCAGCAGGGCTCTGGCGATGAGAACACGGCGCATCTCCCCGTTGGAAAGAGACGCTACGGCCCTGCGCAGCAGCGTTTTGACGCCAAGCGCATCGAAGACGCTTCTCTTTCTGGCGGCGTATCCACGGCGTTCCGCCGCGCGGGAGCGCCCCACCTCGAACGGATTTACTTCGAATACAGAATTGAACGACAGCATTTCGGAGACGCTCACGCCTCCGTCGTCATGATATCGCATCGCCGTCCAGCCGCCGCCGACAACGGCGCATTGCTCGTTGAAGATGTCAACCTTATTCCGCCGGGACATATTCCGCGAGCTCCGATCGAACCTCAGCGCCGGCGGTCCGCCGATTCGGTTATTTCGACCGTCCTGAATTCTATCGCTCCGCCTTCCGACTGCAGTGCGATCGCGCCCTTCGGCGTCTTCACGCCCTTGACGCGGTTCATCTCCGTCCCGTTGAGACGCGAGACGATTTCATCGCCCTTCACTTCGATTTCAAGCAAGTTCCATTCGCCGAACGGCTTCTCGGCGGAAGGCGCCTTGGCCGGAACGGCCGCGATTCCCGAAAGCGCGTTCGCCGGATCGTATGGAGACCTCGGCGCAACGCCTTCGATCACGGAACCCCCGAGCGCGAAAATCGAGCATGCGCTCTCCGGGGCGAGCTGGTTTTCGTAGCACCTCGGGATGAACGTGCCCGTCTCCGCCGCAAGACGCACGAAAACGCCCGAATTCGGCTTCGCCGTTTTGCGCCACCAGCGGTATTCGACTTTCATCTTGAAGTCGGAGAAATCGGCGCGCTTCGTGCGCAGATAGCCGAAAGGCGTGCCTGTCGAGCGGATCGCGCCGTCGACGACCGTCCAAGTCGGTTCGGCCGCCGAATAGCCGCCCGTCGCGTCGTTGTCGGCGACCGAAAGCCACCCCGAAAGATCCCTGCCGTTGAACAGCGCCTCTGCGGGGCATGCCGCCGCGGCGAACGCCGCAAGCGCGAGAAACGACATTTTCATGCGAGTTGTGTTTTCCATTTTTTCCTTTCCTTTTTCCTTGTCTGTCATGATTAGGTCCTGCCGAAAGCACCGCCGGGAACGGCTGCGCAGTTGATGGAATTATACCAAAAATCACGCCTGCCGGAAACCCTTGCTGGCGGGGATTTCATTTTTCTCCGACTCTGGACCAGACGGTCATGCCCTTTTCGATCTTCTGCGGATTTATCATGTTGCCGGGGATTACCTTCGTCCTGATCGTATAGTAAGTATCGGCTGAATTCCACTTTGACCCGGCTATCTGGGCCGCAGTTCTCGTTCTCGTCACTTCGCCGAGCTTTACATAGCCGCGCTTCTTCAGTTCGTCTATGGATGTCGGAAGCGTCTTGAACGCCGTGGATGGCCGCCTGGCCGCCGCATTGTTCCGGACAGCCCTTTTCGGCGACGCGGAGCCGGCGGTCTTTCCGGCCGGCCGCGCGGTTCCGACGCCCGGCTTCGCGGCAGTGCGTTTTTTCGCGGCGGCCGTTTTCTTCGCCCCGGCCGCACCGCCCGAAGCGCCCGCGCCCGCCGAAACGCCCGCGCCGAAAAGCCTGGCAAACACGCTCTTGCCGCCCTTGTGCTTCTTTTCTCTCTCGAGCGTCTTGAAATCGTAGACTTTCTTCATCGTATCGGTGGAACCGTACAAGACTCCCGCGAGATACGCATCGCCGACGACGAGCCGTTTGGCCTTCACGTCAGCATCGGACGAAGCGCGTTTTTTGAGATCAAGCACCTTTCTCACGCTCGGCATCGCGAACAGCATTCCGCAGCGCTTGCGCCCCCTGTGCTTTTTTTTCTGCCACTTGTTAGGAGCGCCGTACGCCACGTTGCTATGGCACACGACGCTGTCGTCGGAAAGCGAATACATTCCCTTTAGATCTTTGACGAGATCGCGCACGGCGCGAAGCTGCGCAAGAGGCATGGCCTTGTCGTGGTATCCGACGCATTCGATTCCTATGGAGAACCTGTCCACGTCCTCCTTGCCGTTCCACATCGAACGCCCCGCATGGAAAGCTTCGCGGTCGCGGTCGACGATTCTGTATATCGAGCCGTCTTCGGTCACGCAGAAATGGCATTCGCCGCGCTCGGAAAGCTTCTTGAGCGATCCGCGCGCGGCGGCCTCCGTGGTGTGGAGGACGATAAGCTCCGTCGTTTTCCTGATTTTCCTTTCAGGATTGCGCGGGCTTCTGTAGCGGTCCGACGCATCGACGCCCGCCGCCTCGCAGGCGATGAGAAGAGCGGCGGCGAGTGCGATGACGGATCGCCCTTTCACTGTTCCCGCGTCATATGTCGAGCGCCGTCTTCGACCAGGGCTCCTTGCCGGCGAGAAGCGACGGCGTCGTCATCTCGCCTGGAACTGGGATGCCGAGCATCTGGAGCGCCGTCGGGGCGACGGCCGAAAGCTTGGCGAGCGGAGTGAGCCTCACGCCCGGCGCGTCGTTGGCGACGTAGAAGCAGTCGACAAGATTGAGCGTGTGCGAGGTTTTCGTGAGACCCGACCTGTAATCGACCATCTGTTCGGCGTTGCCGTGGTCGGCGAAAATGAGGACGTGCGCGTCGAGCTCGAGGAGGCGCGGGAGAATCTTCCCGATGCACTCGTCGGTAACCTCCACCGCCTTCGTCGCCGCAGCGAGATCTCCCGTGTGGCCGACCATGTCGCAGTTCGCATAGTTGACGACGATGAAGCCGTATGGATTGTTCTCGAGACGCTTGAGCAGCTCGTCCGTGACGTTGTAGGCGTCCATCTCCGGATGGCTTGCGAACGTCGCGGGATCGAAACGGCTTTTCACCTCCACCTGGTCTTCGCCGGCGCTCGGCGTCGTGGACTTGCCGTTGAAAAAGCTCGTCACATGGCGGAACTTCTGCGTCTCGGCGAGGCGGAGCTGCCTGATGCCGGCCTTCGAGACGACTTCGCCGAGGAGATTGTCCATGCCGCCGCCTGCGCCCATCGCGCCGAGGAGATAATCCTCGAATTCGTCCCAGTAGCGCGTAAAACCGAGATACGCGACTCTCGGGCGCGCCGCGCGCTCGCCAGGATAGTCGTCGCAGACGAACGCCTGCGTCAGCTGAATCGCGCGATCCTGACGGTAGTTGGTGTGCATGACGACGTCGCCGTCTTTCATCCCCTCGTATCCGCCGATGACATAGCACGGAATATACTCGTCTGTCATGGGCGTGCCGTCGGGCGTCTTGCCCGTCTCGTATTCGGCTTTGACGGCGTCTTCGATGTTCGCGGCCTTTCTGCCTTTCGCTGCGACGATGCAGTCGTAGGCTTCGCTCGTGAGCTTCCAGTTTTTCACGCGGTCCATGCCGTAATAGCGGCCCATCGCCGTGCCGATAGACGCGTTGCCGACTGCGGCGAGCTCGGTTTTGAGACGCGCGATGTATTCAAGAGTCGAGCGCGGCGGCGTGTCGCGGCCGTCGAGGAACGGATGCACGACGATGCGCCCTTCGGGGAATTCGGCGCGTGCGCGCTTCATCAGCTTGAAAAGATGCTCCTGATGGGCGTGGACGCCCTCGTCCTGGAGAAGACCGAAGAAATGGAAGACTGAATTGTTCTTCTTCCACTCGGCTACGAGATTCGTCCACTTCGGGCTCTTGAAAAGCTCGCCGGAAGAAAGTCCGTCGTCGATGCGCTTTAGTTCCTGCACGACGATGCGCCCCGCGCCCATGTTGAGGTGGCCCACTTCGGAAGACCCCTGATAGCCGTCGGGAAGCCCTACGGCCTCGCCGCAACAGTCGAGCAGACAGTGCGGATAACGCGCGCGTATCTGATCGATTACCGGCGTTTTCGCGCCGTACACCGAATTTCCGTCGGCACGGGGATTGACGCCCCAGCCGTCTCTTATGATAAACACTACCGGTCTCATTTTTGCTGTTTCTCCTTGTTTTTTGAAATATTCCCCGCAGGAGCGGAAACCGCCCCCTTCACCCACGCATCGATGCCTCGTGCGATGGCCTTGCCCGTACGCCTGCGTCGCACGGCGTTCCAGACGGCTTCTTCGCCCTGCGGCGAGGTGATAAAATCGACTTCTACGAGACAGCTCGGCACCTGCGTCGACCTCGTGACGGCGAAATTCGCGCTAAGCACGCCCTTCGACGGAAGTTCGCCGTCAAACTCCTTCGCGAGAGCATCGGCGACAGCGCGAGCGAGAAGCTGATCCGCTCCGTCCCAGACATATACCGAACCGTATCTGACAAGCGCCGGATCCCTGTCGACCGGAGGCGCGTTGTGGTGAATCGACACGAAAGCGTCATACCTTGAGGAATGAGCTGCCTTGGGACGGTCGTAGAGCTCGACGAACGTATCGTCGTCACGCGTCATGACGACATTGTAGCCGAGTTTTTCGAGAGCCTTCTTAGTTTCGCGGGCTGTGCGGAGATTGGCATCTTTTTCCGGGAATCCGTGCGGACTGAGAGCCCCGGTGTCCTTGCCGCCGTGCCCGGGATCGAGCGCTATCACGATTTCGAACGGGGCTTTGCCTATAGGCCGCCCCTGAAACGACGGCGCCGCATAGGGAAGCTTCTCGCGACGTGCGCTTTTGGCAGAGGCTTCTTCCGCACCCGCCGCCGTCTTCTTCGGCTTCGCGGCGACTGAAAAGCCAACGAGATTCGTTTCGGCTCCGCACACGACCGATATCGTGTTGGATCCTTCCACGACAGGCACGAAAGCGCTCCATGCGCCTGTCCTGTAGACGCTCACGCTCTTGCCCTGGACGGATATCGCGCCGCCGGCGGCCTCCGGCGCGGCGCCGATTACATAGCATGAATCCACTGCGGGAAGACGGGCGCCTTCTTTGGGGAACGCCACCGTCAAGGCGGCTATGACGACATTAAACAGCATTTTATCCGAGATTCGAAAGTATCCCGGCGAGGAAATCGTCGTATGTCTCGAACGCGGGGATGTCGGGGTTGTCTTTCTTTATCTGCTCCGTCGACCGGAAGAGGAATCCAGCCTTCGACGCGCGGATCATCGCGAGATCGTTGTAACTGTCGCCCGCCGCGATCGTGTCGAACCCGCAGCTCTGGAGCGCGCGGACGGTCGTTAGCTTCGACTGCGGGCAGCGCATCTTGTATCCGACGATTCTGTCGTTCTCGACGATGAGCGAGTTGCAGAATATCGCGGGCCAGTTCAATTTCTTCATCAGAGGGCGGGAGAACTGGTCGAACGTGTCGGAGAGGATCAGCACCTGCGTTTTCTCCCTGAGACAATCGAGGAACTCCTCTGCGCCTATGAGAGGGCGTATCGAAGATATGACGTCCTGTATCTGGCCGAGCTTGAGCGAATGTTTGTCCAAAAGATCGATGCGGTAGTGCATGAGCTTGTCGTAATCGGGTTCGTCGCGCGTCGTGCGTTTGAACTCGGGAATGCCGGTCGCCTCGGCGAACGCAATCCAGATTTCGGGCACAAGCACGCCTTCAAGATCGAGACACACTATTTCCATCAGACGTTTTCTCCTGTTTTTTGATTGGTGGATATTATAGCATAATTCCGCCGGTTTTGCCATTTCGTCCGTGGCGTCTCGCAGGCGCGTTCACGGGGCGCGGAACCAGGCGAGATACTCGATATTGCCCATTTCCCTGCCGCGGATCGGCGACGTGGCCAGTCCGAGAAGCCTGAAACCGAGCTCGTTCTCGGCGAAACGCACGATTTCATCGCGCGCGGCGAGGCGGAGAGACTCGTCTTTCACAAGCCCGCCGGGCGCATTGCCCTTGCCCACCTCGAACTGCGGCTTTATGAGAGCCACGACATCTCCGCCTGGAGAAAGCACGCCCCTTATCGGAGGGAGAATGAGCTTCAGAGAAATGAACGAGACGTCCGTCACGGCGAGAGACGGAGTATCGGGGAGATCCTCCGCGGTCATGCGTCTCGCATTGAAATTCTCCCTCACCCATACGCGAGGATCCGTTCTGAGCGAATATGCGAGCTGATTCGTGCCTACATCGACCGCCATGACTTTCGCCGCGCCGTGCTGAAGAAGGCAATCCGTGAATCCGCCCGTGGAAGAACCCACGTCGAGACATATCCTGCCGGAAGCGCAAAGCCCGCCTTCTCCCGACGCGCCCCACAGATTGAACGCCCCTTCGAGCTTTTCACCGCCGCGGGAGACGAAACGGGCCTTCTGTTCGACTTCTATCGAATCTTCGGGAAAGACCTGCCGCGAACATTTCGTCTCGACGGCGCCGTTCACGCGAACCTTTCCCTCCATCACGAGCGCCTGCGCAAGCGTACGGCTCATCGGAGCCATCCTTTCGGCAAGAGCCGCGTCAAGACGCTTTTTCACTTGCCACCGTCCATGTTGATGAACGTCATCTTGATCACGTCGCTGCGCCGGAACGTCTGCGTTATGCCCATCGACACCTCGAGAACGATCTCGTCTTCTCCGTTCTTGACAAGAACCCCTCTGCGGACCCCCGTATTGGTCGTTATCTCCACGTCGGGAACGAACGCCCTGTCGAGACGCACCCTGACGGTCGATACCGACGAAGGCTTCACTTTAACCTTCCTGACCTTGTCGACAAAACCGTCGCGCCTGATCTCAAGCGAGTGTTCGCCCGCCTTCACGCCACCGATCGCCAAGACCTCGCTCGTCTTGTTCCCGCGCAGAGAAGGCCTTGTGGTTCCGACGATGCGTCCGTCGAGCTTCACCACGGCATTCGCCGGATTGGTCCTGATCTCGATACTGCCGAGAACGCTCTGGAGACGCATCTCGACGTTTGCGGCGCCTCCGTTCGGCACGAACACCCTGCGCTCCTCGGTTTCATGGTCGTCGAGCTCGGCCCTGACGGTGTACCAGCCCGGCTTGACGTTTTCCAGCATGGTGTCGCCTTTCGAACGAAGCTCCCCGTCGACATAGAACCTTGCGCCGTCGGGAATCGACGAAAGCGACATCGTGCCGGGGATGGGGATCATCTCCACGAAAAGGTTCTGCCTCTCGCCGGCCTTGAGCGCAAGAGAGCGGCTTTCGGTTTTGTATCCGTCCATAGACAGTTCGACGGAAACATTCCCTCTCGGGATGCCGTCGACCGTGCATGGAGTTTCGCCTCGCCCGATGCCGTTGAGAGTGACAGCGGCGCCTGAAGGTTCGGAGACGATCGTGACGCTCCCCGAATCAAGCGTCATCTTTTCATGGCGCGCAACAGGTTTGCGGCCGTCGAACTCAACCGCTATCGTGCGCGGTTGATAGCCGGGCTTTTCAAGACGGAACTTGTACTTGAGCGTCGCATCGAGAGAAGTGACGAGTCTGGGCGTTTCGCCGAGCGACACCCCATCGAGCGACAGCGTGCAGCCTGCCGGATCTGTCGTAACGAGAAGAAGCCCCTTGAGAGGAATCATCTCGCGGAACAACGAAAGCCGGGAACCCCGCTCGACATTCATGAAGAAATCGACATCCTCGTATCCCTTGAGTTCGTAGCGCACATGATGCTCTCCGTCGGGAATATCGTAAAGCGTCAGCGGAGCGTTGCCGCGCAGCACTCCGTCGACAGACACCGCCGCGCCAGAAGGACTCGACGAAAAATCGACTCTCGCCGGGGCCTCGGCTCTGTTGCCGGCCGGGAACGACGGCACCGAAAGCAGCACGGCCGCGGCCGCGACGACAAAAATTTCCACCGTTCTCATTTTCCACCTCCGGGAAGCCTCGAAAGGCGCTTTTCGACATCGACAAGCTTCGCGTCCGCCTCGGCATAGCGAGGATCGGAACGGTCGGATATCGTCTCGCACAGGACTCTGAGCTCGTCCCTCGCCTTTGCCCAGTCGCCCATGTTGACGGCCTTGTTCGCGAGAAAACGCTGTTCTTCATAGCGGGACGACTGCTCTCCGACGGCTTTTTCAAGTTTCTCGGAAAGCGCTTTGAAATTAGCAGGCTTCGGATCTACAGTCTCGAGATAGAACATGGCCTCGCGATACGCCTTTATCGCAAGCGCGATATTTGAATGTATCACATCGCGCTCCGCCCATTTGGAGTCTCCGAGCTCTTCGCTCGCGCGGCTCAGCGAAAGAAGTTTTTCGCGCGGATACTGCATGGCCCAGATGCCGAGCTCGTTTCTGGCGAACGTCTCCAGTTCATCGGCGATGGCTTTGAACGCCGCCGGCGGAACGGTGTTTTCCACCCTGACATCCTTGACAGACGTCGTGCCGACAAGCCGTATGCGACGCATTTCATATGAAAAGCCATCCGCCACGCCAGATCCGGAATATGCATCGTCAAAGCCGGAGAAGCGCTTGATGTCGGCTATTTCGGCTATTCTCGCAAGCGCCGCGGCGGATAGCTGCCGGCTCTTGTCCACATGCCGCTTCTCCCCGGGGAGATCGTCGTATTCGACGGTGATACGGCCCGAACGGTCGACCTTCATGCAGAAACGGAATATGCGGGAATGATCGCCCTCGACCTTTTCGTATGAAAGCGAAATGAAACTCCAGTCGGAAGACGACGGACCGAGGGGACGGGCGGACGGTTCTCCGTCTGAGACGGTTTTCCCTACAGGGAAAAACGCGACAGCCGCGACTGCCGCGACTACAGCCGCAACGGCCGCCGCTCTGACGGCGATCGTCCTGATGCGCGGGCCGCGCACATCGTCTGGAGCCGTGCTCGCGCCCTCGGCAGCGGAAGCGTCGAGCCCGAGATCCGCGCCGGGGCTCTCCGTCTCCGGCGCAGGCCGATCGGAGATGTTCGAAACGGCCGCCACCCTTATCGTAGTGAAACCGACATCTATCACGTCGCCCGGCGAAATCGCCACCGGGCTCGTCCCGATTTCCTTTCCGTTCAGGTAGGTGCCGTTGGCGCTCGCCAGATCCATGATCATCGCGCCGCCGGACCCGTCCGGCTCGAAAAGGCAGTGGATGCGCGAAAGCCGCTCGTCGCCGGCGATGCCGATATCGTTGGACGAAGCGCGGCCGAGTTTGAGAGGTTTATCTCCTATGCGGAATCTTTTCCCGGCGAGTTCGCCGGACGCTATGACAAGCTCTATGCCGCCGAGCATGGTTTTTCCTTTCAGAACATGTCCTTCAACGCCTGAGAAAGCACCGGGCCGAGCAGCACGATGAACACCGCCGGAAAAATGCACAGCATGAGAGGCCCGAGCATTTTCACGGGAGCTTCCGCCGCGAGTTTTTCAGCCCTGTCGAAACGTCTTTGCCTGAGCTGGTCTGACTGGATGCGCAGGATAGAGCCTATCGCCACGCCGAGCTCGTCCGCCTGAACGAGCGCAAAAGCGAGGTTTTTCAGATCGCTCTGGCCGCAGCGCTCCGCCATCGTCTTCAGCGCCTCTTTGCGCGAAACGCCGATCTGGATTTCCTTTGTCATCCGCAAAAGCTCCTCGTTGAGCGGATCGAGCTTCCTCGTGGAGCAGTTGCGCTGGAGCGCGCTTATGAAATCCATGCCCGCTTCGACGCTCAATGTCAACAGGTCGAGCACGAACGGAAGAGCCTTCATGATGGAAAGATGGCGCTTTTTGAGAGCCCCCCTCAGCCATGCGGACGGAAATAGATATGCCGCCGCCACGCCGAGGATGCAAACGGCCGGGAGCCCCCCGGGGGAAACGTCGGAGTCCGGGGAAAACAGCGTTGCCGCCGCCGCGGAGACTATGCACCATGCAGAGCCGTACACGGCCGGGACGAGAAATCTCAGCGCGACGAACTCCTTCCCGGTAAGAAGCCCTTCGAACCCGGCCGCGACAAGCATTTTCTCTCTCGCCGCGATTTCGTCGGCGAAAAACGGTTTCGAAACGAACCTGTCGAGATTGCCGGCGAAAGGAAGCAGGAGCCTGAGAAACGCAGGTATCGAGCGCGCTTCGCGCCGCCCGTCGGCAAGCGTGACATACGTCACTTCCCGCAGCACGAGCGCCGCGTAGGCGGCGAAAAGCGCCGCCGTCGCCGCCCACAGGGCCGAAAGAAGCGCGCCGTACAGCGTCATGTGGCCTCGGTCCCCGCGCCTGCGGGTGCATCCGGCGAAAGCATTCCGCCCGACACGCCCGGCTCGCCGGCGAAAACGATCATCCCCTCGGACGTGCCGACGGACATTTTCCGGGGAGCGAGATTGGCGACGAAAAGCACTTCGCGGCCGACAAGTTTCTCCGGCTCGGGGAACGCCTGCCTGATTCCCGAGAATATCGTGCGCTTTCCGAGAGCGCCGGCGTCTATCACGAACTTGAGGAGTTTCGACGATTTCGGCACGATTTCACAGCTCTCGACGACGCCGATCCTGAGATCTATCTTGGCAAAATCGTCAAATGCGATTTCCGGCTTGAGGGCGGAAACCGCCGCCGGGGCGCTCTTGACGACCGCCTTGTTCTTCGATGCGCGCGATTCGTGGCTCACTTCGCCTGTTTCGGCAGGTTTCGCGGCGGCGGCGGACACCATGGCATCGACCTGCGCGGGATCTATGCGCACCGCAAGGTACGAATATTCGCCGAGCTTCTTCGACTCTGCACGTCCGCGCAAGCTCTCCCATGTCCACTGCGTTTCGCCGAAAAGCCGCATGGCCTTGTCGGCGTACGCCGGAAGAACGGGCTTTAGATATATCGCTATCAGACGGAACGCGTTGAGCGCCGCGGTAAGAGCCGCACGGGCCGATTCCGGATCGGTCTTCACGCTCTTCCACGGCTCGCGGCGGTCGAAGAACGCGTTGGCCTCGTCGGCCATGCGGCATATCTCGACCACGGCCTGGTTGAAACGGCGGTTCTCGTAATGGGCGGCGACGGTCTCGGACGCATTCTCCATGCGCGAAACAAGCTCGCGCCCCTCTCCGTCGAGGACCCCGAGCATGCCGTCGAGACGCTTGTGAAGCATCTGCGAGGAGCGGGAGGCGATGTTCGTTATCTTGCCGACGAGATCGGAATTCACTCTCTGCACGAAATCGGCGAGGTTGAGATCCATATCGTCCACCGTGCCGCCGAGTTTGGCCGCATAATAGTATCTGAGCGCATCGGCCGGGAGATGCTCGAGATACGTTTTCGCGTTGATGAACGTGCCTTTCGATTTCGACATCTTCTCGCCGTTCACCGTGAGAAACCCGTGCACGAAAACCTTGTCCGGCCCCTTGAACATCGCAGCCTTGAGCATGCCCGGCCAGAAAAGACAGTGGAAACGGATTATGTCCTTGCCGATGAAATGGTATATCTCGGCGCCGGCTTTTTCGGCGCCCTCGCCGCTCGGCCACCACTCGGCGATGTCCCGTCCTGTCTTTGCGCACCAGTTGGAAAGGCTCGCGATGTAGCCGATCGGCGCGTCGACCCATACATAGAAAAACTTGCCGGGATGCCCGGGTATCTCGAAACCGAAATACGGAGCGTTGCGGGAGATGCACCATCCCCTGAGCGGCTCGTCGAACCATTCGAGCAGCTTGTTGGCGACGTCCGGCGGAGTGTGGGCGGATATCCAGTCCTTCAGATATGCGTGCTCCGGCTCGAGCTCGAAGTAAAGATGCTCGGCGTCTCTCAGAACCGGTTCTCCGCCGCACGTCGTGCATTTCGGACGCCCGAGCTCCTCTGCCGCATACGTGGAGCCGCATTTGTCGCAGCTGTCGCCGTACTGGCCTTCGGCTCCGCATCTGGGGCAGTCGCCTTTGACGAATCTGTCGGGAAGGAACATGCCGCAATGTTCGCAATAGAGCTGCGGAGCCTTGGAAACGGTGATCGCGCCGGTCTTTTCCATGGCCTTGAAAATACGCTCGGAAAGCTCGCGGTTTTCAGGCGAATTCGTCGTGTAGTAGTTGTCGAACTCGACCTGGAAGCCGGAGAAATCGCGCAGATGCTCGCTGCGCGTTCTTTCGATCAGCGTCTCCGGCGCAACGCCCTCCCTGCGGGCGCGGATCATGACCGGCGTGCCGTGGGTGTCGTCGGCGCACACGTACACGCATTCGTTGCCGCGCATCTTCTGGAACCTCGTCCAGAAATCGCTCTGGATGTATTCGACGAGATGCCCGAGATGGATGTCTCCGTTCGCGTAAGGAAGCGCGCTCGTCACTACGATTCTGCGTTTTGCGGCCATTTGCCAGAAACTCCCTTCCCTTTATTTATCGCCAAGCATGCACTTCACCGTGCAATCGCAGGCGAGAGCCATTTCGCCTGTCTCGCCGTCGCGCACGTAGCCTTTGAGGGCGAACGAACCGAGAGGCTTCCTGACGCGGAGATTCTCCACGACGGTAACGAGCTTGTCGCCGGGACGAACCGGGCGGCGGAACCTGACATTCTCCACGGCGGCGAGTATGAACGACGCCGACCCCTTGGCGCCGAGTTCGCCCCGGGCGACGATGCCCGCGCCGGCGACCTGGGCCATAGATTCCACAAGCACCACGCCCGGAACTATCGGATAGTCTGGGAAATGCCCCTTGAAAAAATCGTTCTTCTCGAGCGTGTACGTATACTCGCCGAGCGCCCCCGTCTCGTCTGCCGCGACAAGCGTGTCGACGAAAAGAAACGGCGGACGGTGCGGAAGAAGATCGATTCCGGGAAGATTGTATTCGTTCTTGAACTTCGGAAATTCCATTGCTCAGACCTTTTTGAAAACAAGTATTCCATTGTGCCCGCCGAACCCGAGAGACGAGCTCAAAGCCACTCTGATCTCGCGCGCCCTTCCGGTGTTGGGCGTATAGTCGAGGTCCAGCTCCGGATCGGGATTGTCGTAGTTTATCGTCGGCGGGACGAAACCTTCCTTCACGGCAAGCGAAGTGATCGCCGCCTCGAGAGCGCCCGTCGCGCCGAGCAGATGCCCGTGCATCGACTTCGTGGACGATATCGAAATCTTCTTCGCTCCGTCGTCTCCGAAGACGCGCTTGAACGCCGTGGTCTCCATCGCGTCGTTGAGATGCGTGGACGTGCCGTGGGCGTTTATGTAGTCGACCGTCGACCTGTCCTCCACGCCGGCGTCGGCAAGCGCGATTTCAATCGCCCGGACGGCGCCGTCGGCGCTCGGATCGGGAGCCGTGATGTGATAGGCGTCGCACGAAGCTCCGTAGCCGGCGAGCTCGCAATAGACCCTGGCGCCGCGCTTCGCCGCATGCTCCTCGGATTCGAGAATGAGCACGGCCGCGCCCTCGCCCATGACGAAACCGTCGCGATCGGCCGTGAACGGCCTGCACGACTTTTCGGGAGTGTCGTTGAAATGCGTCGAAAGAGCGCGCATCTTCATGAAGCCGCCGACGCAGAACTCCATGATCACCGCCTCGGTGCCTCCGGCGATCATCACGTCGGCGCGACCCGCCCTTATCATGTCAAGAGCAAAGCCAAGCGCGTCGGTGGAGCTGGCGCATGCCGTCGTCACGACCTGCGCGGGGCCCTTGGCCCCGATGGCGATGGCGACGTTTCCGGCCGCCTCGTTGGAAATGAGCTCCGGTATCGCGAGAGGCGAAAGCCTGTCCGGGCCGCGCTCGAAGAGCGTCTTGAAAGCTTCGCCCGTCACTTCAAGCCCGCCGATCCCGCATCCGAAGATCGTGCCTGTGCGGTTCATGTCGGCGGTCTCTCCGGCGACGAGGCCGGAATCGATCCACGCCTCCTTCGCCGCCGTTACCGCATACTGCGAAAAGAGCCCCATGTGGCGCATGGACTTTTTGTCGATGTATCCCTTCGAGAGGGCGTACTCCTCGAATCCCTTCACCTCCGCCGCGACCTGCGAAGTGCAACGCGAAGCATCGAATTTCGTTATCCTGCCGATTCCGGGCGTGCCCGCTTTCAACGCCTTCCAAGACTCGTCCCTGCCGTTGCCGACGGCAGAAAGCATGCCTATTCCGGTTACCAATACTTTCTTCATTTGTCTGTGTTCTCCTTTAAAATCCTTCCGCCTCACAGGTTCGGCCACGTGCAGTAGGTGCCGGCGTAGGTGAGCCCCGCCCCGAAACCGACCATAACTATTTTCATTCCGTCGGAAAGCTCTCCGGAGCGGACCGCCTGGTCGAGCGAAATCGGGATGGACGCCGCGCTCGTGTTGGCCGTCGTCTCGAGATTGAGCCAGAACTTTTCGAGCGGGAGTTTCATGCGCCGCGCCGTCGCCTCGATTATCCTGCCGTTGGCCTGATGGGCGAAAACGCGGTCGAGTTCATCAGGCCTCGTGCCGAGCTTCACGCAGAGATCGCCCACCACCTTCGAAAGCTTGCGCACCGCAAACGCGAAGACGTCATGCCCCTGGAGGGTGAGATGCGGAGCCACGGGCGGCGGCTTCGCGCCGATCTCGCCTTTCGACACTCCCGTGGCCTCGCGGCACCCGCCCGTGCGCATTATGAAATGGCTGCCGTTGCCGTCGGCCCCGAGAATGGTGGGGGCCGTGGTGTGCGCGCTCGCGTCGCCCGGAGGCTCGTCGTTGCCGATCACCACTGCTCCGGTGCCGTCTCCGAAAAGTATGCAGCTGGCCCTGTCGGTCCAGTCGAGAATGCGCGTGAGAGATTCCGCGCCTATCACGAGAGCTTTTCTGTCCGGATAGAAATTGACGAACCCGCGCGCCTGTTCGAGAGCGTACACGAAACCGGCGCACGCCGCCTGCAGGTCGAAAGCCCCCGCGTTTTCGCACCCGAGCATCCCCTGCACGATGCACGCCGTCGACGGGAACGGATTGTAATCAGGGGTTGACGTGGCAAGAACCACGAGCCCGATCTCCGAAGGAGCCACCTTCGCCGCGGCCATGGCGCGCCGCGCGGCCTCGGCCGCCATCGTGGAGGTGCTTTCGCCTTCTCCTGCCACATGCCGGGAATGTATGCCAGTATGCGAATATATCCATTCGTCCGAAGTGTCCAAAGCCTTCGCGATATCGTCGTTGGTCACGACACGTTCCGGGAGATAGCTCCCCGTTCCAAGTATTTTTATGCCCATCTTTCTTTTTTTGCCTGTCGTCTGTCAGGCCGCTCTCGCGGCCGATGCCGTTTTCCTTTTTGCCGAGTGCTTCGAGTTTATACGTCCGGTCGGCATCGCTTTACTTTCCCGGATATCTGATCAACGAAAAGACGTCATAGCCTGCAAGCGCGCCGTCGACGGCGCCGAATCCGGCGAGTTCGATGGGGAAAAGCATTTTCACGACTTTTCCGCCGAGTCTCTCAACGAGTTTCGCGCCGGCCTTGGCCGTGCCGCCGGTAGCGAGAAGATCGTCGACCAGGACGACCCTGTCGCCTTTCGACACGGCGTCCTTGTGGATGTGCAGAGTGGCGGTGCAGTATTCGAGCTCGTACGTTTCGCTTATCGTCTCGCGCGGAAGCTTGCCCGGCTTGCGCAGCGGCACGAACGCGCACCTGAGACGGTCGGCGAGCGCGGCGCCGAATATGAAGCCGCGCGATTCGGGCGCGACGATCTTGTCCACGTCGACGCCGCCAAGCGCCCTTTCCATTTCGACCATCGCGAGACGGAACCCTTCGCCGGAATCGAGAATGCCGGTGACGTCGCGGAAAAAGACGCCCTCTTTCGGGAAATCTTTTATCGTGCGGACGTATTTCTCAAGTATGTTGTTTTCCATGTGCCTCGTTCCTGCCGTTTTTTCGATTGCACTATTATACCATATTTTGCGCCGTAATTCGCCTGTACAAAGCAATGGTTTCTTCGCACATTTTTGCCGTCGAAAAACGTTCGCGCACGCTTTTTGCCGCAGCTCGGCGCATTTCGCGGACTTTTTCCGCGGGCATGGCGAGGACTTCATCGAGTTTGGCCGCGAGAGACGCCGGATCGCGCGGCGGGACGAGGAAGCCGGTCTTGCCGTCGTCTATCGTCTCGCACGAGCCGCCGTGCGCCGTGCCGACGACAATCCTCCCCATCGCCTGCGCCTCGGGGATCACGCGCCCGAACGACTCCGGCTTCGCACCCGTGGCGCTCACGACGACATCGCTCATTCCGTATACGGAGGGCATGTCGTCGGAGCGCTCGAGGAACACGGTCTTGATTTCCGGAGGGAGACGCGCGGCCATCTCTCTCAGGCTTTTCGAATAATCCGTGCGTCCTTGGTCGCTCCCCACGAAAAGAAGCCCGATCGGACGCGTCTTCATCATTCCTGCCGCCGCTATCAGATCTTTCTGCCCCTTGAGATACGTAAGCCTTCCGGGAAGCGTTATAACCTTCATGCCGTCAGGGAAGCCGAGCGTCTTCCTGAGCTCGTCCGCATGCGGGGCCGAGCCGTTGAAAACGGTCGTATCGGCTCCGCGGTGGATGCGCACGATCCTGTCCGGATCGATGCCGTAGTTTTCGATGATGTGCCTTTTAACGCAATCTGAAACCGCTATCGTCCTGACGCCCTTGAGCATGACGCGGTTGTACGGAATCTTCAGAAAACGCGGGCTCGTGCCGTAGAGGCCGTGATATGTGGCGATATACGGAACTCCGGACATTCTCGACGCGAGCATGACGCTCCATGCCGGAGCCCTGCTGCGCACATGGATGAGCGAAAACCCCTCCCTTTTCACCAGCGACGCGATCCGGAACGCGTTCGCGACGATTTTGAACGGGTTCTTCGTGGCCGCATCCATCGTGTAGTGCCTGGCGCCTGTCTTGAGAAGAGCCTCGGTCATCGCCCCTCCGGACGAAACCACGGCGTTCTCTATCCCGGCGGCGGAAAGAGCGGCGGCGATTTCGAGAGTCCCTCTTTCAACTCCGCCCTGCCCGAGCGCCGGAAGAACCTGGAGTATTTTCATCGGCTACCCTTCCCATACGGCGCAAAGCGCCGCCGCCCATGCTATACCGGCGATCATCCCCCAGAACACCTCGGTGCGGGTATGCCCGAGAAGCTCCTTGAACCGCTTGCCCGGCTTGAATTTAAGTTCCTTTATGTCCGACACTATGGCATTGAGCACTTTCGCGTGTTCGCCCGCCGCGCGGCGAACCGTGGCCGCATCGAGCATGGTTATCACGGCAAACGCCACTGCGAGAACGGTCGCCGGCGCGTCGAACCCCTCCGAGACCCCTATGCCTACGGCCAGCGCGGAAACCGTCGCCGAATGGCTCGAAGGCATTCCACCCGTCGAGACGAGCTTGACGAAATCGATCTCTCCGGTCTTCATGGCGGTGAAAACGATCTTGAAAACGGATGCGAAGATCCAGCCTCCGAATCCGCACCAGAATATCCGCGATGTGAATATGTCCCAGAAATGCCAGGAAGCCGCAATCATCTGAAAACGCTCCTTCCGGCCGGTCAATCGGCCTTCGCCATGACGGTGAGCGCGTGGGCGAGCATTTCCATGCCGGCCTTGCCCGCGTCGAAGTCGGCCTTGACGCGCTCGTAGCGCCTGACGCACTCCTCGCGGCTCGCCGCGCGCACGACGACATCGTTGACGATGCCGCTCGCGATGCGGTTCACGCCCATGTCCGTGGGGCTTCTGTACGGGCACTCCTCGCCCATCATCCTCTCCCATATCTCGCGGAGGATTGGATACGCTTCGATGTCGCGGTTGTAGTTGACGCGTATCTCCCCGTATGCGAGGAAATGGTGGGGATCGATCTGGTTTTCGTCCTTGAGCTCGAGAGTGGCGGCTTCGTACGCCACGTTCAGCGGATGCATGAGCGGCAGATTCCACACGGGGAACGTCTCGAACTTCGCATAGGCGGCCTTGTTGCCGCGCATGGCCTCGTGATACAGCATCGTAAGGCACGTGGCGAATTTGCCCGAGCCCGGCCCCGGCCCCGTGACGACGACGATCGGCTTCTCGGTGGGGATGTAGTCGTTCCTGCCGTAGCCGGAATCGCTCACGATCGTGTCGAGATCGTTCGGATAGCCCTGTATCGGATAGTGGTAGAAAACGCCCACGCCCGCATCCTCGAGCCCCTTCGCGAACTGCCTCGTCGAAGGATGTCCGTCGAAACGCGTTATGACCACGCCTCTCACGGATATGCCCGTATCCTTCATGGCGTTGACGAGTTTTATCGTCTCTTCCTCGTAAGTCGTGCCGTAGTCCGCGCGGCGCTTTTTCTGCTCGATGTCGCCGGCGTATATGCAGAGGACGAGTTCGGCTTCGTCGCCGAGGCTCTGCAAAAGCCTCATTTTCACGTTGGGGTCGTATCCCGGCAGGCAGCGCGCGGCGTGGTTGTCGTTCATGAGCTTGCCGCCGAACTCGAGATAGAGCTTGCCGTACCTGTCCGCGCGCGATCTGATCTCGCGCAGCTGCTCTTTCAAATACTTTTCGTTGTCGAAACCCGTTTTCATCCCTGCGCCGCTCCGTTGATCTCCTTCAGAATAGCCTCTATCTTCGGCCTGCACCGTCCGCATCCGCCGCCGGCCTTGGTGAAATTGACCACCTCCTCCACCGTGGTGAGCGAATTTTCGGAGATGACGCGGCGCACTTCGTTCTCTGAAACGTTGTAGCACGTGCAGAGAAGCGTATCTTCGAGATTCCTGTCGGCGTTCTCCCCCGTTTCGTAGTTCTTGATCGCCGCTTCCATCGCCTCGCGGCCCATCACCGAGCAGTGCATCTTCTGCGGCGGGAGCCCGCCGAGATAGTCGGCTATCTCCTTGTTCGTTATCTTCTTCGCCTCTTCGAGCGTCTTGCCTATCACCATCTCCGTGAGCGCCGAGCTCGAAGCGATGGCGCTCGCGCATCCGAAAGTCTGGAACTTAGCCTCCTTGATGCGTCCGTCGGGCCCGAGCGAGAACTGGAACTTGAGCGCATCACCGCACGCGAGCGAGCCGACGGTCGCTTCGCCGTCGGGATGTTCGATGGATCCCACGTTCCGCGGATTGCGGAAATGGTCCATCATCTTGTCTGAATAATTCCACATTTGATTTCATTCCTTTCAAAAAGCCGCGCCCGACGACGGTCCGATGGCGCGCAGGTATATGAAAAACCCGAAACGCCAGTCGTGCTCGGACACGGACCTGTCTATCCTTCTGCATTCGTTTTCGTAGGCCACCATGAAACGAAAGCCGAGACAGTCGGTCCTGTAGTCGATCCACGATCCTATCTCATCGAGTTCGTCCTCCTTCACGTCCCAGCGGATGAACGGCCCCCACGCGACGGCATCGCACAGCTCGTGTTCGCACTCGATCTCGAGATAGCCGAAATCGGCCCAGTTGAAATCCTCGTTGCGCTGCCGCGCCGGTTCGTACGGCGAAGAGGAGAAGTCCCATATCCTGTGGTCTCTTGCGAGATACGAAACGGAGTAGTTGAACGCCGGGCAGAGAGTCTGGCGCCACGTGACGTCGGCATATGCGAGCGACCGGTCGTCGCAGTCGAACTCCAAGCGCGAGAAGAATTCGGCGTTGAGCGAGGGCAGGTCGAGCGACACCCTGCCGCCCGGCTGTATGCGCCCGGCGTGCGATCCGGAGACGGGGTCTTTTGGGCTGCGCGGCAGCCTGTGGTATTTGTTGCCCGCGGTCCATGACGTTTCATTGAACTGCACGGCCGCGTATACGTCGATATCGGCCGACCACTCCTTGGCTCCGCCGTCGCCGTATTTCACAAAAGCGTTTCTCAAGCCCGGCGTCACGCCGTACCACGAATACGGAAGAGAACGGCTTCTCCCGGCGAGCTGGTCGAGATACTCGCGCGAGCGGTCGGCCGAATCGAAAAGATACGGCCTTCTGCCGCCGCCGAGCCCGGAATACGAGGCTTCCTGGGCGAGGAAGTCGGCATAAGGCTCGAAGACGTGCTTTACCTCTTCGCCGATCCAGCCGGTGGCGCGCGACGAGAACGTGACTCCGCCTTCCACGATGGAACGGAACACGTCCTTCTCGGTCGAATGCGTCCGCGATCTGCCGTCGAGCGAAGAGACGCCGCTGTCGCTCCAGTACGTGCCCCTGAACCCGAAACGCGGAACGACAGACACGACGTCGGCCACCTTGAAAGGCGCCGTCACGCGGTGGTAGGAATCGAGCCTGAAAGCCTGGTAGTCGGCCCACATGCCCGGCGAATATCTGAAAGGAAGCTTGGTACTTCCGTTGCCGTACTTGGCATAGTCTCTGTTGTACCATCCTGCTTTGGTCGCCGATTCGTACACCGCCGGGAGCGTGAACACGCTCTGCGGCATCACGTCGAGATAGACCTCGGGAAGACGCGACACGCCCGTATAGAAATCATTGAGCATGCCGGAAGCGGAAACTCCGAACGCATACGAATTTTCCGCGTGTTCCCATGCGATTTCGTTCTCGGAAACGCCGGCGAATCTGTTGCGCGAACCAAAAAGCGAATCTCTGAGGAAGTCCGCCTGGAAATGCGAATCGCTCATGTAGGCGCCCTTGAGCCGCACTATGTCGCGCTCGGTGGGCTCCCATGAATGCTCGAGCATGAGCGAATAGCGGTTCTTCTTCACTTCGCTTCCCCAGTTCTCGTAATTGTACCTGCTGTTCGACGTCCAATGCCGCTCGTATCTGTCGGCGTCGTTGTCGGAAGCCCAGTACGCCTTGAATCTGCCGCGGGCCGTGTCGCCGAGCTGCCACCCGAAGCCCTGGCCGAGCGCCACGCCGTTCTTCGCCCTGAGGTCGAACCTCGAACTTCCCCCGAGCCCGTAGGCGCCGGGCTTGAACGAGCCTGCGATGCCGTAGACGTACTTGGTGAGCAAGTAGGCGCCCCATCTGCTCGTGTATCCCGGCGTCACGCGCCATCCGTAGTCGGTGTTCAAGGGATAGAACCAGTAGGGAAACCACATCACCGGCGCACCGTACATGCTGAGCGTGACGTTTCGCGCCGACACCTCCTCGCCGTCGCGGTACTCGAACGAGCCCCTGGCGCTCCAGTGGAGATGTCCGCAATCGTTTGTGCACGTCGTTATGACGGTGCCGGGATCGAACCTGTACACGGAGCCGTCTTTGACGACTCTGCCGGAATAGAGCGATAGCGGGTGCGACACGGCCCGGACGTTGCCGGTGGCCACCATGTTGCCCGTTTCGCGGCTGAACGAAACGACATCGGCTTTCACCTCGAGAGGCGAGCCGCCGATTTTTTTCATATACGGCGCGGCTCCTGTTTTTTTCACATCGAGCGCGGCGGCCGCGGATAGGCACGAGAAGGCGCACAAGGCGCACGCGGAAACGGCTGTTATCGTTTTCATGACTGAGAGTATAGCACTTGAGAGGTGTTTGCGTCAAGTATAGAGAACGATTCGGGATGCCTGTGAAGCTCCGAAACGAACGTGAGGCGGGTGTTCCATTCTTTCTGGAAATCAGCCAGAATCGCGGCGTCTTCGGTCCTCAGGCGCTGCATGACCTGCGGAGCGATGACGATTTTAGGCTCGAACGGTTTTTTCTCGACGGCGGCTCTCCTGAGCAGCGCGGCGAGCCTGCGCTGGATTTCGATGGAAATGGCCAGAGGCGATTTCACGTGCCCCCTGCCGGAGCAGTAGGGGCATTTCGAAGTGAGCCTTGAAAGGATCGAGCTGTCCTGGCGCTGGCGAGACATTTCGAGAAGCCCGAGCTCGGAAATCTGCAGCACGTTCGTCCTGGCGCGGTCGCGCTTGAGCGCGGTCTTGAGAGCCTTCCACACCTGGGTCTGGTGCTTGCGGCTTTTCATGTCGATGAGATCGAGCACCACGAGCCCGCCTATGTTCCTGAGCCTGAGCTGGCGCGCAACTTCCTCGACGGCCTCGAGGTTCACTTCGAGTATCGCGTCCTCCTGCGAACCGTTGCCCTTGTAGTGGCCCGTATTCACGTCGACGGCGACGAGCGCTTCCGTCTCGTCGATCACGAGATATCCGCCCGACCTGAGCGGAACGCGCCGCGCGAACGCCTCGGCGAGCGCATGCTCCACTCCGTAGTGGCGGAATATGCCCGATTCTCCGTCGTAGCGCTTGATCTTGGAGCGCGCCCGAGGCGAGATGGCCTTTGTGAGATCGCGCATTTTCCTGAAAGTTTCCTCGTCGTCTATGACGATGGCGTCGACATCCTCCGTAAGCCAGTCTCTGACGACACGCTCGCACAGATCGGGCTCGTGGAAAATGCAGCACGGGGTGCGCCTTGTTTTGATGTTGCCCTGCATCTCGTTCCAAACCGAAAGAAGGTTGCGCAGATCGCGCGCGAACGAGACGGCCTTGGCTCCCTGCCCCGCGGTCCTCGCGACGATGCCGGTGTTTTCGGGAAGAGGGAGCTTGTCGAGTATCTTCTTTATGCGCTGGCGCTCTTTCGCGTCGCCGATTTTCTTGGAGACTCCGCGCACATTCTCGCCGGGCATCATCACGAGATACCGCCCCGGGATTGAAATGTTGGCCGTGACTCTCGGCCCTTTCGTGGAGATCGGGCCTTTCGTCACCTGGACCACGATTTCCGAACCCGGCGGATACATCTTGGCGATTTCCGCATCCGACAGCCGGCTCTTGCGCCCGCGGGAGGGCCCCTTCGAATCGTCTTCGTCGAGAACGGCGTCCATGTCGGGAGTCATGTCCCAGTAATGCAGAAACGCGTTCCTCTGCAGTCCGATGTCTACGAAAGCGGCCTGCAGGTCGTTTTCGAGATTCTGCACCCTTCCCTTGAACACGCTACCGACGAGCCTCTCCTCTTCGGAATGTTCCACCATGTATTCTTCAAGCCTGCCGTTCTCCAGAACGGCCACGCGGGTGGCGAGTTTTTCCACGCTCACTATTATTTCGCGTTTCAGGCCCGACCGCTTGAGCCAGCCGAACAAGTTCATTGTTTCTCCTTTGTTTTGTTATGTATTGACACGCTCTGCACAAGACCGAGCCCCAGAAGCACCGTCACGAGGAACGTCCTCCCCGAAGACATCAGAGGCAGCGGCAAACCTGTTATAGGCAGCATCCCCACGGACATTGCCGTATTTATGCCCGCATGGGCGAAAACGAGAACCGAAAATCCGAGCGCGAGAAGCCTTCCCGGAAGGTCGGCCGCGGTCAATGCGATCCACACTCCCGAAAGCGCCAGCGCCGCATAGAGCGAGATGAGCGCGGCGGATCCCACGAACCCCGTTTCTTCGGCCCATACGCAGAAAATGAAATCGTTCATCGAAACGGAAGGCGGCAGAAATTTAAGGCGGTTCGCTTCGCCCTTTCCGATGCCCTTGCCGGAAAAGCCTCCGCACCCTATGGATATTTTGGCCTGCCGCAGAGTGTAGCCGTCGCCGAGAGGATCGGATTCTGGATACAGGAAAGTTTTCACCCTCTTCACCTGGTGTTTTTTCAAGGGCAGCGCGTTCAGTATTTTTTCGCGCCGCACGGGATCGGCATTGGGCTTCTCCGCCTCGTGCACCGCTCCGAGCACCGCAAGGGCGGCGAAAACCGCCGCCGCCATGATCGCGACGATTCCGGTTCTCCACACTCCCGCGGCGAGAAGCATCGCCGCAAGCGCCGGCACGAGCGTGAGCGCCGTTCCGAGATCGGGCTCGCACGCTATCAGAACGAGCGGCGCCCCTGCAAGAAGCGCGGCGGCGAGAAACGCCTTGAAACCGCGCCGGCCTTTCCACCCGCCGAACACGTGCGCGAAAAGAGCGATGATGCAGAGCTTCGATATTTCGCTCGGCTGGAAAAACCACAGCCAGCGCTTCCCTCCGTATATCTCCCTGCCGAACACGAGCACGAGCGCAAGAAGGACGATCGCGCCCGCATATGCCGGAATCGAAAACCACTTGAGGATCTTCCTGTAATCGACGAACGCCAGAACGAAATACAGCACGAGCATGAAGAGGACCGTCGCGAGATTGTCCTTCCACATGTCGTAGAAAATGCGCTCCCTCGCATGCCCCGCGGAATATATGGCGACGGTTCCGCACGCCGCGAGAGCGACCGTCGAGAGAAACGATACGAAATTCAGCCGCCGCAGGACGCTAAACATTCTCCGCCTCCTTCGCCGTGCCGAACACGCTTCTCAATATCGCCCCCGCCTTCGGGGCCGCGGTGCTTCCGCCGGATTCGCCGTTCTCCACCACGATGGCGAGGGCGACACTTCTGTCTCCGCCGCGCGAGACAGCATATGCGATGAACCATGCGTTTTTACGCCTGTTCGACAAGCTGCCCACTTCGGCCGTGCCCGTCTTGCCGATGACGTACGCGTCGACGCCCTCCGCGCCCTTGCGCCCCGTCCCGTTTTCCACGGACTTGCGCATCGCCGCGCGGACGGCGTCGAGGGCCTCGCCGGAAAATCCGGTGCCGGCGGAGGCGCCGCGTTCGCCTGCGCGCATTACGGGGACGACGAGCCTGCCCGTGCCTATCGCGGCGACGGCCCGGGCCATCTGAAGAGGCGTTACGAGAAGCATGCCCTGTCCGATCGACATTTGCGCAAGATCTCCGGGGAACCACTGCGTGGAATATCGTTTCATCTTCCAGTCGCCGTCTGGCACCACTCCCGCGGCGTCGACGGGGAAATCCACGCCCGAGGGGCCGCCGAGCCCGAGCGCGAAAGCCGCCTCGCGGACGTTATCGAGCCCGGCGTCCATTCCGAGACGGCAGAAATACGGGTTGCAGCTCTCTCTCATCGCTTCTGCGAGCGACATCTCGCCGTGTCCCCACGTGCGCGTGCAGCGGATGCTCATGCCGGGAAGAGAAAAAACGCCTTCGCATTCGAATGTGAAATCGGGGGATATGCCGGAAGATATCGCGGCGAGCGCCGTGACAGGCTTGAACGTGGAGCCTGGCGCATACGTCCCGCCGACGGCGCGGTTAAGAAGCGGGAGCGCAGGATCTTCCGACAGTCTTCTGTAGAGATCCTTTCCGAGAACCGGCACGAACGAAGAAAGATCGTATCCCGGAGCGCTCGCCATGGCAAGCACTTCGCCGGTCTCGGGATCGAGGACGACGCACGCGCCTTTGCACCCTTCGAGGGTTCGCTCGACCGCCGCCTGGATGGAGACATCGAGGCTCGTGACGAGGTCGAGCCCCTTTTTAGGCTCTACAAGCGTCTCTTCGCCGCGGGCGAACCCCCTCGCGTCGACACGGACGGTTTTCTCGCCGGGAACGCCGCGCAGATAGCTGTCGTAGTAATATTCGAGTCCGCTCCTGCCGCGCATCTCGAAATCGGCGTAATCGAACTTTTCTCCGCCGGGAAGCCCGTGGGCGCGATCGCGCCCGACGTAGCCTATCGCGTGCGCGGCGAGAGAACCGAGCGGATAGCGCCGCTCGAACGAGGCGAGATACACGAACCCGGGCAGATCTTTTTCATGCTCGAAAAACCTCGCGGCCTCGTCGGGCGTGACGTCGCGCCAGACCGTCATGGGACGCGGCAGCGCTTTTTTCATATGCCGGCGGATGTCGTCGTCGGAAACAGGAGACCGGCGGCCTATGGCCGATGCCGCGCCGTCGATCGCTTCGCGTATCGCACGGGCCGTTTCATTCCACGTCTTCTTCTGGCATGCGAGCGCATCGAAAGCTATCACGGGGACAAGGCGGTTTTCGGCGAGGACCACGCCGTTCCTGTCGAGAATCCGCCCTCTCGCGGCGGCCGTCTGGATGAGCCTTTCGGACTGTCTGCCCATTTCAAATCCGTGCAACGCGGCGGAATTGACCTGTTCCTCCTTGAGCCGCACGACGATCGCGAGCAGGGCGGCCGCCATCAACGCGGCGACGGCAAGGCATGTAACGCCTCCCGGCATCGTTGCGTCATGCCGCATCCAAGCCTCCTTTCCTCTCGGCGAAAGAAAGCGCCGCGCTCGCCGCAAAAGCGGTGAAAAGGCCGGCCGGAACGGAAACGAGGACTCTCGCGAAAACACCGTTGCCGATCGACGGCTCCCATATCCAGAGCCACAGCTGGAACGCCGCCGGGAAAAACACCGACGCGAGGGCGACTCCCGTTTTCAGAAGAGCGCATGCGAACGCCGCCATCGCAAAGAAGCTCATGGCCGTGACGAAAGGCAGCGACGAGACGGCGTCCTCCGCCGCGCCGGCGACGATCGCGAAAGGCACTGCGACGAACAAAGGCCTCTTCGACGAGAAATAAAGCACCGACGAGAGAAGAAACGGCATCCCCGCTCCGAACATTTTCGGGCAGAGCTCCTCCGCCGCCGCGAAAAGCGACACGGCCGCGACGGAAAGGACGATAAGAGCGAGGTCAGTCTTCACCGCAAACCACCAGAACGTCTTCTATTCCGTCGAAATCAACGGCAGGCTCTACATACCCTTCGCGCGAAACGCCGTCGGCAAGCGTATCGGTGTACAGGAGCCATCCGACAAAGCATTTCGCCGGAAAAACGCCGCCTCTGCCGGAAGAATACACGCGCGTCCTCGGCGGCGGAACGCCATTCCCTGAAACGTGTTTCAGGACGAGCCTGCCGCCGGACCCGCCGGAAAGTATGCCGAAACACGGCTCCTGGCTCTCCGTTTCGCATCCCACTTTCACCGAATCGTCGGAGAGGAACGCGACCTCGGCCGTGTGCGGGGTGGTCGAGCGCACCTGCCCCGCGAGCGCTCCGCCGGAAAGAACCGTGGCGCCGTTCTTCACGCCGTCGAGGAAACCTTTGCCTATTCTCGCGGTCTGCCTGAAACCGGCGGCGCCTCCGCCGGATGAAATCACTTCCGCGGCGAGATACCTGCGAGGCGACTTTGCTGCATAGCCGAGAGTCTTGCGCAAGCGCGCGTTCTCCGCGAAAAGAGACTGGTTCTCCTCCCGCACGGCGCAAAGCTCCTCCACTTCGCGTCTGAGCCGCTCGTTTTCGACGCTCAGAGCCGAAGCGCGGAACATCGCCGCGACAGGCCTGAACACGCGGCGGTGCAGCAGCGAAACGCCCCTCTCCCACGGATAGGCGGCCTCCACCGCGACACTTCGCGAAATGCAGAAGGAAAGCCCCGCGACAACCGCTGCCACGGCCGCGAAAATGCTGAATGTTTTCTTTTTTCCGTCCAAAGCAATCCCTCGGATTCCGCCGGGAGACTGCCCGCAAACTTACGCTTTCTCGTATGTCTCGAGAGAATCGAGCTCGCTCAAGACGATCCCCGTACCCTCGGCCACGGCCGAAAGAGGATCGTCGGCAAGCGTGACGGGAAGCCCCGTCTCTTGCATGAGAAGCTTGTCGAGCCCGCGCAGCTGCGCGCTGCCGCCGGAGAGAACGAGCCCGCGGTCCACAAGGTCTGCGGCAAGCTCCGGCTCGCACTTGTCGAGAGTGGATCTCACGGCATCGACAATCTGGCTTACCGGCTCTTTCAATGCGTCTCTCACTTCCTGCGAGGAAATAGTAAGTGTTTTGGGCAACCCCGCGACAATGTCCCTTCCTTTGATTTCGAGCGTCTTCTCCTCCTCCATCGGGAAAGCGCTGCCGATTTCTATCTTGATATACTCGGCCATGCGTTCGCCTATAAGAAGATTGTAGACGCGCTTCACATAAGACTGTATGCAATCGTCCATGGCGTCTCCGCCCGCCTGTCGGGCCGAATAGCTATGGACTATGCCGGCGAGCGAAATGATGGCCACTTCGCAAGTGCCGCCTCCGATATCGACTATCATCGATCCGGCAGGTTCCGTGACCGGAAGCCCCACGCCGATGGCGGCGGCCATAGGTTCCTCGACGAGAAACACTTTGCCTGCGCCCGCTCTCATGGCGGCTTCTTTGACGGCGCGCTTCTCCACCTCGGTTATGCCGCTCGGAACGGCGATAGCCATGCGTGGACGCGCGTATTTCGACCACATATGCCTGGGATTCGCCTTGCCGATGAAATATTTGAGCATCGCCTCCGTTATGTCGAAGTCTGCGATGACGCCGGATTTCATAGGCCTTATGGCGACGATGTTGCCGGGAGTGCGGCCGAGCATGCGCTTTGCCTCCTCTCCAACGGCCATCACCCTTTTTGAACCTGCCTGTATCGCCACGACAGACGGCTCGCGCATGACAATGCCGCGATCGCGCACGTATGCGAGAGAGTTTGCCGTACCGAGATCTATTCCGATATCGGCGGAAAACAGCGATTTCAGTTTTTTAAACATTATATAAATTCCGCTTTTCTGACTTTACAATCGGTATTTTACAAAATTCCGCAATTAAAGTCAATAGCGCCTATGGCCAACGCATCAAAAATTTCTTCTCCCCGCTGACGCGAGGTAGAACGAATTTTTGATGCGTTGGAAGTGCCTCAGCAACCAACAACCAGCAGCGCAGCAGCCAATCCGAGTTGTCGTGGCGCGTCCTTCCGGTTTCAGGAGGTATTCCAGGCGCTATTTTCGAGCGCGCCCGCCTCTTTTGTGAGCGCGCGGGCATCGAGCCCGCGCGGGTTCGAGTCTGTCGCCTGTTTGAGGCGGCCTGCGGCCGAAGTGTTCCAACAACCGTATCCCCCGACGAGCGAAGCGAGGATTCGCCGAAGGCGATGTCAATCAGGGGTGCAGCCAGTAACCGGCGACCAGTGGGGAGAGGGCTCCCGTCCGCTTCCCACTGGTCGCTGAATTGCTGGACGCTGGCTGCTGAGACACTTCCAACGCATTAAAAACGATTCAGGGGCCCCAAAGGAGAAGAATCGGCTTTTAATACGTTGGCCGTAATTTTTCTCCTTCCCCACTTGACAAACGAGATACTATAGTATATCATACGCACCATGGAACTGCAAGAGGAGATAGCGGCGATGCTGAAGGACGGCTCGCCCATGACGCGGGGCAAGCTCTGCGTCAGCGCGGTGCGCAAGTCTGGAAGGAAGGCATACAACCTCCAGTACAGGCGCAAGACGGTCCAGTTCGTCAAGGCCGTTCCGGCCTGCGAGTTGGAGGCGTACAGGAAATCGACCGAGCGTTGCAAGCGGTTCCTCGACTGCGTGCAGCGTTACGTTGACATGAAAACGAAGGAGTCGATCAGGACGATCAGGAAGGAGGCGAAGGATGCAAGAGGCAAGGCCAAGGCGGCTCGGCGAGCGGACGGTTGACTACGGCCTCGCGGCGATGGACTTCTGCGGGGCGCTGCCGCGCACCGCAGCGGGGCGGCACATAGCAGACCAGCTGCTGCGCTCAGCGACGAGCGTCGCGGCCAACTACGCCGAGGCGTCCGAGGCGGAGAGCACGGCGGACTTCGTCCACAAGATGAAGCTCGCTATGAAGGAGCTGAAGGAGTCTCGGGTCTGGTTGCTGTTCGCGTCGAGGCTTGCGCCAGGCGAGGCCGTCGAGTCGCTGCGTGCCGAATCGCGGGAACTGCTGTTGATGGCAGGCAAGAGCATCAACACCGCGTCCGCCCGCATGCAGGGCAAAACCATCGGAGCGTAGG
>JAFWBO010000088.1 GCA_017507065.1 Kiritimatiellia bacterium | reverse complement strand
GTGGACCCCGCGAACGAAGACGCCAACATCGTCTCCCAGCGCCTGCTCGGCGCAGGTGCGGCGGGCACGGTGTACGAGCTCACGCGTGCCGACGGCAGGCAGGTCGTCTTCAAGGGCGAGACCGAGAGCCGCGCCGGGCTTTCGGGAATCGTGGCGGGAGCCGCCAAGAACTACTCCGCGCAGCAGATGACCGCTAACCTCAACATCGCCTCCAAGAACGCCGCAAAGGCGCTGGACATGGGCGGCATTCTCGTCGACTACTCGGTCGGGACACACAACGGCGTATTTGGCTTCTACATGGAAAAGGCGAAGGGCATGACGCCGGAGGCCATGAAGGGGTTCGGCCTTTCCCGGTCTTCTTCGGGCGGCGGAATGTCGGTAAAGGAGATCAAGAATCTTCCGGCGGAACAGAAAAAGCAGGTCAAGGCCGACCTCAGGCGCGAGCTCAACCGCATGCAGTGGCTGGACCTCGTGACCGGACAGGCCGACCGCCACCACGCGAACTACTTCGTCCACGTCGACCCCAAGACACACGTCGTCACCGTCAAGGGCATCGACAACGACGCCGGGTATTCGCAGTACCGCACCGGCGCCATGAAGTTTACATTCGACAAGGAACGGTCGGATGATTTCAAGACTCTTCTGACCGACCTCGCAAAGCAGATCGACTCCCGCAACTACAAGAGCGTGCTCGAGGACCTGCTCAAGGACCCCGGCATAACGACCGACGGGAAGGGAAGGTACGCCGTCGATGCTTCCAAGATCGAAAACAAGGCCATCTCCAGCGTGCTCTGCAGAGTCACGGGCCTGCAGCCCCTTGCCCTGCCGGACAAGATCGACCGCGAGACATACGACGCGCTCGTGGCGCTGAAGGCGGGGCCTAAGCGCGACGAGTACTTGAGCTCGATACGTCCGCGCCTTTCGGAAGCGAGCTTCAATGCGGCGGTCAGCCGCCTCGACGACGTCATCGACAGGGCCGAAAAGCTCGGCGGCGAGGGCAGGGTTATCGAGAAGGACGGCTGGCTAGACGAGCCCGTCGAGACGCTCCGGACGGGCGACATCTCCGTCAAGAAGCAGAACGGGGCCGTCAAGAAGCTTGGCGGACGGATCGCGAATGATGCGAACGAGTTCCTCTGCACGTCCATCTTCGTCTGCGACGGGCTCGACAAGATCTTCTCCTGACGCTTTATCCGCCCGATGCGAAAGGCCGGATTCGGCTTGACACTGGAAAATGAAAGTCGACTTCTCCATTATCCATCACAAACGCAAGAATGCATTTTTTTGTATCATACTAAGCTGACTTGGCAACGATTTCCGTTTATTGTTGCTATGTTTGCGGCGTTTTGATAAAATATGCGGCATGAAAAATTCCGTTTTCCTGGCGATCGCTTCGATCGCTCTGTCGGGTTGCATCGGTTCCGTGCCGGATGCGCCTAAATACTGGACTGTAGAATTTGTCCCCGCCGCTGTCGATACCGCGCAGAGGAATGCCTCGCGTCCGATGGTAAAACTCTCGTCAATCTCCGTCTCGGCTCCGTATTCAGGCTCGTCAATTGCGGTTATGCGCAAAGACGGTTCCGTAGCATTCGATGCGTACAACGCCTTCGCTGCGCCTCCTGTGGCGCTTCTCTCGAATGCCGCATACGAGGCGGTAGAGGCAAGCGGAGTTTTCTCTTCCGTGATACGTTCGCAGTCCATCGCCTCTTCGCCGCTGGCCCTCGAACTTTCCGTCGTCAGGCTTGCTCTCGACTGTCGCGGAGACGCAGCGCGCAAAGCGACGGCCGTCGTACGCGCGACCGTGGTGGAATCGCGGGCCGTTAAGTCGAGCGCCGTCGGACACGGCGAGGCCGACGCTGCGGACGGAGATTATTCCAAAGCGTTTTCCGAAGCGTTCTCCAGAGCAGTCTGCGAAGCCGCAAAGCGTTTGTCGCTGGAATGAAAATATTCCGGTCCATAGGCGAACATGCGGCGGAGATCGCCGGCGCCGTGCGTGAATGCATGGCGATACTCGGCGAGACGACCGTGGAATTCCTGCTTGTTCCGTTCAATCCGCGCAGATTCCGCGTCCGCGACTTCATGCTCGCTTTCGAGCGCGCTTCGTTCGACGCTCTGCCGGTGATGTCTGGTGTCGGTTTTCTTCTCGGCGTGATACTCGCGTTCCAATCGGCTGCGGCTCTGAGGACTTTCGGGGTGGAGTCGTTCGTGGCCAATCTGCTTTCCATCGCGCTTTTCCGCGAGCTCGGCCCGCTCGTCGCCGCGATTCTTCTCGCCGGACGCTCTGGAAGCGCTTTTGCGGCCGAGATCGGCGCGATGAAGGTGGATGAAGAAATCGACGCGCTCGTGACGATGGGGTTGAGGCCGGTCAGGTTTCTCGCAATGCCGAGAATCGCGGCGGCCATGGTGGCGATGCCGGCCGTTACGATATTCGTCGAGCTTGCAGGGCTCGTAGGCGGCGCGATAGTCCTCAAGATGATGCGAGTGCCCGGCGCCGTGTACTGGGCAGGCGTGATTTCCGCCGCCGACGTTTTTTCCATCGTTCTCGGCCTTGCCAAGGCCGTCGTCTTCGGCGCGCTTGTCGCTCTCGTCGGATGCACCGCCGGCATGCGCACGCGCTCGACCGCAGACGGCGTGGGAGTGGCGGCGACGTCTGCCGTTGTCGGAGGCATAGTGGCTATCGCTCTCGCCGACGGAATAATAGCCGTCATCTGCAATTTCTGGGGAGTTTAGAAGGATGGAAGGCTCCGCAATCATCAAGCTTGAACATGTAAAGGCCGGATACGGCGATACCGTCGTTCTCGACGATGTTTCTTTCGAAGTGGCCCGCGGCGAGATTTTCATCCTTCTCGGCGGCTCCGGGTGCGGAAAGACCACCGTCATGAAACACATGATAGGGCTCAATCCCGTGCTCGGCGGCAGCTTGACGATCGACGGCATGGAATGGACCGACGACAACCGCGCGGAGCTGTGCCGCAGGATCGGCGTCATGTTCCAGAGCGGCGCGCTTTTCGGCTCGATGACGTGTCTCGAAAACATCCTTCTGCCGCTCGAGGAGTTTTCCGGGCTCAAAGCGGCGGCGCGCCGCGAAAAAGCGATGGCGCTTCTTTCGTCGGTGGAGCTTGCCGACGCCGCAGGGAAAATGCCGTCGGAGATTTCCGGAGGGATGCGCAAACGCGTGGCCATCGCCCGTGCCATGGCGCTCGATCCTGACGTGGTTTTCCTCGACGAGCCCGGAGCCGGGCTCGACCCGATAACGGCTTCTTCGCTCGACGAGCTTGTATTGAGATTGAGGCGCGAGAAAGGCACCACGTTCGTGATAGTCACGCACGAGCTGGCGAGCGTTTTCAAGACGGGCGATCGCGCGGCCATGTTCGACAGGGCGCGCCGCGCGATGGTCGCCATCGGCCCGCCGGCGGAGCTTGCAAAACGCGTCGACGACGATTTCATACGCAGATTTTTCAGCAGAGGAGGATGAAAATGGCATCCGGCAGCAAACCAAGATACGAACGGATAGGTTTTACGGTCTTCGCAGCCGTCGCGGCGATCGCGGCGACGCTCGTCTACATAGGCGGCTTCGGCTCGCGGCAAGGGGAGTTTCTCGTAGAGATGTATTACGACAATCCCGTAAGCGGGCTTGCGCCGGGCAGCGATGTCAATTTCAGGGGCGTCAAGATCGGGGAAGTCAGGGACATCGTCCTGGAAGGGCTGCACACTCCCGAATCGTTCGTCATGTCCGACTCCCAGCGCATAAGGATTCTTCTCGCCATAAACCTGCGAAAACTGGGCGTGAGGCATATCGCCGACAAAGAGGTTACGGCCCGTGAACTCGACGACATGATCGCGCGAGGGCTCAGAGGCACGGTGGTTTCGAGCGGCATCACGGGTCTTTCGCACATCGAATTCAACATTCTCGACAATCCGCCTCCGGCGGCCAGCGTCGCATGGAAGCCTCGCCATCCTCTGATTCCTCCGGCTCCGTCTTTGATGGAGAGCCTTTCCGACACGGCCACGCGCGTGATCAACCAGATAAACAAGATCGATCTCGTTTCCGTATGGACAAATCTGCAGATCATGGCCGAATCGGCCGCGAAGCTCGCAGGCAATGCCGACAGCCTTCTTGAAAGCCAGCGCGCCAATATCGACGCCATACTGCGCGATGCGGCGGAGGCCGTGTCGCGGCTTGACGAATTTTCGCGCCGCATATCGGAGAATCCTTCGCTTTTGATCAGAAACGGCAATCCCGAAAAACTCCCCGAGACGCGCTGAGCGGTTGATGGAATCCGGCTGCGAAATACCCGGACCGGGGGGAGAAAGAAGATGAATATATAGCCTGAATATGGTATAATACGGAGCATAATGAACATATTGAAGCTGCTTATCGGCACGAAAAACGACCGCGAGCTCAAAAAACTCTGGCCTGTCGTGCGCGAAATAAACAAAATAGAGGAAAAACTCGAGGCTGAACATCTTTCGGACGACGATTATCCGAAAAGGACCGAAGCGTTCCGCAAACGCGTGGCGCAGGGCGAATCGCTCGATTCCATTCTTCCGGAGGCGTTCGCTCTCGTAAAGAACGCCTGCCGTCGTCTTGTCGGCACCACCGAAGAAGTCTGCGGGCACACTCTTACGTGGAACATGGTTCCGTTCGACGTCCAGCTCCTCGGAGGCATCGTTCTCCACCAGGGGAAAATCGCCGAGATGCAGACGGGCGAGGGCAAAACGCTCGTCGCCACTCTGCCTCTCTATCTGAACGCTCTCGCCGGCGGGAACGTTCAGCTCGTGACGGTGAACGACTATCTCGCCAGGCGCGATGCGTCGTGGATGGGGCATCTTCTCCGTTTTCTCGGGCTGAGCGTCGGCTGCATACAGAATTCCATGGATTCCGACGAGCGGCGCGCCCAGTACGCCTGCGACGTCACCTACGGCACGAACAGCGAGTTCGGGTTCGATTATCTGCGCGACAACGGCATGGCGCAGGATCCGGCGCAGGTCGTGCAGAACGGCCACAATTTCGCCATCGTCGACGAAGTGGATTCGATCCTCATCGACGAGGCGCGGACGCCGCTCATAATCTCCGGCCCGGCCACGATGTCGACGAGCCACGTCTACCGCGAGGTGCAGCCTCTTGTCGACACTATAGTCCGCATCCAGACGGAGCAGTGCAACGATCTCGTGCGCGACGCTAAAAAGGCTTTCGACGAAGGCGATGTCGAGCGTCTTCGCGACAGGCTCTACCAGGTGTACCATTCGATGCCGAAGCACAAGCAGCTTCTCCATATGCTCGAGAATCCCGAAATACGCAAGGTTCACGAGGACGGCGAACTGCAGATGCTCTCCGAAATGCGCAAAGAGCATGCGCGCGAGCTGAAGGGCGATCTTTATTTCACGATCGACGAGAGGACGCGCGAAGTTTCGCTCACCGACAAGGGATGCGAAAAGATATGTCCTGGAGATCCGGCGATGTTCGTCCTGCCCGATCTCGCCGCCGAGATGAGCGCAATCGACGGCGATGCGTCGCTTTCGGAACAGGAGCGCATCGAAAAGCGCCGCGACGCCCAGAGTTCCTTCGTGGAAAAGAGCGACAGGGTGCATGTCGTAGATCAGCTTCTCCGTGCCTACTGCCTCTACGAAAAAGACGTGGATTACGTGGTTCAGGACAACCACGTCTATATCGTAGACGAGTTCACGGGGCGCGTCCTTCCGGGCCGCCGCTGGTCCGACGGCCTGCATCAGGCGGTCGAAGCCAAGGAAGGCGTTGAAATCGAGAAGGAAAGCCAGACGCTCGCCACCATCACGATACAGAACTATTTCCGTCTTTACAAAAAGCTCGCCGGCATGACCGGCACCGCCGAAACCGAGGCGCGCGAATTCAAAGACATATACAAGCTCGGCGTCGTGTCCATCCCGACCAACCGCCCTGTCGACAGAAAGGACGGAAACGACCAGATCTACCGCACGCAGCGCGAGAAGTACAAGGCCATAGTCGCGGACGTCGTCGAGCGCCATGCCAAAGGCCAGCCGATTCTTCTCGGCACGGTCACGGTGGACACCTCCGAGATACTTTCTCGCATGCTCAAGATGGCGCACGTGCCGCACGAGGTGCTTAACGCCAAGAACCACGCGCGCGAGGCGGAGATAGTCGCTCTCGCCGGCCAGAGAGGCGCCGTCACGATCGCGACGAACATGGCCGGCCGAGGCACCGACATAAAGCTTGGAGAAGGCGTCAAGGAGCTTGGCGGCCTCCATGTGATAGGTTCGGAACGCCACGAGTCGCGCCGCATCGACAGACAGCTGCGCGGGCGCTGTTCGCGCCAGGGCGATCCCGGATCGTCGCAGTTCTTCATTTCCTTCGAAGACCAGCTCATGCGGCTTTTCGGCTCGCAGAGGCTTTCCGGCCTCATGCAGAGGCTGGGACTCAAGGAAGGCGAGGTGATGGAGCACCGCTGGCTCAACCGTTCTGTCGAGACGGCCCAGCGCCGCGTCGAACAGCAGCATTACGCCGTGAGAAAGCGCACGCTCGAATACGACGATGTCATGAACCGGCAGAGGTCGATAGTCTACGAGCTGCGCGGGCGCATCCTGTGCGGCGACAGCGCGGCCGTGCACGGCACGATTCTCGACGTCATAAACGATCTCGTGCGCACTCAGTGCGAACGGTATCTTTTCAGCGAAAAGGACGGCCGCCTCGACGAGTTCATGGACTGGCTCGGAGTGACGTTTCCGGTGTCTGTTTCCGAGGAAGAGCTCAAGCCGCTCGTCGGCAATCCCGTTCTTGCCGGAGATTTCGTCTACGGACGTGTCGAAGCCGCTTACGAGGCCAAGTGCGCCGCTGAAGACCCCGAGACGCTTCCTTTCATGGAGCGCGGCGTTTTCCTGAACGTGATCGACCGCGAATGGCAGGATTATCTCAGAGCCATGGACGATCTGCGCCACGGCGTGAATCTGCGGGCCTATGCCCAGCGCGATCCGCTCGTCGAATACAAGAAAGAGGCGTTCGGGATGTTCGAAGAACTGATGAACTCCATCAAAACGAAGGTCGTATCGAGCGAGTTCAGAAGCACGACGGCGGTGAACATGCGCCGCATCCTCGCCGAAATGGCCATGTCGAGACGCGCGGCCGTGACGAACGAAGATTCTATTTCCGTCGACGGCGACAGATCGCCCGGAGCGCCGGCTCGCGCGGCCGCTCCGCAGGCGGCGGGGCGGGGGGGCGATACGGTCGGCGACGCTTTCGCCGCGATGATGTCGTCGCTTGCCGAGAGGGGCGCGGCCGTGCCTCAGAGATCGCCTTCTTCCGTCGGGAGGAACGATCCGTGTCCGTGCGGATCCGGGAAAAAATATAAAAAATGCTGCGGGAGAAACGTTTTATGACAACAGCTGTTATTTTGGCCGCCGGCAAATCCGAAAGAATGGGAGCGGGAGTCGACAAAGCCTTCCTTTCGCTCTTGAACAAGCCGGTCATAGCCTGGTCTCTTATCGCGTTCGAGCGCTCCGCCGCCGTAGACGCCATAGTTCTTGTCACGCGCAAAGACCAGATCGACGCGTCGAAAGCCGTCGCGAGGATGTTCGGCATATCCAAGCTCAAGTGCGTCGTGGCGGGCGGATCCAAACGGCAGGAGTCGGTCAAGGCGGGGCTTGCCGTCGTGGACAACAACACGAAATACGTTGTCGTGCACGATGGAGCCAGGCCTCTTGTCGATTCGGCCACGGTCACGGAAACGGTCGAGGCGCTCAAGAAGGCGCCGGCGGTAACGGTCGGCAGGCGAATGACAGACACCGTCAAGCGTGTGGAACGCGGGACGTCCGTCGTCGAGACTGTCGACCGCGAGAAGCTCTGGATCGTCCAGACTCCGCAGGCTTTCCACCTTAAAACGCTTCTCTCCGCATACGCAAAGCTCGGCAAGACGACGGTCACCGACGACTGCCAGGCGGTGGAACTCGCCGGAGAGCAGGTCAGGATAATCGAATCGCGCAGGCCGAATTTCAAGATAACCGTACCTGAAGATCTTCAGCTGGCCGCCGCGCTTCTCAAATAGGAAGAAATGTCGAAAATCGCCATATTCGGAGACGTCCACTCCAACATAGACGCGTTCGACGCCGTCCTCGCGGACGCCGCATCGCTCGGCGCAGGCGAATACATGTCGACGGGAGACATAGTCGGGTACAACGCCGACCCCGGCGAATGCATGGCGCGCATGCGCGAACTCGGCTGTCCGGTCGTGATGGGCAACCACGACTACTACGTTTCAAAGAATCTCGACCTGTCCGATTTCAATCCGCACGCGGCGAAAGTCGTGGAATGGACGCGCGGCAGGCTGTCGGAAGCCGATCTGGAAGAACTCGGGGCGCTTCCGTTCACTTACACCGGCCGCGGCGTCACAGTGGTCCACGCCACCATGGATTCCCCGTCTGGATTCGGCTATGTGTTCGACAATTTCCAGGCGGCGGCGAGTTTCATGAACCAGCGCACCCCGATATGCTTCCACGGGCATACGCACTGCCCGATGATTTTCGAGCATTCGATGACCGGCGTTTTCAGAATAGATCCGCTCGAACTGCCGTCGGGCGTGTTCACGCTGCGTCCTGGGAGGAAGTATTTCATAAATGTCGGGTCTGTGGGGCAGCCGCGCGACGGCGATCCTCGCGCGTCCTACGCCGTCTACGACTCTGTCGCGCGCACGGTCGAATTCAGGCGCGTGGCCTACGACATCGCCGCGCAGCAGGCGAAAATCAGGGCGGCCGGCCTTCCGGAACGCCTTGCGGAGCGTCTCGCCGCCGGGATGTGAAGGCGCCTGCGGGCAAGATATTTTCAAAAAGCAAGGGAACAGAAGAAATGAGCGAACAGTCTGGAAACTACAACGCCGAAAACATACAGGTCCTCGAAGGCATGGAGGCGGTCAGGAAGCGCCCGGCGATGTACATCGGCGATACAGGCGAGCGCGGCTACCACCATCTCGTCTATGAAGTGGTCGACAACTCCATCGACGAGGCTCTCGCGGGCTACTGCTCGATGATAGACGTGACGATAAACCCCGACGGTTCGCTGACCGTCCAGGACAACGGGCGCGGCATTCCTGTCGACCTGCATCCCACGCAGAAGCGCCCCGCCATCGAAGTCGTGCTTACTGTTCTCCACGCCGGCGGCAAATTCGACGGCTCGAACTACAAGGTTTCGGGCGGTCTCCACGGTGTCGGCGTAAGCTGCGTCAACGCGCTTTCGGAATGGATGAACGTCGAGGTCAAGCGCAACGGCAAGGTGCATCGCATGGAGTTCTCGCGCGGGCATGTCACGAAAAAACTCGAGGTGGTCGGCGAATGCGGGGACGAGACGGGCACGAAGGTCACATTCTTCCCCGACCACACGATATTCTCCTGCCGCGCGTTCAAGTGGGAAATCCTCGTGAACCGCCTGAGAGAGCTCGCTTTTCTCAACAAGGGCGTCACGATCCATTTCCGCGACGACGAAGGCGAGGCCCATCACGAAGAGACGTTCCATTACGAAGGCGGGATAGACGAGTTCGTCGGATATCTCAATCTCAACAAAAAGCCGCTTTCGCCGGTCATCCATTTCGAGGGCTCCAAAGAGGGGACGACTGGCATGGTGCAGGCCGAAGTGAGCCTCCAGTACACCGACAGCTATTCCACGCTCGAACAGACGTACTGCAACAACATCCACACGATCGAGGGAGGCACGCATCTTTCCGGCTTCCGCCGCGCTCTCACGGCCACCATCAAGAAATACGGTCTCGACAACAAACTTCTCAAAGAGAAGGAGTTCGACTCGCTCACCGGCGACGACATGCGCGAAGGCCTCACGGTCGTGGTCAGCGTAAAGGTGCCGCAGCCGCAGTTCGAGGGGCAGACTAAGACCAAGCTCGGCAACGGCGAAGTCGACGGAATAGTCGGTTCCATCGTCTCCGACAGGTTGATGACGTTTTTCGAGGAGAATCCGTCGGTCGCGAAGATAGTGATCGAAAAGACTCTTCTTGCGGCGAGAGCGAGAGAAGCGGCAAGGGCGGCGCGCGAATCGACAAGAAGAAAGGGCGTCATGGACGGGCTTTCGCTCCCCGGCAAATTGCGCGACTGTTCCGAGCGCGATCCCGCGAAGACTGAACTCTTTCTCGTCGAGGGCGATTCGGCCGGCGGATCGGCGCAAACCGGGCGCGACCGCGCGACACAGGCCATCCTGCCGCTCCGCGGCAAGGTTCTCAACGTCGAAAAAGCACGCATCGACCGCATGCTCGCCAACGCGGAAATCCGCACGCTGATAACGGCGATCGGCTGCGGCTTCGGCGAAGAATGGGATGTTTCCAAGGCGAGGTACCACAAGATCGTGATAATGACCGATGCCGATGTCGACGGCGCCCACATCCGCACGCTTCTTCTCACGTTTTTCTACAGAAAGATGCCGGAACTCATAGACAGGGGCTACATCTATCTCGCGCAGCCGCCGCTTTACAAGGTCGAGCGCAAGAAGAGGACCGAATACGTCCTCACCGACGGCGAACTCACCGAGAGGCTTCTCACGCTTGGCCTCGACGATTTCGAAGTCAAGAACGCCGCAGGAGACACTCTCGCCAGGGATAATGCGGCGGAGCTTCTCAAGCTGCTCGCCGAGATAGAAGCCACTTCGAAGATGCTCGAGGAGCGCGGGTTCGACCCCAAGGCTGTTTTCGAAGATGCTGCGGCGCAGGGCGGCGGCGCATCTATGCTGAAAAAGCAGTTTTCGTCGCTTTCGGCAATGGGGTTCACCCCCGGCGACTGGTTCGGCGGGAAACTCAAGAAACTTCTCGACGACGTAAGGAGCCACGGCAGGCAGGGGCTTTCGATCTACCGCTTCAAAGGTCTCGGCGAAATGGACGCCGACGAGCTCTTCGACACTACGATGAATCCGGCAAAGCGCCACATGCTGCAGGTTAAGCTTGAAGACGCCGTCGAAGCCGACAGGATATTCACGCTTCTCATGGGCGATGAAGTCGAGCCTCGCCGCAAATTCATCGAAGACAACGCTCTCAACGTACGCAACCTCGACATCTGAGAGTCAGCTATCGCCATGAAAACCGTCCGATTCGTCAAAATGCACGGCGCCGGCAACGACTTCATCCTTGTCGACGACAGGGACGGCTCGTTTCCCTGCGACGATCATCGCAGGATAGCCGCCATGGCGATGCGTCCCGACGGCATCGGCTGCGAGGGCGTGATTCTCGTGCAGTCTTCGGCGTCGGCGGATTTCAGGTTCCGTTTCTTCAATCCCGACGGCACCCAGGCCGATCTCTGCGGCAACGGCGCCAGATGCGTCGCCGCGTTCGCGCGGGAAATCGGCGCGGCCAAAGCCGGCACGATGCGTTTCGAATCGGCGGCAGGGTTCATCGATGCGGAGATTCTCGAAGGCAATCTCGTCAAAGTTTCGATGCCGTCCCCTTCGGAGATGTCCGCAGACTATGCGCTCGTCGGAGTGCCGCACAAGATCGTGCAGGTGGACGATCTCGCTTCGGCCGACGTCGAGCGAGAGGGGCGCCGCATAAGGCTTGCGCCAGAATTCGCGCCAGGCGGGGTCAATGTCGATTTTGTCGTCTATCGGCGCCCGGCCGCATTTTGATACGTACATACGAACGCGGCGTCGAGGCCGAGACGGGGGCGTGCGGCACGGGCGCCGTGGCCGCCGCCGTCATAGGTGTGAAGAACTACGGGCTCGAATTCCCCGTGCACGTGGGCACGGTGAAGGGATACGAGCTCACGGTCGACGGCAGGTTCAACGACGGCGTCTTTTCGTGCATCACGCTCACCGGGCCCGTGAAGCGCGTTTTTTCCGGGGAGATAGATCTCGACTCGCTCGATTTCGTTTCGGAGTGAACAGATGCAGAAAAGCGCAGCCGCGGCAAATCTCGAATATTTCGCGCTCAGAGCCGTCTGTGCGCTCGTGAACGCCATGCCGTATGCTTTGGCGGCCGCGTTCGCCCGTCTGTCCGCGCGCGTCGCATCCCGCGTTTTCGGTTTCCGCCGCGGGAAGACGCTTGCGAGAATCCGCGAGGTCTTTCCCGGCATATCGCGTTCGAAAGCCCTTGACATAGCTTCCGAAAGCCTCGAGAACGTGGCCGTGACGGCGGTGGAGATGATCATGGCGCCGCGTCTCACGAAGAAGTGGATGGACAGGCATATAGACAACGGGCTTTTTTACAAAGAGCGTCTCCAGAAATACGTCGACGAGGGCAAAGGGGTCGTCGTCATGGTGCCGCATTCCGGAAACTGGTATATGGCCGCATGGTCGATGGCCAAATACGGTCTTCCGCTCGTGTCGATTGCCGCGAGACAGCGCAACCCCAGGATCGACGCGTGGATGAAAAAGCAGTATTGCGACATAGAGGTTCTTGAGCGCGGCTCTTCGCGAACGCTCGTCGAAATAAAAAAACGCCTCGAGGCCGGGCGCGTTTTCGCGATATTGCCGGATCTCAGAGTTCCGCAGAAAGATGTCGAAGTCGATTTTCTGAACGGCAAGGCCAACGTTTCCCACGCCGGGGCGATGTTCGCGGTCAAGTGCGGCTCGCCGCTCGTCGTGGCCATGATGCGCCGCGAGAAGGGCGTGCACGTGTTCGACCACATCGCGACGCTCCGCCCGGATCCTTCGGCCGATCCGAAGGCGGAATCCGAGCGTTTGACGCGCGAGGCGATGGCAGCTCTCGACGCGAAGATAAGGGAATATCCCGGACAGTGGTTCTGGTACAACAAGCGCTGGATTCTCCAGCCTGTGTGAGGCGGTCCTGATGGAGTATACCTACTTCTACCAGACAAGTTCCAACGAGAACCGCAAGGGCGCCGTGAAAGCCGCTTCGCGCGCCGAGGCGTATGCTCTTCTGCGCAAGAGCGGAATACGGCCGTACAGGCTTGTCGGGGACGATCCTCCCAAGTGGCGCGGCGCCGTGTTGCACGCGATGCCGGTTTTGATTGTCGCGGCCGCGGCAGCCGCGGCCGCCGTATGGTTCGTCCCGCAGGAGGACACTCCTCTTCCGCGCCGCCAGATTTCCGGAGAGGCGTCTTTGATAACGGCGTCTCTCGCCTCCGGCTGGACCGACGTTTTCCCGTCGCTTCTCGACCGCCACCTCGCCGCCTACGCGCAACCGGGATGGATAGCTCTCCCGCCGATAGTGGACGGCGACGCCCGGAGCGTTTTCAAAGACGGTCTTTCCGAGCCTCTTCCTCGTTTGAAGGCGGACGATCCGCGCCATGTGAAAGAAATCAAACGCATTGTCGCCGGGATGCGTCGCGACATGGAAAAATATCTTTCGGACGGCGGCACTGTGGATGGATATCTCGCTTTCCTCGACGAACGGCAGGATGAAGAGCGTGCGTTGCGCACCAAAGCCGCCGAATCCGTAGACCGCGCGCCTGAAGACATGAGAGAAAGAGTCAGGCTCAACATAAACGCCAGGCTGAGGGGAATGGGCATTGCCGAGATTCCCTCTTCCGCAGGGGAGGGCGCGAGGTGATCTGGGAGGATGAAGAGGAGTATCCCGCGTGGAGACGCAGATGGTACGTTCTCCATGTAAAGCCGAGGGCGGAGAAGAAAGTGGCCCTCCATCTGAAGGCGTACGGCTTTTTCTGCCATCTGCCAACGTTTGAGAGGGTCAGGAAGGTCCAGAGGCGGAAAGTCCGCACTGAAATACCGGTCTTTCCCGGGTATGTGTTCACGAGGCTGCTTCCCGACGAGAGAATCGCCATTCTCCGCTCCAATCTCGTCGTCAAGACGATTTTCGTGAAGTATCCGCGCACGATGATACATCAGCTCAGGCAGATCGCCAAAGCCTTCACGCGGACAGACGATTTCAAGGTGTCGTCGCTCTACAAATCGGGCGATCTCGTGAGAGTGAAGTACGGCCCTCTGACAGGGGTCGAAGGATATGTGCGCAGAATCGGCGCCAAAGCGTCGCTTTGCCTCAATGTCGAGATGCTTGGTGCGTCTGTGGAGCTGTCGGTTTCTCCGCAGGATGTCGAAAAAGTCTGAAAAACTCGTTTTGCTGACAGAAAAATGGTATAATTAGCGTTATGGAAAACATTAAAAAATGGCGGTGGTTCCGTGCGGGACGCATGGCTCAGGTCAAATTCGAGAATGGCGAGGATATCGCCCGACTTGCGGAACTCGACCGCAAGCACTGGCTTGCGATATCCATGCCGGTGGAAGGAGTGCGTTTCGACAGGCGCATGCTCGAGCTGATGGATACCGATTCCGACGGACGCATCCGCACGCCGGAGGTTCTTGCGGCCATCGAGTTTCTCAAGTCGCGGAATGTCGATTTCGACAGTCTCTTCAAGCCGGCGGACGAGGATGCTCAAGCTCTTGCAAAGACCGTTTCGCAGCTTGCCGATCTTTCAAAAGCCGCTCCCGGAGAAGAGGACGCCAAGGCGATGGCCGCTTGGGAAGCCGACGGCGGGAGGAGCGAGGTGAAGTTCCTCGGCGAAGACACGCCTGCCGCCGAAGCGGCTCTCGCCGCGGTGGAGAAAGACATCGACGCCTTTTTCACTCCTCCTGACGACATGCCTCTCGTAACGGAAGATCCCGACAAGGTTCTGCCGCTCGATCTCAAGCGCATAAATCCGAAGTGCCAGGACGCGATGGCTCTTTTTTCGGAGCTCGTCGTGCGCAAGACCGTCGGCGAGGCGTCTTCCATCGACCGCATGGCGTGGAAGAAGATCAAAGCGGCCTTCGCCCCTTACCGTGCGTGGATCGCCGCGAAGCCCGTCATGAACGCGGCGGCCAAGGCTGCGCTCGAAGACGAGGAACGCGTCTTGAGATACAAGCTCCATCTTCTGGAATTTCTCGAAAACTACGTGAACATGAAGCGCCTCTATTCGGCCGACGGATGCGCCGTTTTCCAGACGGGAACGCTCCGCATCGACGCGAAGGAGATGAACCTCTGCTTCCATGTCGCGAGCGAAAGCGCGCACAGCGCTCTCGCGGCGCGCTCCAACTGCTGCATCCTCTATCTCAAACTTTCCCGCAAGTCCGAGGGGGCCGAGAGGACCGTCGCGGCTGTCGTCACGGCCGGCGCCGTGGCGCAGCTGTATCCAGGACGCAACGGCGTGTTTTACGATCGCGACGGCAAAGACTGGGAGGCGGTTGTCACCAAAGTCGTCGAGAGCCAGGTGTCTCTCGTCGAGGCGTTCTGGGCGCCGTGGCGCAAGCTCGGCGAGGGGATCTCGTCGGCGGTGAAGAAATTCCTCGGCGACAGGCAGACTGCCGCGCAGTCGAAAGTCGAAACCGGCGTCAAGGAAGGGTCTTCCTCCGGAGCCGCCATGGCTTCGAGCGTCGCGGCGGTCGGGATCGGAGTCGGCATGATGGGGGCGGCTTTCGCTTCCGTGATGGCTGCGGTTTCGGGAATGACGCCGTGGCAGATTGCCGCGTCGGTAGTCGCCGTGATACTCGCGGTTTCGCTTCCGAGCGCGATTCTCACCTGGTTCAAACTGCGCCGCCGAGATCTCGGAGCGGTGCTCAACGCGAGCGGCTGGGCGATAAACAGGCCTATGTATTTCTCCATGTCCAGAGCGCGCGCGTTCACCAAGTGCGCGAGAAGCGCATGGGCGAAATGCTTCCTGTTCGTCCTCGTGGCGCTCGCCGCGCTCGGCCTCGGCGTCGCCGCCGCGGCGCTCACCTGCGGCACATGCTGCGCCGCGGACGCGCAGAACGACGAAGCCGCCAGGCCGAAACGCGAATGGCGCGGCATCTCGGGCGCGACGTATATAGGCGGGAGGAAGGTCTCTCCCGGATATCTGCGCGGCAAGATCGTTCTTCTCGACTGCCGCGATTACGGCAGCGAGGCCGAGGTTGAAAAGATCAAATCTCTCCAGTCGGTCTGGGCCACGTACAAGTCGAAGCCGTTCGTGCTTCTCGGCAGCCACCGCGGGAAGGCGGGCGACGAGGCCGTCAAAGAGGTGCTGAAAAAGGCCGGCGTGACGTATCCGGTCTACCGCGGCGCCGGCATCACCACCGGCGAGAGCGAGGGAAGAGATTCGTTCATCTACGTGGTCGAGAACGCCGGCATGCGCCTGGCGTACCGCGGGCAGGACGAGCACAAGGCGCAAGGAGTCATTTCCGGGCTCATCGTCGCCGACGCGGTTCCGCCGGGGCCGAGAATGTTCAAGCATTTTCTCCATTACGAACTGGAGTTTCTCCCCGGCAAAGCCTATCTCAGGCTCAAAGATTTCCGCGAGCGCTTCCCTGGAGAAGCCGCGGCGTACGCCGACGAATGGGCGAAGCTTTCGAGCGACGAAGACCTCCTTGAACTTGCCAAGCTCGTCAATCTCGCGAGACTCGTGAAAGACCGCGACAGGTCCACGAAGGCTTCCGCGCGGGTGACTCCCGAGATAATCGACGAGGCTGTCGCGCGGTATTCCCGCCTGAAAGACAATCCGAATCCCGCTTTCGTGCAGGAAGCGAAGAATTCTCTGGCCGATCTGAAATGGGCGGCGGCCGCATTGAAGAAGAAATAGTCTGGATACGATAGAAATGAAGTGTGAAATATGCCATCAAAGAGAGGCCGAAACGGCCATCTCGACGGACGGTGACGATACGAGCGAACTCTACGTCTGCAAGGAATGCGCAAGAGCCGAACGCGTGCGCCGGCAGAAAAAACGCGAACGCACGAGAAAAGACCGCGGCATTCCGCCGGGGCTGTCGATTTCCGTCGCCGGTTTCGGGCCGGCGGACGAGCCGCCGCCGTTCATAGAAGCGCTGATGAACGCTGTCACCAACGCGTTCAGTCCCGACGCCTCCCGTAAAGGAGACGAGTCCAGACAGACGCCTGGCAGGAAGAACCAGGAAAAGGAAAACGGAGAGGCGCAGGCAAAGGAAGACGGACGCGGCAAAGGCAGATCTTCGCGCGGCAACAAGGCAGACGCCGGCGATCCCGGCATCGAAACGCCGCTCGACAACGTGGACGCGAACTATATTTTACGCGGCGCCCTCCAGCTCGAAGGGATGCATCTTACCGGCGAGCTCAGCCAGGCTGTCGACGCGGTGGACAAGCTCGGCATGAAGCTCGAGGGTGTGGAGGCCGAAGGCATTTCCGGGGTCGCTCACGCATACAGGCTCATGCATTCCGGCGACGAGCGAAAGGCGCGGCGGGTTCTCAGGGAGATCGTCTACCGCGAGCGCTCGGCGCGGGAGGCTTTGCGCGATGAAATGCGCCGCACCTACCAGGATGCGCTATGCAGGTCTCTTGCGATACTTAAAAACTGCCGATTCCTCTCGCCTGGCGAATATGCGGATCTGCTCTCGCCTTTGCGCATGGGCGCCGCAGACGGTCTTCTCGACGGAATCGATTTCGACGAAATAAACAACATGATCGAATCTCTCGAGCTGGATTCCGGCGCCGGATCGTCCGGCGAGTTCCAGGAGAATTTCGACGAGATAGACGCGGCGACTGCCGACAGGGCGAACGCGCGGTTCGAAGATGTCGTTCTTTCGGACGCGGCGGAGGATCTCTTCAAATGAATGTTTCATACACGAAAAACGCCGTGGACGCGCTCAATGCGGCATCCTCGTGCGCATCTTCGCTCGGCCACGACCATATAGGCTCCGAGCACATACTTCTTTCCATACTCGCCATCCCGGGCGCGCAGGCGTGCGTCAGATTCGTCAAACTCGGGCTTTCGCTCGACGAACTTGGAGAGTCGATGAAGACCATGATATCGGGAGAGAGCGGGGCCACGATGCAGAAGGGCGTGCTTCCGATGACCGCACGCACCCGCAAAATCATCGACATGGCCGCGCTCGAAGCGGGCAGGGGCAATACCGTCGGCACAGAACATCTTGTTTTGGCCATGATGCGCGAAGGCGAAAACGCCGCGGCCCAGCTTCTTTTCAACGCCGGCGTCACGGTCGACAAATTCATAGCGGCCGGCATGCAGGCGCAGGCGGACGACGATGCTGGCGTCGAGGACGAGGATGAAGAAGCCGCCGACGGCGCTGAGGCGGAAAACGCATCTTCCGGCAGAACGTCGCAGTCGGGGCGCGGACAGAAGACGCCCATGCTCAATTCGTACGGACGAGATCTTTCCGAGGCCGCCAGGAAGCAGGCTCTCGACCCTGTGGTCGGACGGGAAAAAGAACTCGTGCGCGTGATACAGATACTCTCGCGCAGGACGAAGAACAACGCCGTTCTCATCGGCGAGGCCGGCGTAGGCAAGACCGCCATCGCCGAGGGGCTCGCACAGGCGATATACCGCGGTGAAGTGCCGGAAAAGATGCTATCCAAAAGAGTCGTCGCTCTCGACATGGCCAGAGTCGTTGCGGGCACGCAGTACCGCGGGCAGTTCGAAGAACGCCTCAAACGCATCGTCGACGAGACGAAACGCGCCGGCAACATAATACTTTTCCTCGACGAGATACACACTCTCGTGGGAGCCGGCGGGGCTGAAGGCGCGATGGACGCGGCCAACATCCTCAAGCCCGCGCTTTCGAGAGGCGAGCTCCAGTGCCTTGGCGCTACCACCGTCAAAGAATACAAAAAGTCCATAGAAAGGACGCGGCCCTCGAAAGGCGTTTTCAGCCGGTGCAGGTCGAAGAGCCTTCCGTCGCCGACACGATAGCCATTCTTGCCGGTGTCGCTCCGAAATACGAAGAGCACCATTCCGTGAAATTTTCGCCAGCCGCCATACGCGCGGCCGCCGAGCTCACGGCGCGTTATCTGCCCGCAAGGCAGCTCCCCGACAAGGCGATCGACGCTCTCGACGAGACCGGCGCCCGTCTCAGAATGGCGGCGAGCGCAAGGCCGAAATTTCTTGCCGACAAGCAGAAGAAGGTTGACGATCTGAGAACGAAAAAGGACGAAGCCGTCGCCGCCGGCGATTTCGATCTCGCCGCCAAATGCCGCGACGGGATAAAAGCGGCCGCTGCCGATTTCGCCGACGCGCTCGCGGAATGGAAGAAGACTCATCTCGAGACTGTTCTCGACGTGACCGAAGACGATGTCGCCAAGACCGTCAGCTCCATAAGCGGCGTTCCTGTGGAGAAAATGTCGGCCGCCACCGCCGAAACCCTCGTCGGTATCGAAAAGACTCTTTCGGAGTCCGTCGCCGGGCAGAAGGAGGCCATCGGCGCCATAGCGCGTTCGCTCAGGAGAAGCAGGGCGTTTCTTGCGGACCCCAAGCGTCCTATCGGGAGTTTCCTCTTCCTCGGGCCCACCGGCGTGGGCAAGACGCATCTCGCGAAGATGCTCGCGGAGAAGGTCTACGGCGACGAGAAGGCGCTGATCACGATCGACATGAGCGAATTCCAGGAGAAGTATTCTTCGTCGCGGCTCGTCGGAGCGCCGCCCGGATACGTCGGATACGACGAGGGCGGGCAGCTTACCGAGAAGGTCCGCCGCCGTCCGTATTCCGTCGTTCTTTTCGACGAATTCGAAAAGGCCGATTCTGACGTGATGAACATACTCCTCCAGATTCTCGACGACGGGCGTCTCACGGACGGGCAGGGCAGAATGGTCGATTTCAGAAACACGATCGTCATAGCGACGGCGAATCTCGGCTTCGATTTCGCCAACGGAGGAAGGTCCGTGGGCTTCGCTTCCGAGACTGTCAGGTCGAGCTACGAGACGCTCAGGGACAAACTTCTTTCGGAAGCGAAGAAAGCTTTCCGTCCCGAGCTTCTGAACCGCTTCGACGAGACTGTCGTTTTCAGGAAACTTGAAAAAGACGACATGCTTTCCATCCTCGATATGGAGCTGGACAAACTGCGCGGACGGCTCGCGGGCGTCGGAATCGATCTCGAGCTCGACGCAAAGGCGAAAGAGTTCGTCGTGTCGAAAGGATATGACAGCGCTCTCGGCGCCCGTCCTCTCAGACGCGCCGTTCAGGATCTTCTCGAAGATCCTCTCGCAGACATCGTTCTCTCCGGCAAGGCGAAGGGAGGCTGCCGGGTGACGCTCGCGCGAGACGGCAAATCGTTGAAATTCAGATGACAATCTGATATAATCCGTTCATCATGGAAAACAAAAAAGGCGTAAAAAACGGCGGGGGGATTAGATCGTGGTTTCTTATAGCCATGATCGCCCTTGTCGTTCTGTCGTTCGTCAGAACCGGCCCGGGAGGCGGCGACTCGGTGGAAATGACGACCGTCGAATTCACTTCTCTTCTCGACTCCGGGCGCATAATCCCGCCTGTAGTGCGCGTGATCGACCGCGACGGCGGTTCCACATGGCTTGCCGGCGAGTTCGTGGCTGTCGATGATTCCGCCGACGGCGACGACGGCGGCAAAAAGGGCGGAAAGGCGAAATACCGCGTTCCGCTCGTTCCGGGCGAAAACGCGAAATTGATGGATGATCTGCGCAGCCGCGGCGCAGGAGTGCGCGTTGAAGAGAGACGCAGCCCCATTTCTCCGTTCATCGTCCAGACGATTCTCTACGGAGGAATGCTGTTTTTCGTCTTCTGGCTCATGTCGCGCAAAGTCGGCGGAGACGGCATGTTCGGTTTCGGCAAGTCGCGCGCCAAAGTTCTCGATACGCGCGAAGACAAGCGCAATGTCACGTTTGCCGACGTGGCCGGCATCGACGAAGCCAAAGAAGAAGTCCAGGAGATCGTCGAGTTCCTAAAGAAGCCCGACGCGTTCAGGAGACTCGGCGGCAGGATTCCGAAAGGCGTGCTTCTCGTAGGCCCGCCCGGCACGGGCAAAACGCTTCTCGCCAAGGCCATAGCCGGCGAGGCGCAGGTGCCGTTTTTCGCCATATCCGGGAGCGATTTCGAGGAGATGTTCGTCGGCGTCGGCGCAAGCCGCATGCGCGATATGTTCGCCGAGGCGAAAAAACGCTCTCCCTGTATAGTGTTCATAGACGAAATAGATTCCATCGGGCAGAAGCGCACCGGCGCCGGCGCGCTCGGCGGCAGCCATGCCTACGAGCAGACCCTCAACACCATGCTTGTCGAGATGGACGGCTTCGATTCCAACGAGGGCGTGATTGTCATTGCCGCCACCAACAGGCCCGACACGCTCGACGCGGCTCTTCTCAGGCCTGGCCGCTTCGACAGGCAGGTGATCGTCGAACTGCCTACTCTGAAAGGCCGCGAAGACATTCTCGCCCTGCACGGCAAGAAAATCAAATTCGCCCCCGATGCCGATCTTAAGCGCGTCGCGCGCGGCACGCCCGGTTTCTCCGGCGCGGATCTGGCGAACCTTCTCAACGAAGCCGCTCTTCTTGCGACGCGTTACAATCTCGAAGCCGTCGATATGAAAACGCTCGAGGAGGCTCGCGACAAGGTACTCTGGGGCCGCGAAAGAAAGAGCGCCGGCTATTCCCGGAACGACCGCGAGAAAACGGCATGGCACGAGGCGGGCCACGCGCTTCTGCAGCTTCTCGTCGAAAACGCCGATCCTCTCCACAAAGTCACCATCATTCCGCGCGGCCGCGCCCTCGGAGCCACAATGAGTCTTCCCGAGAAAGACATCCTCGGCCGGACGAAGTCGTACTTCCTCGACGAGATGACGGTATGCTGCGGAGGCCGCGTCGCCGAGAAGATGTTCACCGGCGACATCTCCACCGGCGCCGCGCAGGATATCGCGCAGGTCTCGCAGATAGCGAAAGACATGGTGTGCAAATACGCGATGAGCGGCGATTTCGGTTTCCAGGCGTTCGCCGAGCCGAACCGTTTCTCGACGTCGGATCTCCCGCCCGCTTTCAGCGAAGAGACGGCGAGGCGCATAGACGCAGAGATAACGTCTCTCGTGTCCGGCGCATATGCGAGAGCGGAGGCGCTTCTTGAAGAACACAAAGACAAGCTTGCCGCGCTCGCGGCGATGCTCATCGAAAAAGAAACCATGGACGGCCGCGAAGTGGAAGAACTTCTCGGCCTTGGACGCAAAGAAGAGGCATGATGTCAGTTTCGGCCGCGGTCCAGATCGCGATTCTGTATGTCGCGGTGTATTCCATCCTGAAACGCGCCAAAGGATCGCGTTTCGGGCAGGCTCTCACCGGCGTCGGCATTCTCGCCGCGGCGCTTTTCGCGTTCTCTTATTTCTTCAAGTTCGACGTGCTCACGAGGATCGTGCAGTTCATCCTCGCCTATCTCGCGGTTTCGACCGTCGTGATATTCCAGCCGGAGATACGCCGCATACTCATGGCGATCGGGGCGTTCGGCTTTCTTGAAAAGCGCAAATACCATGCCGACGGCACGCCCGACGCCGAATTCGTCGCCAAAACTCTTCTGTCTCTCGCCCATACCAGGACAGGGGCTCTCGTCGCGTTCGAACGCGGCATTTCGCTCGGGAGCATCGAAGAGACCGGCGTCAAACTCGACGCCGTTTTTTCGGCCGAGCTGATGCGTTCGATTTTCACGCCGCCTCTGCCGCTCCACGACGGCGGACTGATAGTGAGAAGGGGGCGTATTTCCTCGGCACACTGCATTTTCCCCGTTTCCAACAATCCCGAGCTGCTTGTCAGCGGAATGCGCCACCGGGCGGCGGTGGGGCTTTCCGAAGAGACGGACGCGCTCGTTTTCGTCGTGTCCGAAGAGACCGGCGCCATTTCGGTGGCGCACAACGGCAAAATCGTCCGTTACGATTCGGAAGGCGACGCGGCTATCTCACCGCTTGTAAGATGGCTTTCTAAAGCGATTCCCGTCGAAGAGGCGGGGGGCGGCATTATGCAGGGGGCGTGGCGCAAGGCCAAGGCGCTGTTCGCGTTCGGCGGCGGGGAGAAGGCATGAAGTTCATAACAAACAATTTTTTTCTGAAACTTCTTTCGCTCGCGTTCGCGATACTGATATATTATTCGCTGAAACGCTGACGCGGTTCAAAAAAAAACGCTTGCACTGCGGGAAAAATATGGTATAATAGGCGGCACATTTTTCGTGGAAGATATCTTCCACATGGAAAATGCCACAACCAAGGAGTAAACAATGCAGAAGTATGCAGTATTGGAAACCGGCGGCAAGCAGACGCTTGTGCGTGTCGGTGACAAGATCGAGATTGAAAAGATCGCGGTCGAAGCGGGTCAGGAAACCAAGCTTGACACCGTTTGCGCTCTCTCCGACGGAGAGACGCTGAAAGTCGGCACCCCTTATGTCGAGGGTGCGAGCGTGACGCTCGAAGTCGCCGGCGTCAAACGCGGCAAGAAAGTGCTCAATTTCAAGGCCCGCCGCCGCAAAGGCTCGCGCCGCCTCGTCGGGCATCGTCAGGAGCTGACGGTCGCCACCGTCAAATCGATCGACTGAACAAAGGGGAGGATTGAAAAATGGCAAGTTCTGCATCTGCGCGCAACGGGCGCGATTCCAACCCGAAATACCTCGGCGTCAAGGCGTACGACGGGCAGCTTCTCAAGGCCGGCTCCATCATCGTCCGCCAGCGCGGCACGAAGTTCCTTCCCGGCAAGAACGTCGGGCAGGGGCGCGATTTCACGCTTTTCGCCCTCAAGGACGGCAAGGTCAAGTTCCTCAAGGACGGCAAGGTCGTCTCCATTGTCGAGGTCTGAAGGCCTTTGACGGAATCCCGGCTTTTTAAGCCGTGAAAACAGACAGGCGGCCGAAACCGGCCGCCTGTTTCTTTTTTTCTTCCGCCGCGCACCTCTCGCGTCACATCACATGCCAGAGGATGCAGAAGAAGTGGCATATCGTGCCGGCGAGCACGAAGAGGTGCCATATCATGTGAGAGTACGGGAGCGATTTCCAGAGGTAGAACACGCATCCGATCGTGTACAGCCCTCCGCCTGTCGCGAGCCACATCGTTCCGAGAGAATGAAGCGACTTGACGAGGGGGACTATCGCGCCGAGCGCCGCCCATCCCATCAGCACGTATGCGCTCGTCGACATGAAACGGAAACGGCCCGTGGTGAAGATTTTGAACACCACGCCGGCGAGCGCCGCGCCCCATTCGATTCCGAATATCGACCATGCGAGATACGGGTGCGCAGGGCGCAGCGTGACGAGGCAGAACGGCGTGTAGCTTCCGGCGATTAGAAAGTATATCGCCATGTGGTCCATCACGTGAAGGACTTTCTTCGCCGGGGGATACGTCACCGCGTGGTATGCCGAAGAAACGGCGTAGAGGAAAATCATCGTGAATCCGAAGATCGCGCCGCTCGTCACTTTCCATGCCGTGGCCTCCCCCGATGTTGCGGCCTGCCATATTATTATGGCGAGCATCGCCGCTCCGAGATGGGAGCCCACCACGTGCGTGACTGTGTTGGCGATTTCTTCGCCGCTTGTCTGTTTTCTGAAAGCCATGCCGGTATTATACCATAAATAAGGAATATGTGCCTGCTCCGCTTTTCGCCGCGCCGAAATGAAATTCATGCGGAATAAACGCCGCATTTTTGGTATAATATTGCAAATGGCAGACGAATTGACACCTATGCAGCGGCAGTATCTCGCGCTCAAACGCGAGATACCGGACGGCGCGATACTGATGTTCCGTCTCGGAGACTTCTACGAGATGTTCGGCGAGGATGCGATAAAGGCATCTCCTGTCCTCGGGGCTACGCTCACCAAGCGGAATTCCCAGCCGATGTGCGGAGTGCCGTACCATGCGGTGAACACGTATCTCGCCAAACTCATACGCGCCGGCATGACTGCCGCGCTTGTAGATCAGGTCGAAGATCCGAAAACGGCAAAAGGCATAGTCAGAAGGGAAGTGACGAGGATAGTCACGCCGGGAACCGTTACTGAGGAAGAGGTGCTCGACGGCGCCGGCAACAATTACATCGCCGCGCGCAAAAATCTCGCCATAGCTGTTCTCGATCTTTCAACAGGCGAGTTTTTCGTCGAAGAGTTCGCCGAGGAGCCGCGGCTCGCGGACGCTCTCGAACGCTACCGTCCGGCCGAGATGCTTGAAGAGAACGACGCCAACAGCTGGACGTTTTCGCGCGATGCCGCGCTTGAATTTCTGCTTCGTCATTTCAAAGTGCAGTCAATGTACGGCTTCGGGCTCGAAGGAAAGGGCGATGCCGTGTCGGCGGCCGGGGCTTTGCTCTATTACGTAGGCTCGACGCTGCGCCACAGGATAGACCACGTGCGCTCGGTCTCGGTGAGAACGGGCGGCGACGCTCTCGTGCTCGACGCGGCGACGCTCCGTCATCTCCAGATACTCCCATGCGCCGGCGTCGAGCGCCAGGCGTCTCTTCTCGGAGTGCTCGACGTCTCGAAAACCCCTATGGGGGCGAGAACTCTGCGCGGCTGGCTTTCGCGCCCCCCCGCAAGGTCGGAAGATGTAAACGCGCGTCTCGACGAGGTGGAGGCGTTCGTGTCGGCGAGAGGCGCGCTCGGAACGCTGCGCGCTTCCCTCGCCGGCGTGCGCGATCTCGAAAGGATCGTGGCGAAGATCGATTCCGGCCGCGCCAACGCGAGGGATCTGCGCGCGCTCGCGCTTTCTCTCGAGCCTGTCCCCGCCATAGCGGCGCAGATCGCATCCGCCGGGCTTTCTCTTCCCGACGTCAAACTCCGGTCTCAGGACGCTCTCGTTTCGCTGATCGGCCGCGCGATCGTGGAAGAACCGCCGGCGCTTGTTTCCGACGGCGGTTTCATAAAAGACGGTTTCGACGCCGCTCTCGACGAAATCCGCGAGGGCGGCCGAGGCGGACGCGAATGGATGGCCCGCTACCAGGCCGCCGAACAGGAGCGAACCGGCATCGCGAAGCTCAGGATACGCCATGTCCCGGCATTCGGTTTTCTCATCGAGATACCGAAAGCTTCCGCCGCGCGCGCCCCTGACAACTACATACGCAGGCAGACGCTCGCAGGCGCCGAGAGATATGTGACCGTCGAACTCAAGGAACACGAGAAAACCGTTCTCGGCGCGGAAGAGCGCGCTATAGCCGAAGAGCAGAAAATATTCGCGTCGATAGTGGCAGAAGTGGCGGCGAAGACGGGAGAGATCCAGGAGACGGCCGCCGCCATCGGACGGCTCGACGCCGTGATGTCTTTCGCCGATCGCGCGCTCGCTCTCGGATATGCGAGGCCGCAGATCGACGACAGCGACGTCCTTGAAATTTCCGACGGCCGGCATCCAGTGGTAGAACAGCTTCCGGATGCAGAGCCGTTCGTGCCGAATTCGGTTTCTCTCGACACCGGGGACAACCAGATAATGCTCATAACCGGCCCGAACATGGCCGGAAAATCCACGTATATACGGCAGGTGGCGACGATCGCCGTCATGGCCCAGGCGGGCAGTTTCGTGCCGGCTTCTTCGATGCGCATGGGCGTCCTCGACCGCGTTTTCACGCGTATCGGGGCGGGGGACGATCTCGCGAGAGGCCGCTCCACTTTTCTCGTGGAAATGCAGGAAACGGCGAACATCCTCAACAACGCGACGAGAAAATCGCTGATAGTTCTCGATGAAATCGGGCGCGGCACTTCCACGTTCGACGGCATTTCGATAGCATGGTCTGTTGCCGAATATATAAACGGCAAGAAAGATCTGAAGGCGAAGACGCTTTTCGCGACGCATTACCACGAGCTTGCGGATCTCGCTCTTGCGCACAAGGGGATAAACAATTTCACCGTCCGCGTCAAAGAGGAGGGCGGCAGGATAGTGTTCTTGCGGCGCATCGCTCCCGGTGTGGCCGAAAAGAGTTTCGGCATACATGTCGGCGCCATGGCGGGCCTTCCGCGCGAAGTCGTGGAACGCGCCGAGGGCATACTCAAAAACCTCGAAGCCAACGAGCTCGACGTCAACGATCCTGTCAAAATGGTCAGGAAACCGAGACGCAGGCTTTCGGAGATGCCCGGGCAGATGACGTTTTTTTGATTCAAGGAGCTTGCGATGAAAATTGCAGTAGCGGGAATGGGTCTTATCGGAGGGTCCTTCTTCAAGGCGGCCGAAGCTGCCGGACACGATGTCGCGGCGCTGCACCACGGCGACGCCGGCGGCTTCGAGAGCGCCGAGATCGTCCTCGTGTGCCTGCCGCCAGCCAATATCGTCCAGTGGATCGCCGAGCGCGCCGCCCGTTTCGCCAAGGGTGCAGTCGTCGTCGACATCTGCGGGGTGAAGAGACCTGTCGTGGAAGCCATGCGCGCGGTCAAACAGGACGGCTGGATTTTTGTCGGCGGCCATCCGATGGCGGGAAAGGAAAAAAGCGGTTTCGAGCATTCTGACGCGGCTCTTTTCAAAGGGGCGTCGATGATACTTACGCCTGAAGAGGGCACGAGCGCTTCCGTGACGGAAAAACTTTCCTCGTTCTTTTCGTCCGTCGGGTTCGGGAGAACCGTCGTCACCGATCCGGATCGCCACGACGAGATGATAGCGTATACGAGCCAGCTCTGCCACGTTATCGCCACCGCATATTCCCGCGACGGTCTCAAAACCTATTCCGATGGTTTCTCCGCCGGGAGTTTCGCAGATATGACGCGCATCGCGACGCAGGACGAAAAGATATGGAGCGATCTTTTCCTTTCCGACCGCGACAAGCTTCTTCCCGTGCTCGACAGGTTCATTTCAAGGCTATGCGAGTTCCGCGACGCTCTCGACAGGTCTGATGGAGGGGCGATACGGGAAATTATCCGGTCTGGCAAAAAATGTGGCAGACACGAGGAATGTTTGGTATAATACGCAGACAATTCAAGGAAAAATTGGCTATGATGGAAAATATAACGGCGGACACGCTCCGCGAGACGTATCTGAAGTTTTTCGAGTCGAAGGGGCACAAGATAATATCCGGGGCTTCGCTCATACCGGAAAACGACCCGACAGTCCTTTTCACGACGGCCGGCATGCATCCGCTCGTGCCCTATCTGATGGGCGAGATGCCCCATCCTGCCGGGACTCGTCTGACGGACGTCCAGAAGTGCGTGAGGACGGGCGACATAGACGAAGTCGGAGATCTCGCGCACCTTACCTTTTTCGAAATGCTCGGCAACTGGTCGCTCAACGACTATTTCAAGAAAGAGGCTATTTCCTGGAGTTTCGAGTTCCTGACGCAGAAGCTCGGCTTCTCGCCGGACCAGCTTTCCGTCACTGTTTTCGCGGGCGAAGGGAAGGAAGGCGAGGAAGGATACATTCCCGCCGACGAGGAGGCGGCCGCGATATGGCGCTCTCTCGGCATCCCGGACGAGCGCATCTACCGTCTCCCGCGCGAGGACAATTGGTGGGGCCCTGCCGGAACGACAGGCCCATGCGGCCCCGACACTGAGATGTTCATCGATACCGGCCGCGAAAAATGTTCGGACTCTTGCCGTCCAGGCTGCCACTGCGGAAAATATGTCGAGATATGGAACGACGTCTTCATGCAGTACAACAAGAACGCCGAGGGCAAGTACGAGCCTCTCGGGCGGCACAACGTCGATACCGGGATGGGCGTCGAGCGCACGGTTTGCATGATGACGGGCGCGAAAACCGTTTACGACACCGAGATTTTCGCTCCGCTGATGGCTAAAATCGACGAACTGCGCGATACGTCCGCCGCCGCGGACATGGACGACGAGCAGATCGCCCGTGCAAGGCGCATAGTGGCCGACCACATGCGCACGGCCACGTTCATCCTTTGCGACCCGAAGGGAAGCGTCAAGCCCGGCAACGTCGGCGCCAACTACGTTTTGAGGCGTCTCATCCGCCGCGCGGTCCGTTACGGCCGCATGCTCGGAATCGCGCCCGGCTTCACGCCTGTTCTCGCGGAGACGGTTGCCGCGAAGTATTCGCACGTCTATCCGGAACTTTCGGCAAATCTCGCGCAGTGCAAGGCCGATCTCGAGGCCGAGGAAAGCCGTTTCACGCAGACGCTCGACAAGGGCGAGGCCATGTTCAACAAGGTGGCAGAGCAACTCAAGGCGCACGGGCAGTCGCAGATAAGCGGCAAGACGGCCTTCAAACTCTACGACACGTTCGGTTTCCCGTTCGAGATGACGCTTGAAATGGCGGGCAAGGCCGGGATGACGGTCGACAAAGATGGCTTCGACGAAGCGAACCGCAAGCATCAGGAACTGTCGCGCACGACGAGCGCCGGTTCTTTCAAAGCGGGTCTTCAGGACAACAGCGCGGTGGTTACGAGGATGCACACTGCAACGCATCTTCTTCACGCGGCTCTCCACAAAGTGCTCGGGCCCACGGCCAACCAGAAGGGGTCGAACATCACGCCGGAGCGTCTCCGGTTCGACTTCACTTGGCCGGAAAAGATGACTCCCGATCAGATAGCTGAAGTGGAGCGTCTCGTAAACGGCTGGATCGCCGACGGCATCGAAGTGACGAAGAAAACCACGACGGTCGAAGAGGCGAAGGCAGAAGGGGCGATGGCGCTCTTCGGCTCGAAATACGGCGAGGAAGTCACCCTTTATTCGATAGGCGACGTTTCCAAGGAGATATGCTGCGGGCCGCATGTCGCCAACACGAAGGAACTCGGCGGATTCAAGATATTGAAGGAGCAGTCTTCTTCCGCCGGCGTCAGGCGCATAAAGGCCGTTGTCTCCAATATGGAGCCGTGACGGATATGGCCGGAAGCGCCGATTGAACGGCGCATCGAAAGGAAGAAAAGAAATGAAGCAGATAGGAGTTGGAATACTCGGGTTCGGAACCGTCGGCGCAGGCGTGGCGGAAGGGCTTGTCAAACACCGCAATCTCATGGCGGAACGTCTCGGGGTTGACATAGTCCTCAGGCGCATCGCCGATCTCGACATAGTCACGCCGCGCGGCGTGGACATCCCCGCTGGCGTTCTTACGACCGACGCGGCATCTGTCGTTGTCGATCCTTCGGTTGACATCGTCGTGGAAACCATCGGCGGCACCGGTATCGCGAAGAAGCTCGTCCTTGACGCGATCGCCGCGAAAAAATGCGTCGTCACCGCGAACAAGAAACTTCTTGCCGAATACGGTGCGGAGATTTTCGACGCGGCCGAAAAAAGCGGCGTAGACATCTATTTCGGCGCTTCCGTCGGCGGCGGAATCCCGATCATACGTTCGCTCCGCGAAGGTCTTTCGGGCAACGAGATAGAATCGATACACGGCATACTCAACGGAACATGCAACTACATCCTCACGAGGATGGAGAACGAGGCTCTTCCGTTCGAGACCGTTCTCAAAGACGCGCAGCGTCTCGGATACGCCGAGGCGAATCCGTCTCTCGACGTGGACGGTTTCGACACTGCCCACAAGGCCTGCATTCTCGCGGCGCTCGCGTTCGGCTTCCAGCCCAAACTCTCGCAGGTGCAGGTCGAGGGCATACGCGATCTCGGCGAAGACGACGTGCGCTACGCCGCCGATTTCGGCTACAGAATCAAGTTGCTTGCATGCATCGCCCGCGACGGCGACGAGATAGAAGTAGGGGTGCATCCCACGCTCGTGCCGAAGAGCCACATGCTTTACAACGTGAACGACGCTTTCAACGCCGCGATGGTCAAGGCCGACATGTCCGACTACACGATGTATTACGGACGCGGAGCCGGAAGGGCGCCGACGGCCTCGACCGTGGTGGGAGACATCGGCGACATCGCCCGCAATCTCGCCCGCGGCGGCGCAAGATACCGCCGCGCCGTCCCGACGTACGGCGAGGGCAAGATGCGCCTCAAGGCGGCGGGCGACATCTGCTCGAAATTCTACATACGTTTCCTCGTCGAGGACCGTCCCGGCGCGTTCGGCACGATCGCTTCCATCCTCGGCCGCCATTCGGTTTCGATTTCCGCCGCCACGCAGAAAGCGGGCAGCGTGGGCAAGGAGCCTGTTCCTGTAGTGGCTCTCACGCACCGGGCCAAGGCGGCCGATCTCGAAGCGGCCCTCGCCGAAATCAAGGCGAGCGGAGTGATAGGGGCCGACCCGGTGGCGTTGAGGGTGCTTTGAAAGCAACGGAGAGAAAATGAAAATCTGCAAATTCGGCGGCAGTTCGCTCGCGAACGCCGCACAGCTCAACAAAGTGATAGACATCGTTCTCGCTGATCCAGCGAGAAGGATAGTGGTCGTTTCGGCGCCCGGCAAGCGGCATTCCGGCGACACCAAGGTTACCGATCTTCTCATCAAGCTCGCCGAGACGGCGCTCGCCGGCGAAAATACCGACAGGCAGTTCGGGGCCGTGGTCGAGCGTTATGCCGAGATAGCCGACGAACTCAAGCTCGGCGGCGAGATCGTGCGCGAGATCGAGATGGATCTCATGGACAGGATTTCGAATGTCGGCTCGCTCGCAAAGGACGAATTCCTCGATCTCATGAAGGCCGCCGGCGAAGACAACAACGCGAAACTCGTCGCGGTGGCGTTCGCGGCCCGGGGAAGAAAAGCGCGCTACGCGAGCCCAAAAGACACGGGCATGGTGCTTGCGGGCAAGTTCGGCGACGCCGTTCTCGATCCTTCGAGCTATGCCACGCTGTCGAGGGCGTTCTCTAATTTCGACGGAATCGTGGTGTATCCCGGATTTTTCGGATACACGAAAGAAGGCAAGGTGGCCACGTTCCCGCGCGGCGGCAGCGATATCACGGGTTCCATTCTCGCGGCGGCCGTGTGCGCCGACGTGTACGAGAACTTCACCGACGTAGACTCCGTATATCCGGTCGATCCGAGAATCGTGCCCGAGGTGAAGGAAGGCATCCCGACAATGACATACAGGGAGATGCGCGAGCTCGCGTACGCCGGTTTCGGCGTTTTCAACGACGATGCCGTCATCCCGGCTGTCCGCGCGAGAATCCCTATCAACATCAGGAATACGAACCATCCTTCCGAACCCGGCACGATGATACAGCAGTCGCGGCGGGTCGTCCCCGGAACGGTCGTCGGCATCGCATCCGCCGACGGGTTCTGCAACATCGTCGTCGACAAGTATCTCATGAACAGAGAGATAGGCTTCGGCCGCAGGCTTCTCCAGATTCTCGAAGACGAAGGCATCGCCTACGAGCATATGCCCTCCGGCGTCGATTCGCAGTGCATCGTCGTCAAGGGGCAGTATCTCGAAAAGGACCGCGAACGCAAGGTTGTTTC
>JAFWBO010000087.1 GCA_017507065.1 Kiritimatiellia bacterium | reverse complement strand
GCGAACTGCACGGTGTTGATCGCAGGAGCCGCTTTCGCGAGCGCGTCCCTGTATCCGGCGAGGCTGCGCCACACGAGCCTGTCCGCAAGGAGCGAGGCCCAGTCTGAAGAGAGACGCGCCTCGCCGTATCGCGGCGCGGCGGATCCTCCGCACTGGCCGTTTATTTCCGTCGTGATTCCCTGCGAGATCTTCGACGGAGCGCCGGGCTCGATGATGAGATACGCGTCGCTGTGCGAGTGCGAATCTATGAAGCCCGGCGATACGATCATGCCGGATGCGTCTATCGAGCGCACGTCTCCGGAGACGCATTCTTGGAAACCGCCTTCGGCCACTGCCGATATCTTTTCGCCTTCCAGAAGCACGTCGCCGCGGAACGCGGCCTTCCCCGTGCCGTCTACGATCGTTCCGCCTCGGATGAGTGTTTTCCCGGTTTTCATCGCGCGGTCTCTTTCATCTGCGCCATGTCGTTTTCCACGTCGGCGCGCCGCCGCCGCGGGAGAATCCGCCGCCGTATCCTCCGCGGGAATAGCCCCCCGGCCCGTAGCCGTATTGCTGCTGATATCCGCCGCCCCGTCTGAACGCGCCGCCGTCGAACGAAGGAACGGATGTCGCACGTCTCGGCTCGACGAGCTCCGGCGGGATTTCTCTCGCGAAGACGGATTTGCGCACCGGGAACTCGCCGCCGTCGGGCATATGGCGCATTTCCGGCGAAATCATGGAGAGTGCGTCTTTCGCGCGCGTCACGGCCACGTAGAAGAGGCGCCGCTCTTCGTCGAGGCGCCCGTCTTCCACGGCTTTCGGGCTCGGGAACATACCTTCGGAAAGCCACGGAATTATCACGACGGGCCATTCCATGCCCTTTGCCTGATGCACGGTCGAAAGCGTGACGGAATCGGACGAGGAACCTGTTTTTTTAAGGTCGAGATTCGTCAGGAGCGCGATGTCGGCGAGATATTCCTTCAGTCCGGTCCCGTTTGCCGAAATGTCGTTGGCGAGCTCCTTTACGTCGTCGAGCCTGTCGTCGGCCTCTTTGTCGTCCCATTCGCGCCGGAGATAGTCTTCGTAGAAGGCCGTGCAGAAATCGAGCACGATCATGGCGGCATCTCCGTTTGCGATTCTCGTCTTCGCGGCGGCCATCGCGTTTTCGACTGCTTTCCACACCGGCTTCGCCTTTGCGCCGAGAGCCGCGCCGAACGCTTCGCGGGATGCGGGGTCGAGCGGATCGAACCTGCGCGAGAGCTTGGCCCACGCCTTGGCTGCGCCGGCGGGGCCGACGCCCGGGAAGAGCGAGATGAAACGCATGAAAGAAAGCTCGTCTTCGGGATCCGCCACGAGACGCAGATAGGCGAGAACGTCTTTCACGTGCTGGAGCTCGTAGAAGCTCGTTCCGCTCGTAAGGCGGTACGGCACGGCCGCGGAGATAACGGCTTTTTCGATATCGATGGAATGGAAGTGGCTGCGGTAGAGGACGGCCATGTCGCGCCACGCGTATCCGCGCCGTCTCATCTCGGCGAGAATCGAGACTATCTCTTTCGCCTGCGAGCGGGAGTCGCGCGCGGTGTAGAGCCTCGGCAGGACGCCGCCCTGCCGGATCGCTTTGAGATGCTTTTCGAATCTGTTCGGGACGTCGCGCATCACGCTGTTGGCCACTTCAAGCACCTGCGGCACGCTCCTGTAGTTGCGCTCGAGTTTTATTATCCTGCAGCCGCGCCATCTGTCGGGGAACTCGATGATGTTTTCGATCTGGGCGCCGCGCCACGTGTAGATGCACTGGAAATCGTCGCCCACCGCCATGATGTTGCCGCTTCCGCCTGCGGCGATGTCGCTGAACTCGGCCTGGAGGGAGTTGGTGTCCTGGTATTCGTCGACGAGCACGTGGCTGAATTTTCTCTGCACGATCCCCCGGACGCGTTCAGATTCTTTGAGCAGCCGCAATGCGTTGACGAGGAGATCGTCGAAGTCCATGGCCGAGAGTTCCTTCTTGCGCTCGTCGTATTTCGCGGCCACGCGCACGATTTCCTCCGGCGTGAACCCCGCGGCCTTCGTCTGCCAGCGCGAAGCCACCGTTTCGATGTCTTCCCGGGCGTTGAGCGCCTCCGATATCATCTTCGCCACGATTTCTTTTTTTGGGAAGTCCTTCGGCGATGCGACGTTCTTTTTTATAATCTCCCCGAGGAGTTTTTTCTGGTCTTCGTCGTCGAGGATCCTGTAGTCTCTCGCCACGCCGATGTCTTCGCCCCAGATGCGCAGGAATCTCGCGCAGATCGAATGGAACGTGCCGCCCCAGATGCGGCCGGCGTCCGGACCTACGAGCTTTTCGGCGCGTTCGAGCATTTCCTTCGCGGCCTTGTTCGTGAAAGTGAGAAGAAGTATCGACTCGGGCGCGACGCCGTTCTCGACGAGATACGCCACCCGGTGCACGAGAGTGCGCGTCTTTCCGGTGCCGGCGGCGGCGAGGACGAGGATGGGGCCGCCCTGGGCGGTTGCGGCCGCGAACTGTTCTGGATTGAGAAGCTTGCTGAAATCTGTCATTGCCGAAGTTCTTTTTCGAGTACCGCGAGAAGGGCGATCGCGGCGGTTTCCGTTTTCAATATGCGAGGCCCGAGAGAGAAGCGTCCGAAACCGTTGTTTTCGAGCATTTCCACTTCGCGGTCCGTCCAGCCTCCTTCGGGGCCGATGGCGAGAAGCGGCCTCGCCCCGCCGCGCCGCGCCGCCGCCGACGCCGCGGCGTCGGGATGAGCCACGATTCTCAGAGACGAAGGGAACATCGCGTCGAGCGATCCGTCGGCGACGAAGCGTGCGAGGCTTCTGCGCGTTTCGATCTCGGGAAGCGCGGTCGTCCCGGCCTGCATGAGCCCGTCTATGAGAAGCGGCCGCCAGTTTTCTTCTTTGAGGAGCGTCGCCCCCCAGAAATCTTTTTCGGTTTTCTCCGCTCCGGCGAGGACGATCCTGCCGGCTCCCATGGCTGCGAGCTGCGGAAGAAGCCGTTTGAGGGCGCGCGGGCGCGGAGGCGCAAGGATGATGTCGATCCACGGGCCGAGGCTCTCTTCGCGGTGGTCCGTCCTGGCCGTCACGCGGAATTCGCCGCCGTTTTCTTCGACGGAGATTATTTCGCTCGTGCCGGATTTTCCGTTGACGACGCCTGTTTTCACGACATCGCCCGGGCCGCATTTCAGGATTTTCGCGACATGCTCGGCCCGCGCTCCTCCGAAAACGGCGACGCCGTCCGATATTTCGCTCTCTTCTATGAGAATTCTGTTCATTTCTTGTTTCGGGTATTATACCATAAAAAGGGCGTTTTTAT
>JAFWBO010000086.1 GCA_017507065.1 Kiritimatiellia bacterium | reverse complement strand
CGGCAAGGCATGTGCGATACTTCTGCCTGTCGCGATGAAGTTCAATGCGCCAAAGACAGGCGACAAATACAGGAAGATCGCCGTCGCGATGGGTGTGCGCAATGCAGAGAAGCTTCCTCTCGCCGCAGCCAGAAAGGCGGCTATCGCCGCCGTTGAAAAACTCGCCGCCGATGTGGGGATTCCGTGTGATCTGAAGGGCGTCCTGAAAAACGAGGACGTGCGTTTCCTCGCCGAGAGCGCTTATGCCGACGCATGCCGGCCCGGCAATCCGCGCGATGTGGACGTGAAGACCATCGAGAAGCTTTATCGTTCGCTGATCTGACGGCGTCGGCTTGTTTTTCTTCTATGGCCGGTATTAAGCTGGTTTTTCGCGTTCCCCTGCTTGTTTTCTGCATGCATGCGGCATGTGCAGCGAATGCCTTTGGCGCGGCGGACGCGCGGCAGACGGAGGAGCCCGATCCGCGGACGCGGACTCTTGTTGCGCCCGCGCGCGTCCTTGCCGTGTCGCCTGCGGGAAAGAAAAGTTCCGTCGCCGATGCCGGTGCGCTTCTCGAACCGAAACGCGGGCAGGTCACCGAGCGCAGATGGACGGGCGCGCGCGCCTGTGTAATGGAAAATTCCGGCGAGGCGCCGTGGGTGCTTCTCGATTTCGGGCGCGAACTCCACGGCGGCTTGCAGATTCATTCATATTCGCAGCGCGGCGCGAAAGTGCGCGTGAGGTTCGGCGAATCCGCAGGGGAGGCGATGTCTGACATCGGCGCGAAGGGCGCGTCGAACGACCATGCCCCGCGCGACATTGTTCTCGAACTCTCCTACATGGGCCAGATCGAATACGGCAACACGGGCTTCAGATTCGTCCGCATCGATCTCGTCTCGCAAGGCAAGTGCACGCTCGATTGCGTCCGAGCCGTGTCGCTCATGAGGAAGATGGACCGCATCGGATCGTTCAAATCGAGCGACGCGCGGCTCGACGCGATATGGGAGACTGCCGTGCGCACGGTGCATCTCTGCTCGCAGGAATATCTCTGGGACGGCGCAAAGCGCGACAGGCTTGTATGGGCCGGCGACATGCATCCAGAGGCAAGCGTCATCCTCGCCGTCTTCGGAGAGGCGGACGTGCTTAAACGCACTATAGACTACATCATGGAAATCACGCCTCCCGACAAGTGGATGAACGCCATAGACACGTACACGATGTGGTTTCTGCGCATCGTCCGCGACTGGTACATGTTCACGGGCGACGAATCTTTCGTGCGAGAACGCGGCGATTATCTCGCGCGGACCGTAGAGCATCTTCTCGCATGCGAGAAGAGAGGCAGATACGCAGGCTCGTCCATGCCCGGCTTTCTCGACTGGCCCACGCACCGCGACCGCGCGGCGGAATCGGCCGGCGCGCAGGGGCTGAGGGCGTCAGGTTTCGACGCGGCGGCGCTGCTCATGGATGTCGCGGGGAAGGGCGATCTCGCCGCTCGCTGCCGCAAGGCGGCCGCTAAGATACGCGCGGCGGGCGCAGATCCGCACGGCGCCAAGAGCGCGGCGGCGCTCCTCGCCCTCGGCGGCGTGCGCGACGCGAAGGAAATGTACGCGAAGGTCCTCGGGCGGGGCGGGCTTGCCGG
>JAFWBO010000085.1 GCA_017507065.1 Kiritimatiellia bacterium | reverse complement strand
CGTTCTGCCAATTTCTCCGGAATAGCAAAGGCGCTCGGCACATTCAATGGATGAAGAGCGTCCCGCTTCGAGGAGTGAAATCTTTCAAGCTGACATTATACCATAAATGCAATCTTGAAACGACAGGCTTTTTTCAAAGCGCTGCCTGGCGGCATAAAACGCGCGGCGGGGCCAGCCCCCGCCGCGCGTTTTCCCGGCCGTCGGTCGTACCGGCCTACTTGCTCTGGACGGCCTCGAAAGAAACGGTTCCCGTGACCTTGGCCTTTCCGGCCTCCTTCCCGGCGAGTTTCTTTTCCGTTTCCGCGAGCTTCGCGCGAAGTTCCTTGCAGCACTTCGGCGTGCGCTTGAGAGCGATGCCGCCCTGCGAAACAAGATACTTGTATGTCGCGGTATCTTCGTCGTCCGCCTTGCCAAACGCCGCTTTCATTACACCCTTTCCGTTCACGTCGACGCCGTGCGAGACGAGCCACCGGGCAACCGCCAGATTGTCGGCGGCGGCCGCTTCAACAAGATCAGCCACGGCATATTCCGCACCCGCGGCGGCAAGGACGTCGAGCACATCGCACGCTTGAACCTTGCAGGCAACAGCAAACGCATCATCCCCGGCCTTGTTTTTCACGCTTGCAAACCGCTTGCGGAGAGCCGCCGTCTCTACATCGTTCGTACCCTTTACAAGGTCGATCAGGAATTTTGCCGCGGCGGCCTGCCGTCTTCTTGCGGCAGAGAAGAGAGCGGTCTCCCCCTTGGAATTGACCGCCATAGCGCCAGCCATGTCAAAGACGGCCTTGACCGCCACGAGGTTGCCGCTCCTCATCGCGTAGTGGAGCACAGTATTGCCGTTTGCATCGACCACGCTCTTGCTGCCGTTCGCGTCGTTGACGGCGGAAAGGAACTGCTGGTGGCCGGTTTCGATGGCGAGGAGCATCGCGGGCCGCCCGCAGGGATCGCGATCCGACGCCTTGTCGATCTTCGCGCCGAGTTCGAGCGCATGCTTGAACATTGCAGGCTGGTTGAGATAAACCGCGCCGACAAGAAGCGTCGTGGCCTCCTGCTCCGATACCGCGCCGCCCCTCTCGAGCAGCCTCGCGATTCTGGCGTAATCGCCCATGACGGCGTTCATCTTGAACTCCGCGCACGGGCAGACGACGCCGATCTGGCGCGATATGGCATCCTCGGCCATCGCGATCTGCGCAGCGAACGACACCTCTTCGTCGATGGCGCGCAGGCGCTTTGCATATTCGAGCTTTTCAAGCCCTTCGAGCGACCTTGAGAGGTGCGCTTTGAGCCGTGCGTTCAATTCACGGGTTGTCATCGGCGGCAACTCCCTGGCCCGCAGGTCGAGAACTTCCTTGCGGAACTTTTTGCCGCCGGCCTCTACGGCGCCGTGGTTGTCGTAATGGCGGTTCACGCCGTCCTGCAGCGCGGCGATGGCCTGATCGAGCCCCGCAAGGTCGAGCATATCGACAGCGGCATCGTTCGCGTCGCGGACTTCAAGCATCTCGCGTATGCGAATGCGGAGAGACCCCGGGCGCAGTGCATCGACAAGCGCCTCGGCGGACTTCTCGTCTATATCGAGATTCTCGACCTCCTGCCGGATCTGCCCGAGCGCGGCACGTATCTGCTTGTAGGCATCATGGACGTAAGGATAGTTTTTCACGTACTCCCTGAGCCCGTCGTAGTCCTCGGCCGTCTTGAGCGCGGCGACCTTCGCGTCGATTTCACGTTCGAGGGCGCGGCACTGGCGAGGATTCACAACAATGTTCAAAAGCGAAACGCGCACCGCATAGCACTTTGCATTCAATACGGGATTGTCCAGCGGCTTGGCATCCCTTATCGCATTTCTGGCCTCGGCGTACTTGCCTTCCTTGACGAGTTGCGCCACCCGCCCCACAAGCTCCTCGATATAACCGTCGATTTCGCGTTTGGCTTTCCGGAGCCGGGCGACATTCTCTTCAACCAGTTTTGCGATCCGGTCGTTCAAGGCATTGCACCCGAGGAAAAACTTTTCACGGCTGCGTTCCTGCTGCAGAAGCGCAAAATGCGGTTCGAGAGCGTTCTTGAACTCTTCGACGAGACGCTTGGCGTTCTCCTCGGTGCAATCGTTCCGCACGAGCGTCCGGCGGAATTCCTCGACAAGCGCGTTGAACGTCTTGAAATCAAGGCTGCGCCCGGGGATTTTCTCAAGATCGATCTTGTCGGTATGGTCGGCGAGATTCGCCGCCTCTGCCGCGGACCCGGCGGTTTTGCCCACCGCCTGCGCCACCGCGCCCGGCTCGACGCCGAGCGCGCGCGCCTCGCCTGCGGCGAGAGCCAGCTTGGCGTCGATCGCCCCGGCATACGTCTTGACGCGCGGGCAGGCCAAGAGCTTTGAAATAGCATTGGTGAAGTCGCCGGCCGCAATCGCCTTTGCCGTGGCATTCGTCACCGCCGCCTCGATTTCCGCCCAGTGGGCCGGATTGACCGCCGTAAGCATGAGGTCCTTCCCGACCGGCTGCAGATAAAGCGACACGACCGTCTGCTTTTCGGGATAGCACGAAGACCAGATCAACTCGCGCGCCTCGGCGAACTTCGATCCGGCGACGAGCTTCTTCACCTTGCAGCGCAGCCGCGAACCCTCGAGGACAAGCTCTACGGCAGAAGGAGCCTTGACCTCGCCGGGCGTCGTTTTGACCGTCTCCACATCGGGCGCGATCGCGACGGCTTCGACATCCTCCCGGACGAGTTTACGAGCCTCGTCTTCCTTTCCTTCCGAAAGGAGCTTTTCCACCGTCTCGGCAAATGTCCGCTTCGTCTCCAGCCACTTGGACAGCCGCCCGGCATACTTGTCGATACGCTTGTTTACGGCGCCGGTTCCGAGATAGAGGAATCCGCTCGTCGTCGTTTCTTTCCCGTACTGCCCGGCAAAAAGCGCTTCTATGTCCTTTTTGAGCGCCGACGCGATTTTGTCGGCATTCTCCTTGGTGCAATTGTAGCGGAGAAGGAGTTTGCGATAATCCTCGACGGCTTTGTCGTACGCCGCGGCATCAACGCCGGCGACGACCTCGCTTACGGCATTGGTTTTCGTATCGCGGTAATCGCAGATGTTCTGCGCCTTTTCCATCGTGTCTCTCGCGGCGGCGAGAATGGGGTCGACGCTTTCCTCCGGGACGGAGAGCGCGACAACCTCAGCCTTCACCTTGTCAAGCTCGTTGTCGAGCTTGAGCGGATATTCGCGGATATGGGCCGCGTGCTTGAAATATTCGATGCCCTCGTCGTACGCGCTACGGTTGGCGAAGTCAAGCGCATTGTCGCGCATCTGCCGCTCGATTTTCTTCCACTCGGCCGGATTGACGCGCGTGTTCAGGAATTCGTATCCGAGTTTGCGGACGCCGCCGTCGACTTCGGCGACGCCCGTGGTCGAAGCGCGCCAGACGGATTCCCTCGCCTTTTCGTACTGGCCGTCATTCAAGCTTTTCTCGGCCGCGGAAAGCGTTTTGGCCCAAATCGAATCAATCCATTTAGGCCAGACGATTCTACGCTCCGCTTCGCGCGTTTTTTCCTCGGCAATCTTCTGCAGCTCGTTCAGCTCTTCAGCAGAAAGCGGACGGCCGGCGATTTTCCTGAGCGTTTTATCGTCGGGGATTCTGTATTCGGAATAGAACTTTCCCGCTTCCGCTTTCGCGGCGAGGGTCGAATCTATGTGTCTTTCGAGCGCCGAGATCACGCCGCCCAGATCGTGTTTGGACATGGTCACACATCCAAACAGAACGAGCGAGCACGCGATGCCTGCCGCTGCATGCCTTAATGTTTTCATCTTGCTCCTTTATGCCCTTTTCCCATATCTGCGGCAAAAGAATGAGGGCGACATCTTCCACCGCGACAAGGCTTTTCATGCCTCTACTGAATATTGCCGCGCGTATGGAAAATCTTACGCGGAAATTTTCATATAAGCGCAATGTTTTGTCTCACGCGGAGGCGCGGAGAAGCGGAGGCTTCAGGGCGCCGTCCCGTCCGCCGGCGACATATGCCTGAAACCTTCTCTGCGCCTCTGCGTCTCTGCGCGAGAGCCCAAGGCTCCATTCGTCAGCGCTTTTCGGGATAGACGCGGAGAGATTTCGGCGCGATGGCGATGCGCGCAAGCCCGGAGACGTTCTTGCCGGAACTTGCAAAACGGAGCGTTCCGTCGACGCGCGACATGTTCAATCTTCCCCGTCTCACGGGATCGGTCTCTCCGTCTTTGTATGCCAGCACCTTGCCGATCGCGTTGGGCCCGCCGTACGGCACGCGCGGAGCGCTCCTTCCGCCGGGGAACACGCATACCGTGCCGTCGCATGTATCGTATACGTGGACTCCTTTTGCAAAGCCGAACAAGACGCCCCATCCGTTTATTTCGTTCCGCGGCATGAACGCGACTCCCTTTACGCCGTTCGTCGCAACGTCCGCGCATTCAAGCCCGGCGAGCGCCTCCGTGTCGACAACGGCGATTTCCTCCGTCCCTCCCCCGGTCAGCGCGTACTCGAGTTCCGCTTCGGTCGGCAGCCTGAATTCGTATCCTTCGGGCAGGGATCCGGCGTAGAGCGCATTGAGCCTTTGGCATATCGTTTCGTAGTCTTTGTGCTTCAAATCCGCAATCGCGACATCGTACCGGGGGAATTTCCCCTCGATCTCCTTCATCGCCCTGTCGCGCTCCGCCGACGGCAGGAGAGCGCGCGCCTCGCGGGCGGAAACGCACGTGCGCGTGATCCAGAACGGCCGTGTCAAAGTCGTTTCATGCGTTCCCTTGCCTTCCTGGTTGCTCATCCGGAACGTGCCTGGAGGAATGGCCGCGAACGCCATCGTCCCGCCTCCCGGAAGCGCGAGTTCCCGCACGAGCGGCGTTTTGAAAGACTCTCCGAGGCTCCACCGCGCGCCGTCAGCGGCATGGTGCGCCCGCATGCCGGTCCACGCGGCCGCCACCGCCGCCGCGACCGCGCCCAAGGCGAGAATCGCGTTGCGCAAACGGTGCCGCGCCTTGACGGCCTTTATGAACGCGCCCACGTCGCGGTATCTCTGCCCGGGTATGGAACTGGTCGCGCGCATGACGATTTTCTTCCAGCATGCAGGCGGACGCCCGCCGAAGAAATCGTTCGCCATTACGCCGAGCGCGTGGATGTCGGACGCGAACGACACGCCTCCGCCGGTGAACTGCTCTGGCGCGGAGTAATGCGGCGTTCCGAGCCCCACGGCATGCCCGTCTACGATTGAAAGCGTAGCCACCGATCCTGCGCCGGAATCCTCCGCCGCGGCGTCCACCCGCTTCATCAGCCCGAAATCGATTATGACCGGTCCGCCGCCCTTCCGCCGCATGATGTTCTGCGGTTTGAGATCGCGGTGGACGAAACCTTTTGCGTGGAGCGCCCCTACGCCGCCGGCGACGGCCAGAACGAGCGAGGCGACATCCCCGTCGCCGGGGACGGGCGGCGATTCCAGCGGTTCGAGAAGTTCCATCACCGATACTTCGCGGCCGCCGGCCTCGAACGCGTCGAAAAGTTCCGGGAACGGCCCGCCGCCGGACTCGCGGAGAAAGGAGACTTCGCGCCTGAATCTCTCCCGCTGCGCCGCGTCGGTGCGCGTCAAGACTTTCGCCGCGCCCTCCGCGCCGGTCTCGACGTTCACGACCCGGTAGACTTCGCCGCTCGCGCCCTTTGCGATGAATGCGTCTACGCGCCAGGCGCCGAGACGGGCTCCGGTCTTCAGCGACGCCGGGCTTTCTACGGGTTCGTGGCCGGACAAAAAACCGTCTATCTCGTCTTCGTGCATGGCCGGAACGGCATCTCACGCCTCGACCGCCGCTTCAAGAGCCGCGACGAGTTCCTTCAGGCGGCGCTTCGCCCTGTCTTTCATCTGGTCGACGGCGTTGCGCGAAATCCCGAACGATTCCGCCACCTCGGCCGGTTTTTCGCCGTTCACGGCGACGCGCCTGAAAACTTCGCGCGTTCTCGGCTGCATGGATTCGTCGGCCAGAAGCTGCTGGAGCGCAATCTCCATCGCCGATCTTCTCCATTCTTTTTCCTCGCGCCTCTCCCGGTGTGCCTCCTCGGTATGGGCGCATTCCGCTTTCCTGCGGCGGATGTCGCATTCCACCGCTTTGGCCGCCTTGTGGTGGAGAATGCCCGTCAGGTAACTCCTGAAATGGCCCTTTTCTTCAGGTACGTACGTGTAGCGTGGAATGGCCTTGACGAGCGAAATGAACGTCTCCTGGATTATGTCTTCGGCATCAAGGGCGGGAAAGCGGCGGGCGAGATACATGCGCATCATCGGCGTGTAGCGCGCGACGAACTCCCCCCACCGCGCATGGTTCCCCGAATCGGAGATGGCGAGAATCAAGGATTCCGCCGTCTTCGGGACTATCTCTCCGCACTGCTGCGGGAGCGCTTTAGTTTCGTTTTTCACTGCGCTTTTTTTTCACGAAGCCGGGCCTGGTTCGGCAAGCAGAAGAAATCACGGTCGATGATTTCATAAGGAGCATCCGTTCCCGCCACAAACTTCCGTCACGCATATTATAGCATAAATTTGCATCATAAATCGTTTGATGTGCGGCGTCAAGTTTGGTATAATTCTCCATAACAGGCTCTTGAAACAACTATGAAAGGAAAAACATTGCCATGAAGCATGTCTTGTCTGCGCTTGCAGCAGCAGCCGCCATCTCCGCCTCCGCGGAACTTCTGCCAGTATCTCCTGCCGAAGGCGGGGAAATCCCCGTGCAGACGAAAGAATGCCTGGCGGTGACGCGCCATGCAAAATATTCCGATCGCATAGCCGAACTCAAAAAACACCGCTCGGAATACAAGAAAGACAAGTCGAAGAAATGGCGCACCGCCGCCCCCGCCGTTTTCAAATGGCAGGCGACAGGCGACGAGCACGGCCCGTGGAAGATAATGATTTCAAAAACGCCCGACTTCAAAAACGCCATAGAGCACTGGGAACAGCACGCCGGAAAAGAAAAAGACCCTTCTGGGAAGCAGCTTCGCACTCTCACCGTTCCGTACGCCAACCTCGAAGTCGGCCGCACTTACTGGTGGAAAATCTGTTCGGGCGTGAAATGCCGCGAAAAGACCCATGGACGGAAAGACGCCCTCTGCGGTTGCAACAGCAAAAATCCAGAGCGCTTTTCAAAGGCCGTCATGTTCAAAACCGCCGATACTCCGCCCAGGTGGATCGACATCGAAGGACGCGTGGAGAACATCCGTGATCTCGGCGGCTGGAAGACCGTCGACGGCAGGCGCGTGAAACAGGGGCTCGTCTTCCGCGGGCAAGGGCTCAACGACAACAGCGCCACCGGCGCCGCAAAGGGGCGCAACCGCCTCACGGTCGAAGACCGCGACTATCTCGCGGAAACGCTCGGGATAAAAACCGATCTCGATCTGCGCTCCGGCCGCGAAACAGCCGACATGAAAGAATCTCCCCTCGGCGACGACGTGAAATTCATCAACCATTCCTCCGAGCACTACCAGCGCATTTTCAAGAAAGCCGGCAAGAAGACGATGGCCAAAAACTTCCGCGTTTTCACCGACGCGAAGAACTACCCCGTCTATTTCCACTGCATCGCCGGCGCCGACAGAACGGGCGCTCTCGCATATACGCTGCTCGGCGTCCTCGGAGTGTCGGCCGACGACGCCTCCATCGATTGGGAACACACTTTCTATCCAGATCTGCCCGAAGCGTGCGGCAACTACAAAAAGAGCTATTGGAGAAGAGTGCAGCATCTTGAAAACGGATTTGCAAAATACGGAAACGGATCTTCGTCGTTCAAAGAAAGATGCGAGCTTTACCTGCTCGACTGCGGCATAACAAAAGAAGAAATCGAGAGATTCCGCTCCATCATGCTCGAAACCCCGGCAGAGGCAGGCAAATGAAACGTTTTATCGCATCAACGGCGTTTCTGCTGGCCGCTTCCGGGGCGCTCGCCGAGCTCGTCCCGGTGGCGCCGGCCGGCGGGGAGATCGTCCCCATGCTCACGAAAGAACAGCTCGAAATTTCGGCCGTAAAAACGTACAAGAAACGTCTTGAACTTCTCAAGCCGGAATATCTGAAGCTTTCACCGGAAGACAGGACCTCGCCGTATGAAAGCGTGGGCGGCAAAAACGGCAAATGGCGCGCGGCGCCGGCTTTCAGGCTGAAGTGGGAAGCCACGGACGGCGAGCGCGGGCCGTGGAAAATAGAACTGGCGGACAATCCGGCCTTCGACAAAGCGGAAGTCTACTACGCCGAAAACGTCGAAATGCAGAAAGCGGACGGCGGCAAAACAGGCTGCCGCTACCGTATGGACGCGCCTAATTTCATGCTCGGCCGAGAATATTTCTGGCGCGTGACGTCAAACCTCTCGTGCGCGCGCGAAGGGCACGGCGAAATATGGAAGCTCTGCCGCTGCGGAGAAAACCTTGCGAGCGGCAGGCACGATATCGTCTCCGCGACAGCCTCGTTCAAGACGGCGGACACACCGCCGAGATGGATAAAAATCGAAGGACGCGTTGAAAACATCCGCGATCTCGGCGGCTGGAAAACCGTCGACGGCAGGCGCGTGAAACAGGGGCTCGTCTTCCGCGGACAGGGGCTCAACGACAACAGCGAAAGCGGCAGCGAACGCGGGCGCAACAGGCTGTATATCGAAGACGTGGAGTTCCTCGTGAAAACGCTCGGAATAAAAACCGATCTCGACCTGCGCTCAAACTTGGAAACCGCAGGGATGGACGTCTCGCCTCTAGGGAAAGACGTCAGGTTCGTGCAGATATCCTCGAAGAGCTACAAGGGGATTTTCACGAAAGAAGGCATGGAGATCATGGCCAAAGAGGTGCGTGTCTTCACCGACGAGAAAAACTACCCTGTCTACTTCCACTGTATCGCAGGCGCCGACAGGACCGGCTCTCTCGCATACATACTGCTCGGCATCCTCGGCGTGGACGAGCACGATGCGATTATCGACTGGGAACACACGTTCTATCCCAAAATGCCCGACTTCCGGAAAGGCTTCTCAAAGGACTATTGGCGGCGCGAACAGCACCTGCAGAACGGACTCAAAAAATACGGCGGCAAAAACGCGACATTCGAAGAAAGATGCCGGCTTTACCTGCTCGACTGCGGCATCACCGAAAAAGAAATCGAAAAAATAAGAGCCATCCTGCTCTGAACCGGGCCGTTCCGCCTAAAAAAGGACGCTTCAAGCCAAAACGGTTTCGAAGCGTTTTTTTTGCATATTTTTATGTGGGAGGGGCTAAAACGGATTGGTTGCCTCGCAGGGACTCGAACCCCAACAAGCAGAATCAGAATCTGCGGTGCTACCATTACACCACGAGGCAATAAAGCCTTTCGCTTTTTCGTACTGGCGGGGTCGACGGGGCTCGAACCCGCAACCCCCGGATCGACAGTCCAGTGCGCTAACCAATTGCGCCACAACCCCGTTTTCCGGAAAAGTGAGGGTATTATACCATTTTTAAGATCGATGTGCAAGGGGTATATTTATATTTTTTGCACCGCTTGACATACTATACGGGGGTATGGTATAATACGCGTCCTTTGGAGGATAAAAATGACAAAGTGCAAAGAAGAAAAAAGCATGCTGCAGCTGAGGCTGAAAAAAGTGATCGGCCAGCTCAACGGCATACAGAAGATGCTTGAAGACGATGCGCCGTGCGAAGAAATCCTGCTGCAGTTCACCGCGGCGAACGGGGCGCTCCACAAGATCTCGTTCATGGTTCTCGAAGGACATTTGAGGCACTGCGTCCGCGAAGGAATCGAAAGCGGCAATGCGGAAGAAACTATAGAATCGTTCGCGGAATCTCTCGAGAATTTCGCGAAAATGGCTTGAAACGCGAAAGGACAAAAGATGGGCAGTTGTTGCGGAGCCGGTGCGGAAGCCAAAGCCGCCGCGGAAAAAACAGGCGGCGCGTGGGCCAAGGCCGCGGCGTTGCAGAAAAAACTCGAAAGCGCTCCGGCTCTCGCCGTGGCGGGAATAGCGCTCGCCGCGAGCCTCGTAATGTCGGGCCACGGATGCGCCGATCACTCGACGATGCTCTGGCACGGCTGGAGGCAGCTCCTCGATCCGGCGATCGTTCCGCTTTTCATATGCGGGCTGCCAATACTCAAAGAGGCGGCCGAAGCTCTCGTGCTCGAACGGCGCATCCGCGCGGCGCTTCTGATTTCAGCGGCAATGGTCGCATGCGTCGCGATAGGGCAGCTTTTCGCCGCGGGCGAAGTGGCGTTCATAATGGCGCTCGGCGAAAAACTCGAAAGCCTCACCGTCGCGCGCGCGAAGAAAGGCCTGCGCAAACTCGCATCCCTCGTGCCGATGACGGCGCGGCGCGTGGTGACATGTCCGAAATGCCGCGCAAAAGGCATTTTCTTCAAAGAAGTGCGCGTCGAAGAAATCGCGCCCGGCGACGGAGTGGAAGTTAAGCCGGGCGAAACCATCCCCGTCGACGGCGTCGTGACCGAAGGCGCCACCACCGTGGACGAAAGCGTCATGACCGGCGAACCCATGCCCGTGGACAAGGCTGTCGGGGACGAAGTGTATTCCGGCACCATAAACCGTTACGGCGCAATCACGGTGCGCGCGACGAAAGCGGGAGAGGACGGATCCATCCAGAAGCTCGTGCGTCTTGTTAAAGAAGCAGAAGGGAAGAAAGCCCCGATGCAGCTGACCGCCGACAGATGGGCCGCGATACTCGTGCCGTGTTCCATGGCCATCGCCATTCTCACGTTCTTCGGCGTGTGGGCCTCGCTCGGAGACGTCGGCACGGCGCTCGTACGCGCGGTGACGATACTGGTCGTCTTCTGCCCGTGCGCCCTCGCGCTCGCGACGCCGACGTCCGTGATGGCGGCGATAGGGCAGGCGGCAAAACACGGCGTTGTGATCAAATCCGGCGAAGCACTCGAACGCATGGGCGCGGTGACGACGGTATGCCTCGACAAAACCGGCACGCTTACCGATGGCAGACCGTCCGTTTCGTATTCGAGCGGCGATGCGGTCCTCTCTCTGGCCGCGGCCGTGGAAGCGAAAAGCGAACATCCTCTCGCCAAGGCAATATGCGCCGCCGCGAAAGACGCCCTCGAGTGCTCCGGCTTCGAAATGAAGCCCGGGCGCGGCGTCAAAGGCGACGTCGAAGGGCGCAAAGTGCTGTGCGGAACGGCCGTATGGATGGAGGAAAACGGCGTCGATATTCCGCAGAATCTCGCGGACGAGGCCGACAGGCGGCGCGGCTTCGGCGAAGCCGTGGTGTTCGTCGCGGCGGACGGGAAGGCCGAAGGCGTGATCGCCCTCGAAGACGCCGTGCGCTCAAGCGCGAAAGACGCCGTCGAAGATCTCGCCGCGTGCGGCGTGAAACTCAGCCTGCTCACCGGCGACCATGAAGCGACGGCACGCCATGTCGCTTCTTCGCTCGGGATAGGAGACGTGCGCCCCGGGCTCATGCCAGGCGAAAAAGCCGCCGCGATAGAAGAAATGGAGCGTCGCGGCAATCGCTGCTGCATGGTGGGAGACGGAGTGAACGACGCCGTCGCGCTGAAAACAGCGTATGTGGGCGTGGCTATGGGCGGCGCGGGAAGCGACATTGCCGTCGAGGCGGCCGACATCGCGCTCGTCGGAGACGATCTTTCGCGGCTGGGCTATCTCAAACGGCTCTCGACGGCCTGCGTCAGACTCATACGTTTCAACATAGCGCTTTCGATGTGCATCAACGCCGTCGCCATCGCATGTTCCATGGCAGGCGTTCTCAATCCGGTTTCCGGCGCGCTCGTGCACAACTGCGGGTCGGTTCTTGTCGTGATGAACGCGGCGCTGCTGTACGACCGCAGATTCAAAGACGGTCGCGGACACGTTTAACGGTTGCCGAACTTGCGGTCGAGCTCGCGCGTCGACGTGAATATCATCACGGGTTTGCCGCGCGGGCTTACGTACGGCATTCTGCAGGCGCACAGCTCGTTCACGAGCCGCACGGCCCCGTTCTCGTCCAGCTTCGTCGACATTCCGGCGGAAAACTTCGCCACCGACTTCGCGATCAGCTCGCCGCGCCAGTCCATCCCGGCGCGGCGCGCCGAACTCCCGGAAAAATCCTGCGCGATTGTAGAAAGCAGCGAAGCAAGATCGCTGTCGGCGGCAAGAACCGGAACCGCATCTATTTTAAAAGTGTCTTTGCCGAAAGGCTCTATGGAAAAACCGGCCGCCGAGATTTCCGGCAGAAGCTCCGAAACGCGTCCCGCGTCAGCCGGCGAAAGACGCACACTCTCCGGCATCAGAAGCGTCTGGGAAGGCACTTCGCCGTCTTTGCGCTTCGAGAGCGTCTCGTAGGCGATGCGCTCTCTCGCCGCCTTCGGGTTCACGATAACCAGGCCCTCGTCAGTCTCGACGATTATAAATCCCGTCGCAGTCTGTGCGAGAAATTTGAAACGCTTCCAAAGAAAAGCCTTCTCTCCTTCCCGCGGCATGTCGAATCCGGCGGGGATTTCTTCGTCGAAACGTCTTTGCACAGGTTGCGGCTCCGGCGCGGAGACAGGCTCTGCGGCGGATGCGACGGCGGCAGGAGGCTCCGCGACCACATCGCAGGCTCTCGCCGGCGCGTCGGCGGCCATCTGCCCGGATGCGCCGGCAAGGCTCCGGCACGCATGGCCAGAACCCGTAGTGTGCGCGACCGACACGCCTTCCGGGCGCACCGCCGGGGAAATCGCCGACAGCACGGCGCGGCGCACGGCCTCCTTCACTGCAGCCGCGTTCCTGAAGCGCACCTCGCGTTTGGCGGGATGGACGTTGACGTCGACCATCCGCGGCGATACGTCGACAAACATGACGAGCGCAGGACGGAAGTCGGTCGACTTTTTCGGATAAGTCTCTTTCAGCGCATAGGATATCTGGGCCGTGGTGGCGGCACGGGAATTTATGAAGATATACTGCTCGTGGCGGAACGGAGTGCCGAGGTCGGGACGCTCGACAAAGCCCGTCACCCTGACGCCTTCGACATCGCCCGAATCCATCGGCAGCATGTTCTCGGCGGTATCCCGGCCGATGATTTCGCCCATCCTCTCCGCCACCGAATGCGCCGGCGCGAGCCGGAACGCCTCGCGGCCGTCGAAGAAAAGCGAGAAGCCAGTCTCCGGGCGCGACAGAGCGTAATCGGAGAATATGCGTTTTATATGGTTCTCTTCCGTCGCGGCGGCGCGGAGGAATTTGCGCCGCGCGGGCACGTTGCAGAAAAGATCTCTCACTTCCACCGTCGTGCCTGGGGGGCAGCCTGCGGCCGACACCTCCCCGAGAACACCGGCGTCCACGGCGATGCGCACGCCTTCGTCGCTTTCGCGCCGGCGCGTCGTCATCGAAAATCGCGAAACGGAAGCTATCGAAGGTATCGCCTCTCCCCTGAAACCGAGAGTTGATATGTTCTCGATGTCGTCTACATCGAGGATTTTAGACGTCGCCTGGCGTTCGAGAGACAAGAGCGCGTCGTCACGGCTCATGCCGCATCCGTCGTCGGAGACAGACACGAGTTTCGAGCCGCCCTTCAGCACGGATACTTTCACCGTCTTCGCGCCGGCGTCAAGAGCGTTTTCGACAAGTTCTTTCACCACCGACGCCGGACGCTCCACGACCTCGCCTGCGGCGATCTTGTTCGCCACATGTAGAGGAAGCACTCTGACATGACCGTCTCTCGATGCCATCTTCAAACGTCGATGTTTATGTTTTTCCTGACATATGTGGGAATGTCGAGATTCTCGCCGTTCCACACCGTGGGTTCCGAATTTCCGAACCGACCATTCTGGAGCGTGCCGTGCGTCTTCGCCCTTTTCCGCCTGGAAGATCCGCCGGAAGCGCCCGACACCTCGCCGCGCGTCGCTCCCGACGGAGATTCGAAGAGCATGACGACAACCGACAGCGATCCGGAAAAAGTCTCTTCGTCGTTGACGGTGCCGAGATCGAAAGCGCACTTTTCGCCGAATGCCGTCCTCAGCCTCGAAGCAACCGTTCCTATCTCGGAAAGCCTCAGATCGTCGCCCGCAAGAACGCCGCAGAGGATTGACCTCACCCCGAACGTCCCGTCGGCGAGAAGAGGATCGGCCAGAAGCGTGTCCGCCGCGACGGACGCGCGGTCGTCGCCCCGGACCCTCGCGACGGCGAACCGGCCGCGCCCGGAAGAGAAAACGATCTGCCTGAGCCGCTCTGCGTCTATCTTTATGTAACCGGGTTTTTCTACGAGACGCCAGAAAAGCGATACGGCCGAGGCGAGAGTGCCTACAGCCCTCTCGAGCGCGTCCTTCATGTTGTCGATCCCTGAAACAAGCTTGTCGAGCGGAATAAAGAACGAGGCGGAAGCGGCCTCTTCTATCATCGCCGTGATGCCCCTGGCGTTCTGCTGGCGGGCATCGCCCTCGAACGCAAAAGGCATAGTGGCGAATACGATAGACGGTATGCCGTTTTTCGCGAGCCACCGCAGGATTTCAAGAGTTGCGCCCGAACCGGTGCCGCCGCCGAGCGAAACGATCAGCACGGCCATTCTCGCTCCGGCAAAAACCTCTTCGATCGCCGAGACGGAATCTTCCACCGCCATTCTGGCGCTCACGATGTCGCCGCCCGCGCCTCTTCCGGAAAGCCTGTCGCCGCCGAGCAGGACAAACCTGCCTTCCTCTCCGCAGGCGCCCGAGGAGGCATCGGTGTCGAACATGACAAAATCGACGCCTCCGCCCATAGCGCGGTTTACGGCTCTGACCGCCCTCGACCCCGCCCCGCCGACGCCGGCGAGAACTATAGGATGCTGCGAAAAACCGCTCATTTGAAAAATCCTCCGAAAATCGTGTGGATAAACGATTTGGGCTCGTCGTTGCGGCGGGCGTACGAAAGCGCGCCCGCGACAGCCGCGAAAGAAGCCGCTTCCGCTCCCTGCCCGAAACCGTCGACATGCAGAGGAGAACCGAGCCTCACCGGTATGCCGAGCTCGTGGCCGACAAGTGCGTCTATGCCTTCCATCGCGGCTCCGCCGCCGACAAGGACGGCGCCGGAATGCAGACGGTGGAGAATATCGGCATCTTCGAGCTTCTCGCGGATTATCGCCATAAGCTCTTTGAGCCTGGCGTTGACGACGATGTCGAGAGACTTTCTGGAAATGGTGCGCGAATCGGTGAGCGGAGAAGTGCCCGGGAGTTTTATGCGCGTCTGGTCGTACGACGGGAGCAGCTGCGCGGAAGCCTCGGTTTTCTTGAGTTCTATCGCATGCGCCTGCGTGATCTGGAAAGCCTGCGCAATATCGTTCGTCACATGGTCGCCGCCGATTCCGATGACGTCAGTGTAGGCGAGATAGCCGTCAGAATACGCGGCGAACCCCGTAGATCCGCCGCCGAAATCTATGACGAGCGCGCCGTCGCGGCGCTCCCTCTCGGTCAAGACCTCGTCGGCCGCGGCGGTGGCCGCGAAAAGCGGCTCGATTATCTCGATATGCGCCGCGGCGGCGGCCGTTCTCGCGTCGTCGAGCCTGTTCTTGTCGGCATGGATGTTAACGGCGCTGAGCTTGAGCACGCCGCCGGCCATGCCTTTCGGCGAGGTTATGCCCTCGAGCGAATCGAGCGTGTAGCACTGGTCCTGCACATCGATGAGCTCGCGGTCGCGCGGGATGGCGACGTTCCGGAGCGCGGCCGCCGCGGCGTTCATGTCGTCATCGGTCACTTTTGCGCCGGAGACGGTCGCCGCGCCGTAGACGCGTTCCGCTTTGACATGCTGCCCCGAAACCACGAGATATGCGTTGGCGATCGTCACCGACACCCCGGTGCCGCGCTCTTTCTTTTCTATTTCCTTAAGCACGCTTCGTATGGAATGAGCCACCTGGTCGATATCGAGGATCTGGCTCTTTTTCACACCGAACGACGGGATCTCCGCGTGCGAAACAACCTTGAGACGCCCGCTCTGCGCAACTTCCGCAAGCGCGAGAACCGTCCTCGTGGTTCCTATCTCCAAGGCCGCGTATATGCTGCTCATAATATAGGCTCCTTAGTGTCGGCGAAAACCCTGTCGGGTTCCGTGGCGTTCCAGACGACCGGCCGCGGGAGAGACGGAACTACGCCGGACATGAAACTGTCACGCAGCCTTTTAAGTTGTTTTGCCATCGCCTTGTCGGCCTTTTCGCCGCCGTCATCCATTCCTTCCCATGCTATTTTGGCGCCGGAATAATCGCCGAGAACGGCATAGAGGCAATCGCGCCTGTCCACGTCGACCCGCTGGATTCCGAGATCGCTGTACGGCGATTCGCGGGCGAGCGTGAGCAGCCTGAGGGCAGCCATCGCCCGCGGCGGGAGACGCCTGCCGCTCTTCGTTTTTTCGGCGGACTTTTCGTATATGGCCGGCAGCGGCCCGGCGAGCGAATACTGCATGAACACGACGCCGTCCGCGTCGGCTACACGTCCGGTGGCTCCTTTGGAGACGCGCCGGGCGTCGATTTCGCCCATTCTCACCGCCGCGACGCGCTCTTCAAGCACTATCTCCACCCTGTCGGGAAGATGGCGCGTGATGACCACGTCGCGGATTGCCGGATATTTCGCCAGCACCGCTTTGCGTTTCGCGGCAAAGTCTATGAGAGCGAGATTTCTGCCCTTTCTTATGCCGAACATCTCGAGCACGACGCCTTCTTTGACAAGCCTGCCGCGCGTGACGACCTTGACCTGCCGTTCGACATCCTTTATCTCGCACTGCGCGATAAAAGCCGCGCGTATCTGCAGAAAAAGCCACCAGAGGGCCGCGACAGACACCGCAAGCACCGCAAGCGCGGCAATGGTTTTCCACTTTTTCGCATCCGATTTCCTGACGACGGCGTTCTTTCTCATGCGAGGCCGCCTTTCTCCGCGTCGAATTCCGCGGCGAGAAGGATTTTTTCGCACACCTCCGCAAAAGTAAGACCGGTGGCCATCCCCGCCTTGGGCACGAGAGAATGCGATGTGAAGCCGGGAGACGTGTTGATTTCGAGGACATACGCCCTGCCGTCGGCGCCGATCCTGAAATCGACCCGAGAAACGCCCCTGCATCCAAGCGAGCGGTACGCATCGAGGGCGATGCGTTTGAGATCGGCGGCAAGCGGGCCTTCTTTCAGAAATTCATAGCGGGTGCGGTCCGAAAGATATTTCGCTTCGTAATCGTACCAGCCGCCCGGAGAACATATCTCGAGGACGGGAAGCGCCTCTCCGGATATTATTCCCACGGTAGCCTCGCGCCCGGCGATGTACTTCTCCGCAATGACGCCTGCGGAATCGAGTTTGAGACACATGCGCAGAGCCTCTTCGTACGAGGAGACGTCTTTTGCCAGATGCACGCCTATGCTGCTGCCGCCGCGCGCCGTCTTGACGACGAACGGGAACGGGAACGGAGGCCGCGCCCCTTCCGAAATCCTGCACCACGGAGCCGTGGGCACGCCGCACGCGTCGAAGCGCTCCTTGGAGGCGATCTTGTCCATCGCGAGACGCGACGCTTCCGCGCCGGGGCCGGTGTACGGGATGCGGAGCGCGTCGAGCGCCGTCTGGACGCCGCCGTTTTCTCCCCATCCGCCATGAAGGGCGATATACACCGCATCAACGTCTTCCGGCATCGCCTCAAGCGAATCAGCGTCGATAACCGTGCGGACGACCTCGTATTTTCCCAGAGATTCGAGCGCGTCGGCGACATTCCTGCCGCTCTCGATCGACACTTCCCTTTCCGTGGAGATGCCGCCGGCCAAAACTGCAATTTTTCTGAACTTTTCCATGCTGGACAATAGTATACCAAATACCGGCCGCCGCGACAAGATGCCAAATCGCCGTTATGACACTATGCGAAAACCGGCATTGGCGGAGGCGGAAGATCGAATGCCGAATCGACAAGCCTGCCGAGCGCGTCGTCGCGGGCGAGCGCCGCATCCGGAATGTCGGCAGCAGGCTCCGTCCGGTCGATGCCTGCGACGGATCCGGTAACCGTAAGATTCGCCGCCGCGCGCAAAGCGTCAGCCTTGCCCGAAACCGCCGCCGAACGCGAGGCTTGGGCGCCGCCGGCCACGTTCATGTCGAAATCCATTTTTTTGCCGAATGAAATCTCCATTTTCAGAATCCTTTCTTTTGACGCACTGTCTACACGCCGACCTGCCGTCAGGTTACACGCAAATCCGAAAGAATTTCGCGAAGCTTGCCCTTGGCCCGGAAAATGCGCACTTTGACGAGATTTTCGCTCACACCCGTGTCCATGGCGATTTCGCGGATGGATCTTCCGCCCACCTGGAAAAGAGTGTATGCCTCGCGCAGTACGGGCGGGAGCCGGGAAAACGCCTCTGTCAGGCGCCTGCGCAGATATTCAGAGTCGGAGGCCGCCGGCCCGGGCGCGCCGTCGTCGGAAATTTCCGCCTGCATAAACGCAGAATCTCCGGCCTCGCCGGAATCGTCCCCGGAAGCGTTTTCGTCTGGATCGCGGATTTCTCCGACGAACGAAAGGCGCGCGTTGTCGCGTACCAGATTTTTGCGGAGATTGCGCGCGATGGTGAATGCGAGCCCCGAAACGGCAGACGCGTCGCCGCGGAGATCGTCGCGCATCTTCCATATTTTCAGAAACGTGTTCTGCACGAGATCGCACGCCTCGTGGTAGCCGCTGCCGCTCGCCACGAGCCAGTTCGTGAGCCTCGGCGCTATGTCCTTGTAGAGTTGTTCGATATTCATGAGACGTCTTGTTGTCTGTTGTCGTTGTTGCCTGCCGGCGGGAGAATTTCGTCGAGATCGACGGCTTCGAGTTCGGACTCTTCGCGCCGGGCGTCCTGTATCTGCTTTGCCCATTTGAGAATCTCCGCCACCGGCTCGATGAGAGACTCGGGGATGAAATCCTCTACCTTCCCCTTCGCGTACAGCGCGCGGGCGAGGGGGCGGTCTTCCATCACGGGTATCCCTTCGGCGAGCGCCGTTTCGCGGATGATTTTCGCCGTGCGGTCCGCCCCCATCGCGCAAATGCGCGGCAGGGGATACTCGTCTGCGTTGAATCGTATGCCGACGGCGATGTGGGTGGGGTTGGTGACGACAACGCTCGATTTCTTCGCCGCACGGACGGGGTCCGGCCCGTTGAGAATCTCGTCGCGGAACTGGCGTTGGGCCTGCTTGATTTCGGCCGAGCCCTCCATCTCCTTGTACTCGCGCTTGACTTCGTCTTTCGTCATCATCATCTGCTTCGTGAAATTTCTGCCCTGGAAGAGCCTGTCGACAATGGCGATGACGATGTAACCGAAAGCGGTGTACACGGCAAGGCGCTTGAGCATCAGCTTGAGGCTCGGGAAAATGTCGTCGATCGTGCCGTAGCACATCGTCAGCAGTTCCGGGACGCTCGCCCAGATGATCTTGTAGAGCAGATATCCGAGAAAAGACACCTTCACGACATTCTTGAGAAATTCGAAAAGATTCTTCATCGAAAAAATCTTTTTGGCGCCTTCTACCGGGTTGAGCTTTTCAAGTTTAGGGATTATCGGCTCGAAAGTGAACAGGAATCCAATCTGCGCCGTATTGGCGGCAATGCCGATCACGGCGGCGACGATGACGAAAATGAACGAATGTTTGCAGATGACGAGCGCCGTCATGCCCATGGCCGGCCGCGTCGCCTCGAACGGATCCTCGGCAAGACGCTGCCCGATATAGGAGACGAGCATGGAAGCGTCGTCAACGAGCGCGACGCCCATCCAGCCGAGAAGCGCGAAGAGGACGATCAGGATGGCGGTGGAAACGATGTCCTTCGACGTGCAGACCTGCCCCTTCTGCCGCGCGTCGCGCAGCTTCTTCTGGGTGGGCATCTCGGTTTTTTCGCCGCTCGATTCAGCCATGGGTGGAGGATTGTAGGGTTGGAGGATTGGAAGGTTGGGCAAGCGCGAGACATAAGACGTGAGACGCGTCTGCCGTCTCGCGTCTCACGACCCGCTCCTGCGATTCTATCGTCTCCAGTCTCATGTCAATCGCCTTTCAGCAGTTTCATCGCCGGCGCCAGAATCGCGCCGTCGTCCGTATACATGAGCATATCCATGATATACGGAATGTAGACGACCAGCATCGCCATGCCGAGCGCCGACTTTACCGGCATCGAAAGGAAAAACACGTTCAGCTGCGGAGCGGTTCGGTTCACGAGCCCGAGGCCGATCGTGGCGAGAAACATGACGATGATTACAGGCGCGGAAATGACGGCCGTCGTCCTGAGCATGCCGTCGAGCGTGCCGAGGATTTGCACAGGCGCATCGGGCGCGAACGAGAAACCCTCGGAGAAAACCGGCCATATCCCGTAACTTTTGTAAAGCGCGCCGAGAAAAACAAGCACGGCGCCGCCGACAAAGAAAAGCGTCGAGACGATCTGCGTGAAAAAAATACCCGTAGTGGAAACCTGCGAACCGTTCAACGGCGAATACACCTCGCCCATCGTCGCGCCGCGCTGGTTGTCGATGAAATTGCCGACGTTCTCCGCTATCCAGAAAGGAATAGCCGCAAAAAATCCGATGAGAAAACCGACAAGCGCCTCTTTCGCCGCAAGCAGGCAGAACAAAGGCAAGTGCGGCTCTCCGGGCGGCATGGCAAGATGGATGGACGGAACAGCGACAATCGAGAATGCGAACACCGCCGCTCTGCGCGCCACGCCAGGAATCATCGAGTCGGTCAGCGCCGGACAGATGGCGAACGCCCCGCCGATTCTCGCCATCGCGAGCACCGCCGCAAGTATCCATCTGTGAAATTCGACGTAGGGCATTTATCTCAACAGCGCAAAGTGGGTGAATATGTCCTGCGTGTACAGAAGAAGCGACGAGCCGAGCCACGACGCGCACGCGAGCAGCGTGAGAGAGATCGCGATGAGCTTCACCGCAAAGCCGAGCGTCTGCTCCTGAATCTGCGTGAGCGCCTGCAGAAGCGAGACGATGATACCGATCACCGTCGCGACGATAATCGGGATGAGCGAAAGGCGCAGCACCAGGACAAGGCACATCTGCGCATAATCGAGAAGCTGCGCCTGGCTCATATCACATACCCCCTCACGAGTCCCTGTATCAGCAGCGTCCAGCCGT
>JAFWBO010000084.1 GCA_017507065.1 Kiritimatiellia bacterium | reverse complement strand
GTTCGAGGACGGAACGAAGGTGCGCATCCCGCAGGACTGGGAGAAGCGCCGCGCCGAAATACTCGAAATCTTCCAGCGCGAGATGTACGGCCGCATGCCGCCCGCGCCTGAGGCCGTCGTGGTGGAGGAAGGCAAGGAAGCAGTGGCGTTCGGCGGCTATGCGCTGCGCCGCCAGATAAAGATGTGGTTCAAGAAGGACAAGACCGGCCCGATGGTGGAGTGGACGCTATGGCGTCCGCGCTACGGCAAGACGCCCGCGCCGGTGCTGCTGTTCCTCAACTACCACGGCGCATACTCCTACAGCCCGGACAAAGGCATTCCGCCGCCGCACGGCTGGACGAGGAACAGCGCCGAGTACAAGATTTCCGGCCACAGATTCACCGAGGCGACGCGGAACATCCATTCAAACCCTGAAGACCGCTACTTCATGCCGATCCACGCCATTCTCGCGCGCGGCTACGCCATTCTCACCGCCTGCTACTGCGACGTCTCTCCCGATCCCGCCGACGCGAAAAAGCAAGACACCCTCGCCTACACCGGCGTCTTCGATCTGTGGGGCGCGCGCGATCCGGAGCGCAAAGACGACACCACCGCGCTCGGCGCGTGGGCGTGGGCGCTTTCGCGCGGCATGGACTACATCGAACGCAACGGCAAACTCGACAAAAAGCGCGTAGTCCTCACCGGCTGCTCGCGCCTCGCCAAGGCCGCGTTCATCGCGGGCGCTTTCGACACGCGCTTCCCGCTTACCGTGCCCGTGCAGACCGGCGGCGGCGGAGTCCCGCTCCAGAAGCACTTCTACGGCGAAAACGCCGCGACGATGAACGCGATGTTCCGCCACTGGTATTGCGGCAACTACAGGAAGTACGCGAACAACGAAAAGTCGCTCGGGTTCGACCAGCATCTCCTCGCCGCGGCTATCGCCCCGCGCGCCCTGCTCGTATGCTCGTTCACCGAAAAATGGTTCGATCCCGAAGGCGAATATCTCGCCGTGAAGGCCGCTTCGCCCGTATGGGAGGCGTTCGGACTGCCGGGCCTTCCCGCAGGCGGAATGCCAGTCTGTTTCGATACATCCGCGATCGGCGAGCGCCTCGGCTGGGTTTGCCGCAGGGAAGCGCACGGGATCTCCGCATGCGATTTCAAGTGGATGCTCGACATGGCCGACAACCTGTGGGAGAACTGCAAATGAGAGCGGCGAGAGCCTTTGCCGCCGCGGCGGTCGCTGCGGCGATTGCGTTTTTCGCCGACGCCGCGCCGCAGTTCATATCCGTCAAAGGTCCGGTGCCGCGGAAAGGCCCGACGACGGCGGTGTTCGTGAAAAAAATCAAAAACCGCGGAGAAATCGTTTCGGCAGAATGGACTCTCACCTCGCTCGGCGTTTTTCGCGCGTTCGCGAATGGCCGCGAAGTTGGTGCGGACGATTTTCTCAAGCCGGGCTACACGCATCTTCAGAAGCGCCGTTCATCGTTTTCGTACGATATCGCCCCGCTTCTGAACCGCTCGGCAGGGGCGGAGAACGTCCTTTCGGCCGAAGTCTCGTGCGGATGGTGGCGGGATGAAATCGTATGCCGCGTCGGGAAGCGCTCGGCATTCCGCGGCAGCCTCGAGATAACTTACGCGGACGGAACGAAAGAGACTCTTGCCACAGACGAGTCGTGGAAGGCCGCATACGCCGGGCCCGTGCGCAATGCGGAAATATGGGGAGGCGAGCGGTACGATGCGCGCATTCCCGTGCCGTGGCGCGAAAACGGGGCCGACTCCTGGGGCAACGCCGAAGTGAACCGCGAATTCAACGGGGCGATCACGCCGCTCGAAGGCCGGAGCGTGAAACTGCGCCGCGACCTCGAGCTCGGCGTCGTCTCCGCCTGGGTGTGGAAGGGCGTGGAAGGCGCGACGAAAAACCGCTACGGGCGCGCAAAAATTCTCCGCCGCTATTCTGCCGGTGAAAAAATCGTCCTCAGGAAGGGCGAAAAACTTGTTGTCGATTTCGGGCAGAACTGCGCGGGCGTGCCGGAGTTTTCGGCGGCGGCGTCGTCCGGAACGGTCCTGCACGGCAAGCCGGCGGAGATGCTGAACGATTCGAACGGCGAAAAATCGCGCGGCAACGACGGCCCTGCGAAAAGCGCCTATTTTGCCAACTACCGCGTGCCGCGCTTCAACATGCACTACTTCTTCGCCGGCACGGGCGAGGAGACGTATCATCCGTCGTACACTTATTACGGCGGAAGATACTGGTCGTTTTCGGCCACGGACACTGTCGTGTTTTCGCGCATTTCGTTCATTCCTGCCATGTCTATCGCAAAAGAGGATGAAACGGGAACGCTCGAAACCGGACACGACGGTTTGAACAGGCTCATTTCGAATTGCGTCTGGGGAATGCGCTCGAATTACCTCTCGGTCCCCACCGACTGTCCTCAGCGCAACGAGCGCTGGGGGTGGTCTGGCGACACGCAGGTGTTTGCCGGCGCCGCCGTGTATGCGGCCGATGTATACGGATTTCTCTCGAAATGGATGACAGACATGCGCGACAGCCAGATGGGGCCGTCAGACAGATTCCCCGGGTCGTTCAGAGTCGTTGCGCCCGACCGCGGCGGAGGTATGCGCGGCCACAACATCGGGTGGAGCGACGCCGGCGTTATCGTGCCGTGGACGCTCTGGAAGAATTACGGCGACACGTCTGTCATAGACGTCAATTGGAAGGCCATGAATCTTTTCATGGATCTGATTCGCCGCACGAAATATGTTTCTGCTCCAGATCAGAGGCAGACGGGCGACTGGCTTTCGCTTGAGAAGTATGAAGGCTGGCGGCGCGGCTGGGGTTCCAAGTTCTGCGAAAACCCGTTCTGGCCGGGCGAAACCGAGGACGACATGAAAAGATACTGGAATTTTCTCGGCGCGTGCTACCGCATATCCGATCTGCGCATGATGCGCGATATGGCGCTTGCCACCGGGCGCGCAGGGGAGGCCGCCGCATTCGAGGCCGAAGAAAAGGAGGCCGTGGAAGAATTTCGCGAAAAACATCTCGCCGCAGACGGACGGCTGCCTGAAATCTACAACGGCATGCAGACGCCTTCGCTTTTCGTTTTGCGGCTGGGGCTTTTGCCGACTCAGGCGGCATGGAAAGCGACGGCGGACGAGCTCAAGGCGCTGCTTGAAAAAAGGTCGTTTGCTTTGAGTACCGGCTTTCTCGGCACGCCCATTCTCCTTGACACGCTTTGCGACGAGCTTGATTCGCCCCAAATCGCCTACAGCGTTCTTCTCCAGCGCGATGCTCCAGGCTGGCTCTATTCCATCGACCAGGGAGCGACGACAATATGGGAGCGCTGGAACGGATACACGAAAGAAAAGGGCTTCGGGCCGGTGGCGATGAACAGTTTCAACCATTACGCGGCTGGAGCGGTGATGGGTTGGATGTACCGCACGATGGCTGGAATCAGGCCGGG
>JAFWBO010000083.1 GCA_017507065.1 Kiritimatiellia bacterium | reverse complement strand
CCAGCTTCAAACCAATTTGCCGGTGACCATAGAGAGGCGGAAATACCCGTTCCCATTCCGAACACGGAAGTCAAGAGCCTCTTCGCCGAGGGTAGTGCGGGACCCGCCCGTGCGAGAGTAGGTCGTCGCCGGCTCTTTTTATGCCTTTTTTTATTTTCTTCCGGCTTATGAAACTGATAGAAGAACTGAAAATGAGAGGGTTGGTCGAAGCTTTGACCGACCCCGAGATCGAGAAGGCTCTTGAAAAGCCTTTAACCGTTTATTGCGGCTTCGATCCGAGCGCCCGCTCGCTTCAGGCCGGCAATCTTGTTTCGATAATGGCTCTCAAGCGTTTCCAGATGGCCGGGCACAAGGTTATCGCGCTTGTGGGAGGAGCCACGGGGCTTATCGGAGACCCGTCCGGCAAGTCGGCGGAACGCAATATGCTCACGCTCGAACAGGTCGAGCGCAACAAAGCCGGCATACGCGAGAATCTTTCGCGCATTCTCGATTTCGACGGGCCGAACGCCGCGCGCCTCGTCGACAATTACGACTGGTACAAAGACACGAGCGCGATAGAGTTTCTCCGCGATATCGCGATAAACTTCCGCGTGCCGCAGATGCTTGCGAAGGAAAGCGTCAAGAAGCGTCTCGGAGCGAGCGAAGGCGCGCTTACGTTCACCGAGTTCTCGTATCAGATTCTTCAAGGCAACGATTTTCTCCATCTCTACGACAATTTCGGCTGCACGCTTGAAATAGGCGGTGCAGACCAGTGGGGAAACATAACGGCCGGCACGGACCTTGTCAGAAAAATGCGCGGCAAAAGCGTTTTCGGCCTCACGTTCCCGCTTCTGCTCGATTCGTCCGGCAAGAAGTTCGGGAAGTCGGAAGGCAACGCTCTTTTCATGGACGCTTCCATGACGGGCGTATACGACTGGTACCAGTATTTTCTCAGATCGGCGGATGCCGACGTCATCCGTTACTTGAAGGTGTTCTCCCTCAAATCGCTCGAGGAGATAGCCGAGCTTGAAAGGGCGATGAAAGAAAATCCCGAAGGACGCATACCGCAGAAGGCTCTCGCGGAAGAACTTACTCTGCTCGTCCACGGAGAAGAAGGGCTCAGAACTGCTCTCGGCGCCACAAAGACGCTTTTCGGCGGAGATCTTTCCGGCAAAAGCGCATCCGAGCTCGAAGAAATCTTCAAAGACGTCCCCTCGGCAGAGATGCAGGCCGCCGACATTGTCGGGAAAAGCGTTTTTGCCGTGGCCGCGCTCGCCGGGATGTTCAAGTCGAACGGCGAGGCCAGACGCATGGCGGCGCAGGGCGGACTTTCTCTCAACGGATGCAAGGTCGACGAGAAGCGCGTATTTCGCGAGGAAGATCTTGTCGAAGGCCGTGTCGCCGTTTTGAAGCAGGGCAAGAAAAACAATTTCGTGCTGAAAGCATCGCGCGTTTGAGCTCGAAAAAGCGATATCCTGCGAGATTCCCGCGTTCTGCCTTGGGGATAAGGCTTCAAGGGACGAGAAAAAAGTCTTCGCAGGACTGGTGGGCGGAAAGGTGGTTCAGATTCGTTGAGGAGGCTTCGGTGCCGGTCCGTCTCGGAATGGGCAGGCGGTATGCGGCCTCGGGGCAGGTTGTCGACATCAGCATCGACGCGAACCGTGTTGCGGCGCATGTGCAGGGCGCAAGAGCCGAGCCGTATCGCGTGGACGTCTCGTTTTCGGTTCCTTCTCCCTCCGCAAAGAAGAAAATCGTCGCGGCTTTTGCGGCGAATCCCGTTCTCGCCGCGCGTCTTTTCGCAGGCGAAATGCCTCTTGAAGCCGAGGAGATTTTCAGGCATTTCAAATGCCGCCTTCTGCCGGGAGGCAAGATAGCCGAGGGCCGTTACGACGTGACGTTTTCGTGCAGCTGCCCCGACTGGTGCAATCCCTGCAAGCATGTCGTTGCGGTTCTGCTTCTCCTCGGCGAAGAAATCGCCGAGCGTCCCATGAGGCTTCTTGAATTTCGCGGGCTGACGGAAGAGGAGGTGGCGCGGTGACAGACGGCTCTTCTGACGCGATCGATGCTCTCGGATGCATTCCTTTCTGGCGCGGCGGCGAACGCTGTGTCGATGCGTTGAAGGCCGTGTATGTCAAGGTCCGCAATGCATATTCGCGGGAAAATTCGGTGCGCGGCGGGCGGCGCCAAAGCATGGAAGACGGGAGGCGGCTGTGGCGGGGCATGGGCGCAAGAGACGTCTGAGGGGGATAGAAATCGTCTACGAAGACGACGATCTCGTCGTGCTCGAGAAATCTCCCGGAATATTGACACAGCCGTCAGGCCGCGGAAGTCCGGGCTTTGGCACGAGCGTGGAGGAGGCGCTTTCCGATTATGTAAGGAAGGGGCAGATGCGTTCCCGCAAACGCGTGTATCTCGTGCACAGGCTCGACCGCGAAACGAGCGGCGTGATGATGGTGGCCAAGACGGAGGCCGTTCAGGAGTATTTCCGCAGCCGCTGGCACGAACTTACCTCGAAGACGTATCTGGCGAGGGTCGAAGGACGGCTTCAAAGCGAAAGCGGGAAGTTCGAAAGTTTCCTCGCAGAAGACAAGAACATGCGGGTCCATTCAACATCGGTGCCGGGTCTCGGCAAGTCGGCCGTGACGAGATGGCGCGTTGTCGAGAACGGCCCTCGCCCGCTCGTGGAAGTGTTTCTTGAGACCGGCCGCAAAAATCAGATACGTGTCCATTTTTCCGAGGCCGGGCATCCCGTGTGCGGCGATGCAAAGTACGGCCGCGGCGACGGGCGCGAAAGGCTGTGCCTTCATTCGTGGCGGCTTTCGTTCATACATCCGCGCACGAAACGCGAGATGTCGTTCGAAACGGCGCGTCCTTCATTCGCCTGAGGCGCGCTTCGCGAATTCGAGCAGTTCCGCGATTTTTCTGCGCGGCGTTTTTCCTTTGAGTTCTTTAACGGATCTGATCGCGAGAGTTGAAGCGTCGCGGAAGACGGCTTTCCCGTTTTTTGCGTCGACACGCGAGAAACCGGCTTCTGCGCACGCTATTTTCAGCGAAGCGAGGTCGAGAAGAAGTCTGGCGCTTTCCGGAGCGGGGCCGAATCTGTCTTTCATTTCCCTCGCTATCGATGCGAGAGCGCGTCTCGTGTCCGCTTCGGCTATGCGCCTGAGAAGGCTCATCCGCTCCATGTCGTCTTCAACGTACGAATACGGTATTCTCGCCGCGGAAGGATCGTCGTCGGAGGCGAACGAAGAGCCGGTGAAATCGAGGTTGAGCGTGACGTCAGGCGTTTCTCGCGTTTTTTCGCCTTTGAGCCTGGCGAGCGTTTTTTTGAGAAGCTTGCAGTAAAGGTTGAAGCCGACGGCGGCGATATGGCCGGACTGCTGCGGCCCGAGCAGATTGCCCGCGCCTCTCAGTTCGAGATCGCGCAATGCAAGATCGAAACCGGCGCCGAGCGCGCCGTGGCGGCGCAGAGCGTCTAATCGTTCTCTGGCTTCGGCGTCAACGAGGCCGTCGGGCGGCATGAGCATCAGCGCGTGGCCCTGTTTCGCCGAGCGACCCACGCGTCCGCGCAGCTGGTAGAGGTCGGCGAGGCCGAACGTGTCGGCGCGGTCGACTATTATCGTGTTTGCCGAAGGTATGTCGATGCCCGATTCCACGATCGTCGTGGAAACGAGAATGTCGCATTCTCCGCGCTCGAACGCACGCACTCGTGCGGCCAGTTCGCGCGAATCCATCTGCCCGTGCGCCACCGTCGTTCTCGCTTCCGGGCAGATTTCCCTGAGCCGTTTCTCAACGGCCCGTATCGTCGCAACCCTGTTGTGGAGATAGAAGACCTGCCCGCCCCGCGCAAGTTCGGCGCGTATGGCCGCGCGCACGATTTCCGGGGAATTTCTGGCGACGGTTGTTTCCACGGCGACTCTTTCCCTCGGCGGCGTTCTTATCACGGAGAGGTCTCTCGTGCCTGTCATCGAAAGGTAGAGCGTGCGCGGGATCGGCGTGGCCGAAAGCGTCAGCACGTCGGCCGAGGCCTTGAGATGTTTGAGAAACTCCTTGTGTCTCACGCCGAAGCGCTGCTCTTCGTCGATTATGACGAGCCCGAGGTTTTTAAATCGTATCTTCGGGGAGAGTATGGCGTGCGTTCCTATGACTATGTCGCATACGCCGGAGGCTATGCGTTCGAACGTTCCGCTTTTCGATTTTGCCGATTGCAGGCGGGAGATCGATTCTATCCTCACCGGCGTGCCGTCGAAACGCGAGAGAAACGTCTCGAGATGCTGTTCGGCGAGAACTGTCGTCGGGGCGAGCACCGCGGTCTGCCGGCCGTTCATGGCGGCTATGTAGGCCGCTCTCATGGCGACTTCCGTTTTCCCGTAGCCTGCATCCCCGCAGATCAACCGGTCCATCGGCCTGGGGGCGGCGAGGTCGGCTTTCACGTCGGCGATCGCGGCAAGCTGGTCTTCCGTTTCGTTGTAGGGGAATGCGGCTTCGAACGCTTCCATGCCGTCGCATTCCACATCGTACGCGAAGCCTTCCGTGGAAATCCGTCTGGCCTGCGTTTCGAGAAGCTGCGCGGCCAGGTCCTTCACCGCCTTTTCCGCGGCGGCTTTGTCGGCGGCCCATTTTCTTCCATCGAGCGAATGAAGCCTGACGGTTTCGCCCGCGACGCCAACGTATCTCGAAACGAGATGCGCGTGCGTCGCCGGAACGTGCAGAAGTGAGCCGCCGTCGTATTCGATGGTGAACACCTCGGTGCGTCTGCCGTCGATGACTATTTCCGAGGAGCCTGTGTATCTGCCAACACCATGGTTCAGATGCACCACGTATTCGCCAGGTTCGAGTTCGGAAAAGTCTCCTATCCTTCTTCCGGCCGAAGTCCCGCGGCCGGCCGCAGACGAAGGCCGGAGGCGCCTTTTCGCGAACACTCTGTCGGCCTTTGTCACGACGGCGAGGGAGGGGATTTCGAATCCGCCTGAAAGCTGCGGGCAGTCTGCGATGTGCCAACCGCGTTTTGCGGCGGCGTCGAGATGCTTTTCGAGGCGTTTTCTCGCGGCGTCGAAAATTTCCGGATGGTGCGCTTCGGCGGCGCCGAGTTCGGAAAAACCCGGAAGGGGAGACGCCTTGAAAGAAATTCCGCGAGCGTCGTCCGGCGCGGTTCCTCCGATATATACCGTGAAGCGTCCGCACGTTTCGAGGTTGTACGATCCGGCTCCGAATGCGACGAGCGCCGCGTCTTCCGGAAGAAGCGACACGATGGAAAGAGTGCCGTCCGCCGTCTCTTCCCGCGCAGGAATGATGTACGCTTCAGGCGTTATTCCGGTGGAGCGCTGCGTCGCGGGATCGAACAGCCTGAGACTCTCGAGATGTTCGCCGAAAAATTCGGCTCGCACCGGTTCGTCGTCGCCCGGCGACCAGAAATCGATTATGCCGCCTCTTTTCGCCCATTCGCCTTTGGCCGTGACGCTTGCGGCGCGCGTGTATCCCGACGAAGCGAGAGCCGAGGCCGTTTCTTCGAACAGAGTTTCGGCAGGAGCGAGACGCAGCGACACTGCGGCGTTCTGCGGCACCGGCGCTTCGAGCGACGCGGCGCTCGCGGCGATCACGAGAGGCTCTGGCGACTCCGTCCACGACCGCACCGCGGCGGCGGCTTTCATCCTCGCGCCGAGAGCGGCCATGTCGTTTTCGATCGGCGGAGGAAATTCAAGTATGCTGCACGGCGCGAAGCGGGAAATGACGGCGATGTCGTCGGCAAGGCGTTCTGATTCGGGAATGCCGGGCGTCACCGCGAGGACGAGACGCGCCTTGCCGCCGCCGGCAGGGGGGCGCGCAAGCGAAACGGCGGCAAAGGCGCCGGCCGCGCCGGCGAGCGGGGGAAGCGCGACGTCTCCGGGCCGGCCCCCTATTTCGCGGAGAAAACTCGAAGCGAATATTTCAAGGGCTTTTTTCATTCCGTTCAGACGAGACGGACGTTGGAAATGTTTTTTTCGCCGGTCGCGACCATGATCAGCCTGTCGAGCCCGAGCGCCGCGCCCGCGGCACTTCCTATCGAGGGGAGAGCGCGGAGGAAATCTTCGTCGAGAGGATAGTCTGATTCGCCGAGTGCCCTGCGCTCTTCAGCAGCCTCTTCGAAGCGTTTGCGCTGTTCAATAGGATCGCAGAGCTCGGTGAAGGCGTTTGCAAGCTCCATGCCGTCGAGGTAGAATTCCCATCTTTGCGCATGGCGCTCGCGGCCGTCTCCGGAAATCAAAGCGAGCGAGGCGGCCTGCGGCGGATAGTCCTCGAGAAAAACGCCGCCGCCGATCCCGGCGATGCCGGGTTCCACCTTGAGGGCCATGTCTTCGTCGAATCTGTCTTTGTCCCACTTTTCCCACGGATCCCATCCCGCGAAGCGCAGATACGCTTCTCTGACCTTTATCCGCGAAACGCCGAGATCTCCGATGCCGGCGGCGCGGACTATCGCAAGGAGATCTTCGGCGACGGCGCCGTATCCTTCTCCGCGCCTGTACCATTCGAGCATCGTGAATTCGGGATTGTGCCGCGAGCCTTTTTCTCCGTCTCTGAACGCAGGCCCGATCTGGTATATCTTTTCCATGCCGGCGGCGAGAAGCTTTTTCATCTGCAGTTCCGGCGAGGCGCGCAGGAATCCTCCTGTCGACACGGGAGGGCAGTCTATGCCTGTTTCCGGCGCCGGCGCGGCGATTCTCACGGGCGTTTCGACTTCGACGAAACCCATTGAGTCGAGCGCGGCTCTCACGCTCTTGACTATTTCTGCGCGGCGGACGAGGACGAGCGGGTTCAAGAGTATTTTTCCAGGTGGCGCGAAAGCATCGGGCCGAGACGTTCTTCGAGGAAAGGTTTGACCTGCCAGTAGTCGCGCAGCGAAAGATATTCTCCAACGCTTTCGCCGAGCCCCGGCTTGAGGCCGTATTCGCATTTGAGCATTATGTTTTTCGCCGTGGCTTCGCGTGAAACGAATTCTATCGTCTGCGTCCTGTAGCCGATTATGCGCATTATCAGCGCGCGGTAGGCGTCGGTAAGTATGTCGCAAAGCCTCTCGCGCAGAATAGACTGCCTGAGAAGCCCGGCGAATTCTCCGCCGGAGCCGATCGGCCGCTTTGCGGCCGAGCCGAGGTTTTTCTGCAGTTCGTGCTGGCAGCACGGGGCGGAGAGAATCCATCTCGCCTTCCACTCCGCGCCTTTTGCCAGGGCTTCGTCCGTCGCGGTGTCGCAGGCGTGCAGGGATGTGACCATATCGGCTTTTTCGACGTCGAACGCGGCAAGATCGCATTCTTCGAAAACGACCTTGTCTTCGAGGCCGAGGTCTTTTGCCGTCTTTCTCGCCGCGTCGATCACATCGGATCTGCGGTCGACACCGATGACTTTGACGTTCCCGAGGCCGCAGTTTCTCGTGAGATGGAAATACATCGCGAACTTCAGATAGGCTTTGCCGCACCCGCAGTCTACGACGGTGAAAGTCTCCGTTTTGCGGGCCTTGAGGTCTTCCGCCTGCGGCAGTTCCCGCAGGAAGTCGTTTACCTGGTCGTATTTCGGCCGCATTGACGCGCGGATGGCGCCGTTCGCGACGGCTATGCCAACGGCTTCGAGAAGGGCGGCGGAATCGAACGACGTAAGGGGAAGATTTTTTATCTTGTCGTGCGGCCTGACGGCGGCGTCGCGTTCCATCGGCTTCGACCGCGATACGAGCGAGCGGCCTTTTTTCGTCGTTCTGACATGGAGATCGCCCGATGCCGTGATGAGATGCAGTTCGCGCGCGCCTTTCTGGGCGATGATTTCGTCAAGGCCTTCGGCGGCGCCTGGCATGTCGAAATTTTTCACCTGCACGGAGCGTCCTTCGCGCATTTCGGCCTGGAAGCGTTTTTCCCCACCTATCGATACGGGCCTGAGCGAGATGGTGAATTTTTCGCCGCCGCGCTTTACGCTCTGCACTATTTTTATGAAGCCCTCGCCGAACACGCGAGAGCGGATTTCCTCAGCCAGAGAGGAATCGAGCTCGTATTTTTCCATTTTAAAGCCGCGCGGCCGCGAATCCGCGGCCGCGACGGTGGAGTTACATCGCTTCGAACTGGTCTTTGCCGACGCCGCAGAGCGGGCAAACCCAGTCTTCGGGGAGGTCGGCGAATTCCACGCCGTTGTTTTCGGCGGGATCGTAAATGTGACCGCATACTTTGCAGATGTATTTCATGTGAGTCTTCCTTTCGTAGAACGGAATGTATTTTATCAAAAAACAAAGAGATTTTCCATATGTTAAGTTTTGGCAACGGCTTTGTTTTATGCTGTTTTTCAACAGCCGATATTGACCTTGCGGGGTTCTATTTGCTATAATACCGCCATCTTGCGAGGCGCGTGGCGCGGCGCAGGTACATAGTCCGGAAAACGGGAAACCCGCCGGACGGTGAATTCAATGTAGCATCAACGCTACACGTCGTTCTACCGAAATACGACCAAACATTTCAAACACGAACGGCATGTATCTGATGATGCGCTCAGCTGGGCGCATTGTCTCTTCGTGTATTCGTGTTAGGCCTTTGGTCGGGCTTCGGTAGAGTGCATGAACGAGACATGCGCTCTTTTTTCATGCATGCGAGGCGGTCTCCGCGGCGGTTTCAAGGCGCAACGGAAACGATGTTGGAGACATGGCTGATTCGCAGATAAAGTCGCGAGAGAGAGTGCGCGCGCACGGCGAGGTGTTCACGGCCGAGCGCGAAGTGAAGGCGATGTGCGATCTCGTGAAGGACGAAACCGAGCGCATCGAATCTCGTTTTCTTGAGCCGGCATGCGGCGACGGCAACTTCCTCGCCGAGATACTGCACCGCAAGCTCGCGGTCTGCGACAGGCGCTACGGCGCGTCGGAGGCTGACTGGGAGAAGTTTTCGTTTCTTGCCGTCACGAGTCTCTACGGCATTGACATTCTCGCCGACAACGTCGTTGCGTGCCGAGAGCGGCTATTGGGGATATGGAGGAGGTCGCGGCTGAGGCCGCGACCTTGCGCGGACGCGCAAGGCGCAAAACCCGGGGCGCGGGAAGCATGTGGGGGTGAAAGCGGCATCGAGCCTGTAATAAGATTTGTTTTGGAGAAAAACATTCTCTGCGGAAATGCGCTTTCGATGATGCGGGTGAATGAAAAGGGCGAAGACCTTGAAGAGCCGATTGTCTTCACCGAATGGAACTTCGTGACGGGCGATCTCGTGAAGAGACGGGAATTCCGCTTCGATCAGCTTCAGCGGCATGAAGAAGATCTGCTGTTCGCGTGGGCCGAAGAGAACCAGGCGTTTGTGCCGACGCCGATCAAGGAGTGGCCCCCTGTCGATTTCAGGGAGCTTGTCTCGCGCGGTGGCGCAGAGTCGCAGAGCGGGGAATGCGCGTCATGATCCGTGAAGAACATGTAGATCGTGCAGAACGCGTGAGTTACAATCCTGATGTTCTGAGCTGTCTCGCGAATCTGTCCAATGACGAGGTTTTTACGCCGCCAGCCGTGGTGAACCAAATGCTCGACCTGCTGCCGCAGGAGCTTTTCAATAGCCCGAAGACGAAGTTCCTCGATCCGGCGACGAAGAGCGGCGTCTTTCTGCGCGAGATTACGAAGCGGCTTATCAATGGACTCGAAAAGGAAATCCCCGACTTGCGCGCGCGCGTCGATCATATTCTCCACAATCAGGTTTTCGGCATTGCGACGACGGAGCTGACGTCTCTCGTCGCGCGGCGGTCGCTTTACTGCTCGAAATATCCCAACTGTAAGTATTCTGTTTCAAGGTTCGATACGGCCGAGGGGAACATCCGCTTTCGTGCGTTGAAGCACACATTCGTCAACGGACGCTGCAAATGGTGCGGTGCGAGCGCGTCGCAGTTCGACCGCGACGAATCGCTTGAATCCCACGCCTACGAATTCATCCACACATCCAACCCCGAGGAGATTTTCAACATGAAGTTCGACGTCATCATCAGCAACCCACCGTATCAGATGGCGGATGGGGGGAACTCGGCAAGCGCAATGCCGATATATCAGAAGTTCGTTGAACAAGCAAAAAACATGAACCCTCGCTATTTGGTCATGATCATTCCGGCGAGATGGTATGCGGGAGGCAAGGGACTGGATGAGTTTAGAAGAAGCATGTTGACCGATAGGCATATT
>JAFWBO010000082.1 GCA_017507065.1 Kiritimatiellia bacterium | reverse complement strand
TCACGTACACGCCTGATATGGAACATAATTTAAGGAATCTTCTTTTAATTCTGACGCCGGTTCTCTTCGCGGCGAATCTGGTGCAGAGTTTCTTTTATCTGCCGATCGCCTCCCGTCACGCGAAAACGCCGAACATGCCGGATGCGCTTTACTATACTCTCTTTATCGCGTTTTTCGGAGCGATGATTTTTGCGCTTACGGCCGGGTCGCTGCCGCTCATGTGGGTCGCGATAGAATTGACGACGTTAGTTTCGGCTCCACTTATCGCATATCATCGTGATAAAGACGGTCTTGAGGCGATGTGGAAATATCTTCTCATCTGCTCGATCGGCATTGCATTTGCGCTTTTCGGCACGATGCTTGTGCTGCATTCTCAGACTATCGGAAGCCCGCGCTGGTTTATGGCCGGCTTCGCGTTCGTTCTGGCGGGCTATGGAACGAAGACGGGTCTCGCACCGTTCCATTCGTGGCTCCCCGACGCCCACTCCGAGGCTCCGGCCCCCGTTTCCGCTCTTCTCTCGGGTGCGCTTCTTAACTGTTCATTCTTCGCGATCGTGCGCTTCCGCGAAATGGCGCCCGCCGAGGCCGCGCCGTTCTGCGACAATTCGATGCTCGCGCTCGGTGTTTTCTCGGTTGCGGTCGGCGCCGTGTTCATGGTCCGCCAAAACGACTTCAAGCGCCTTTTGGCATATTCGTCGGTTGAGCATATCGGCCTTATAACGATTCTTTATTCACTTTGCGCCGGCTCGGCTGATATCAGGAGCATGATCGTTCTCGCGCTGTTCGCTCATATAGTCGCCCATTCGCTTACCAAGACGCTTCTTTTCCAGACGGCGGGCAACCTTCTTCTGGCGTTCGGCACCCGCGCCGTGCCGGTGGTCCAGGGTCTCGCCGTTTCGATGAAGGGCCATGCTCTGATGTGGCTCGTCGGCATCGTTTTCATCTGCGCCATGCCGCCGTCCGTTCTGTTCTTCTCTGAGCTGGCGCTCGTTTTCTCCGCGCCGGTGTGGGTGTCCGCCGTTGTGCTTTTACTGCTCTTCACCGTTTTCGCCGCGATGATGAAAACAGCGCTTTCAATGGTGATGGGCAAGCCCCTCGTCAAGTGCGAGCGTCTGCCCGGGAGGCTTGCGCTTGTGCCGGGCGCGCTTCTTGCCGCGATAATTCTGCTCGGTGTCGCGGGCGTATATTTTGTCGCAGGATAAATGTCTGGAGGTGTAGATATGATAGAGAGACGCGATTTTATTACCGGGATGCTCGCAGGCGCGGGATTCGTGTCCGGGTGCAGAGCGATGGCACCCTTTGCGGGCGCAGGGGCCGCGCGCCTTAAATTCGGAGTAGTGAGCGACGTTCATGTGAAACTCGCGGCGGATGGGCGAACTCTCGCGGCCGGATACGATACGCAGACGTTCGAACGGACGCTGACCTATTTCCGTGATTGCGGCGTTGACGCGGTGATGATTGCGGGCGATATCGCCGACATCGGATTTGTGAGCGAGCTGAAAGCCGTCGCCGACGCATGGTTCAGGGTTTT
>JAFWBO010000081.1 GCA_017507065.1 Kiritimatiellia bacterium | reverse complement strand
GAAATCCACGGCATGGCCCAGCGCGGGGGCAGCGTCATTTCGCAGGTGCGCTTCGGCTCGTCCGTCGCGTCTCCCGTCATACAGGCGGCGTCCAGCGACGTAATCGTCAGTTTCGACAAGCTCGAGGCCGTGAGATGGGCCCATCTCGCCGCCAAGGGCGGCACGGCTCTCGTAAACGACATGTATCTCGTGCCGGTAACGGTTTCGTCCGGACAACAGAAGGACGTAGGCAATCTCGACGAGATGGTCCGTTCGTCGTTCGAAAAACTTGTCCTTGTCGATGCGGCGAAAATCGCCGAAGAGGAAGCGGGCAATTCCCGTACGATGAACATGGTCATCGCGGGAGCGCTTTCGAAACTGATGCCTTTCGAAGAGAAATTCTGGCTTGAGGCGATGGAGGCCATGCTTTCCGGACCGAAGGCCAAGCTCCTCGAGGTAAACCGCAAGGCGTTTGCGCTCGGACGCGCCGCCGTCAAGTGACGTTTCTCCCGCATAGAAAAGAGGACGCATATGGGCATGTGGAACAGAGCAGCGGAAACGATGAGCCGCGACGAGATTTCTCGCGTCCAGCTCGAAGGCGTTAAAAAATCGCTCCGCAGGGCGTGGAGCAACGATTTCTATTCGTCGCGTCTCAAGCGTGCCGGTTTTTCCGCCCCTGAAGATTTCAGGAGCCTCGACGATCTCGCGAAGCTTCCATTCATGACGAAGGAAGATTTCCGCGAGGCGTATCCGCTCAGGATGAACTGCGTCCCGCGCGCCGATCTGCGCGAATTCCACATGTCGAGCGGTTCCACCGGCACTCCCGTGGTCATGGCGTATACAAAGGGCGACCTTCTCCAGTGGGCTGAGTGCATGGCCAGATGCTTCGCCATGGCCGGGCTCGAGGAGGGGGATGCGTTCCAGATAATGCCGACGTTCGGGCTTTTCAACGGAGGCTTCGGGTGCTATCACGGCTGCCGGAAAGTAGGGCTCTTCTGCGTCCCGGCCTCGAGCGGCAACACCGAGAGGCAGATAAAGCTCATGCGTGACTTCCGCGTGAAGGGGTTTTGCTCCGTCGTGAGCTACGTGCCGCGTATAATCGAAAAACTCGATGCCGCTCCGGAGGGCGAGCGAGACCTGCCTTCTCTGAGGGTTGGCATATTCGGCTCGGAAACATTTTCAAACGAGCTTCGCCGCCGCATAGAGACGCGTCTCGGGATAGAGTGCTTCGACATATACGGCATGACGGAAACCGGCGGTATCGGCACGACAGGCCAGGACTGCCGCGCCCATTGCGGCATACATGTCTGGGAAGACCAGTACATAACGGAAATCGTCGATCCTTCAACAGGACTGCCCGTTGAAGACGGCGAATACGGGGAAGTGGTTTTCACGTCTCTCAATCGCGAGGCCATGCCTGTTTTCCGCTACAGGACACACGATATTTCGCGCATTGTCAGCCGCGAGAAATGCGCTTGCGGAAGGACAAGCCTGAGAATCGACCGCATCACCGGGCGCACCGACGACATGCTCATCGTCAAGGGCGTGAATTTCTATCCGCGTCAGGTGGAAGAGGCTCTCATGGAGATTCCAGGCGTAAAGGACGAATTCCAGATCATTCTCGAAGAGCACAACGGCATGACGGACGTAACCGTCAATGTAGAGGCGGATGAGGGCGTCACCGGGCATGCCGTCGCAAAGCATCTGCGGGAGAGGCTCGGTTTCCTTCCAAAGGGAGACGTCTTCAAGCCAGGCACTCTGCCGAGAAGCGAAGGCAAGGCCAAGCGCGTCATCAGGAAGCAGGTTTGATATGATAGCGTACATATCGGGAACTCTCGCCGAGAAGTCGCCGGCGCGCATTGTCGTGGAGGCGTGCGGCGTCGGTTATGAGATGTCGATTTCTCTTTCGACATATGATGCGCTTCCGGCCTGTTCGTCGCCCGTCAAGATCTACGCGTACCATCACGTCCGTGAAGACGGAGAGATGCTTTTCGGTTTCGCCGCCGAGGCCGAAAAGGATATGTTCGTCAAGCTCACCGGCGTTTCGGGCGTCGGTCCGAAAATCGCGCTGGCGATACTCTCCGGGCTTACATTGCCCGATCTTTCGCTTGCGATCGCCTCGGGCGAAGCGAGGCGCATATCGGCCGTGAAGGGGGTCGGCAAAAAGACGGCCGAGAAAATCTGCGTCGAGCTGCGCGACAAAGTCAACGCGTTCGAGGCGATGGGGGCGAAGCAGGGCTCGGCGAAAGCATTTCTGCGGGACGCGGTCCTCGCGCTTTCCGCGCTCGGCTACGGCGACGAAAACGCATCGAAGATGGTCTCGCAGGTAATCGCTTCGCATCCGGATGCTGCCGACACCGAGACGGTCATACGTCTGGCCCTCGCAGGCAGATAGCCGAAGAAAGGGAGAGATGCCGTGAAATTTGAAGAAAGTCTCGCAAAACTCGAAGAAACAGTCAGAGCGATGGAGTCGGGCAAACTCGGCATCGATGATATGATGAAGGCGTTTGAAACCGGCAGAAAAATAGCCGCAGAGTGCGAAAAAGAGCTTGAATCCATCCGTTTGAAAATCGAGAAAGTGACAGAGACCGGCGTGGAGCGGCTCGAAATCCCTTCATGCGATGCATCTTCAATTCCGTGAACTTTCAAATACGGGGCGTTTATGGTATAATATCCCCCTATGAAAAAACAGGAATTAGAAGATGAAATCCGCGAAGTGATCCTCTCGTCGGTTGAGATGGAGGGGCTTACTGCGGAAGTTCTGAAATCCGACGAGCCGCTTTTCGGCGAAGGTATCGGACTTGATTCGATAGATGCCCTTGAAATCGGGGCTGCGCTCAGGAAAAAATACCAGGTCAAATTCAAAGCAAACGCAGAGGAAAACCGTGAATCTTTCAAGTCGGTTTCGTCGCTCGCTGCGTTCATAGCGGCCAATGCCGGCATCGTTCTGGAGGATTGAGAAATTATGTCTAAAGAGGAAATACTCGCAAAGATCAAGGAGACTCTGGTCAAGGATTTCGATTGCGACGAGGCCGCTCTCGTTCCAGAAGCGCGTTTTTACGAAGATCTCGACATAGATTCGATCGATGCGGTGGATCTCATCGTCCGGATGAGAAACGAAGTCCCGTTCGATGTTTCCGCCGACGAATTCAAGTCTATGCGCACCGTAGGCGATCTTGCGGAACTGCTCGAACGTCTTGTCAACGGGCAAGGTGGAAAATAGCGCTCACAGAGCGAAGGCGAAGTTTTTCGCCCGCGCGGCATTTTCTCTGGCGGTCGTCTGGACGGTCTATCTGCTCAAGGGAAACGTATGGTTCAGGCTCTATCCTGCACTGATGGCCGCGTTTTTTTTCATGTTCTTTGCCGTGTCTCTTTTCACTGTTCCTGCTGCGCGAGTTTTCGCGGAAGCGGCCGGAGAAAAGCTCGATGAGGCCGGTATCCGTTACTGCAGGAAGGCAACTGCCGCGTGGACCGTTTTCCTCGGCGTCCACGCCGCCGTCACGCTTGCAACCGTTTTCATGCCTCCGGGCGTGTGGGCTTTTTACAACGGCTTTCTCGCATACGTGCTGATGGCTGCGATGTTCCTTGCCGAGTTCGCGGCGAGAAAAAGAGCGAGGCTTCATGGCTGACGAAGAGATATTCACGACTTCGGGATCGTCGGGCGAGCCGAAAACCGTTGTGCGCAAGGCGTGCGAAATGGAAAAGGACGCGGCGAATCTCGCCGCCGTTTTCGCGGAGTCTTTCGCAACAGCCGAATCCGTCGCCACAACCGCGAGCGATACCCATTTCTACGGGCGGCTGTGGCTCGGATATCTGCCGCGTTTCGCCGCTTTCGCAGCTCCGGCGGAGAGAATTTCGTCGGTTGAGGAACTTTGCGCCGTCGCGGAGAAGGGCAGGGTGCTTTTCATAACTACGCCGTCCTTCCTCGAGAAAGCCCTCTCTCATCCCGATTTCAAAACTCTGAAAGGCCGTGTTGCGGACATCGTCGTTTCCGGAGGGATGCTCAGGGAGGAGACGGCGACCGGGACCGCATCGGCGACAGGTGTGACGCCTCTTGAAATCTACGGCTCCACCGAAGCCGGAACGATAGCTTCGAGACGAAGATCGGATTCGCCTTGTTTCACTCTCGTGCGCGGTGTCGAAGCCGTTGCCGACGGAGCGGGGCGTCTTGTCGTCGACTCTCCCTACGCGATGTCGCGCCCGCTGCGCATGGCTGACGCAGTGCGTTTTTCCTCAGCCCGTTCGTTCGAACTCCGCGGACGGACGGACAGGCTTGTCAAAGTGCTCGAATCGTTTGTATCGCTCGAT
>JAFWBO010000080.1 GCA_017507065.1 Kiritimatiellia bacterium | reverse complement strand
GACGGAGAAGGACAAGCATCGCGCCTCCCGCGACGAGAAGCATTTTCACTGCGCGAACCTGGGGGAACGCAAGCGCGAGCGCAATCAACGCCATGAGCTGGAGATAGACGATTCCGCCGACGAGAGACCCGACGCGGCGCTTCTTCGCGGGGTCCGTCTCTTCTCCTTTCGAGTAGCGCGTCACGGCCCAGATGTAAATGAACCACACCACGGCCGCGGCGGCTACGGGTTCCGCCAGAAGCGCAACGTCCATGCCGAAGACGGCATTCGCCCCCGCAACGCCGCATGCCACATTGAGCGCACGGCACGCCCCCATGAGAACGCTCCATTTCGTGCGGTTGTATACGACAATGCAAAGAACGAGCTTGAACGCGACCGGCCACCAAATGCTCGGAATGGCACAAATCAAGGCGACGGCGATGGCCGCGAAAAGACACAAGGCGCGGGCGATTCTCGCCGCCGCGAGCGATATCGCCCCGTCGACGATCGGGCGCGCGTGATCGGTAGCGGCGCCGGCGATGTCGTTGTCCACGAGGCCGAACATGTAGAGGAGGACGCTCGCGGCTGCAGTCGCGGCAACGTGCCGAAGCGAAAGAGAGCATCCTGTGAAGGCCGGCCACAGAGCCGCGCCGACGAGAATGTCGCCCGGCACGGTCGGGAGGTTGACGACGCGGAAGAGGCGAAGCCAGGGATGCGTGCGACACTTGCGAACGCCGTCTTCCGCGTTTCCTGTTCCCGGTTTCCAGTTTCCCACGATCTCCTTGACCTTCTCAAGCGCCCTTCCACGGTGTGAAATCGCGTTCTTCTCGCCCGCGGAAAGCTCCGCGAAGGATTTCGCGTAGCCGTCTGGGATGAAAAGAGGATCGTAGCCGAACCCCTCCGCACCGGATGGCGAATGCGCTATCGCGCCGAAGCACTTGCCTTCGACGACGTGCTCGCGGCCTTCGGGATCGACGAGCGCGATCGCACATGTGAAATTCGCCGTCCGGTCTTTGGCTCCGTCGAGGTTTTTCAGGAGAAGCGCGTTGTTCGCGGGCGTGTTCGACGGCTCGCCGGCATACCGGGCGCTTCTCACGCCCGGAGCGCCGCCGAGAGCTTTCACTTCGAGACCGGAATCGTCGGCCATGGACCAAGCCCCCGGATGTCTGCCCGCTATGGCGCGAACCTTTAAGAGCGCGTTGCCCGCGAAATCCGGCGCATTCTCTTCCACGCCCTCGGGATTGTCTGCGACGATCTCGAGCCCGGGGAGTATCTGAGACATCTCCCTGAGCTTGTGGGCATTGTGCGTAGCTACGAAAATTTTCACTTTGTCTGCCGTCCCGCCGAAAGTCAGACGAGAAGCCCGCGTTCGACGACATCGCGGGAATCGAGAATCATGGCCGGGTCGATTTCGAGCGCGACGCTTTCTTCAACAGTCACGCCGCCCCCGGCGAGAATCCTGCGCCACCTGGCCTGCATGTCGGCCCTGCATGTCGCCGGCGAATCGTTTCCTTCGGCATTCTTGACGGGCGAGAATTCGTCCTTCTGGTCGAACGCGAGGAACGCCACCCTCTTTGCGTTTGGAAGAATGTCGAAGATGAACTTCTCGAACTTGTAGCCGTTCGGCTCGGAAGGCTTCACCGCCCTGCCCTTCGCGTCTATGTGCGCGATCTTCTTGAACGCGAGATGCACGGGCATCTCACGCGCGGCCTCGCGCTCGAGAAACGCTCTGTCGAAAACGTGTATCGCGGGCGAGCCGTAGAGAAAGTAGAGCTCGCCGTTCGCGCTCTTGCGCTCGCATTGATCTTTCGTCATTTCGGTGTATTCCACCATGCGGTACTTCTCTCCGAAACGCATGGGCATGCCGACCTTCTCGTACGGGTCGCGCTTGGCGCAGAGTTTGAGCGAATACTCCGACCTGTTCATGACGTGGTAGCCGATGAAGGCCGGATCGGCCACCTCCACGAGCGGGTTGTCGACCTGGAAGAAAAACACGCTCTTTATGCCGCGTTTTTTCATGTCGGCGAGGGCGCCGGAACGCTTGAGCGCCGCGAGGAGACCGCCGTGGCCGTCGGGAGACATGAATATCTTCCCTTTCGATTCGAGAAGCAGCGAGCCGTTCCTGTCCATGCCCGGCCACATGCCCTGCGTGAAGAAAAACACGTCTTCGGGATCGAGGCCGAAATAACCGTTGTCTCTGAAGCACTCCTCCGTCGCGGCTCTGTTGGCCTCGCTCGTCATCACGTAAAAAGGGATTCTCGCGCCGTAGCGGATAGACCTCGCCAGAATTTTGCGAGCGTGGAAAAAGAAAAGCGGCGCGCCGGTGACGGGGCCGATGGAATAGCATCCCTTCGGACCGTTGTAGCCGAGGCGCGATCCCTGGCCTCCGGCCACGAGAAGCGCGGCGACGCGGCCCGCGGCGATCTCTTTCTCGCCCGCAGCGACGGCCTCCTTGAGTTTCGCGCCCTTCAGCACGGCGACGCGCGGTGCAACGCCCTTGGAGGTGTCCGGGACAGAGGCGGCGCCGGCGGCGAGCGCCTTGCGGCACGTGGCGATGTCGCGCGCGTCAAGACGGGATATCTGCGCAAGAAGAGCCTTGCGCTCGGCGGGGCCGAGTTCTTTCCAGAACGCCAGCACGTGGCTCTGGCCGCATGAATCGAGAAATTTCTTCGCTTGTGAACAGTTCATTTTCCTCCTCCTCGTTTTGTGTGTTGGAAGTATATACTATTTAACGCCTATTTTCAACCGCTCGAAAAGCGGGGCGATGAACATTTCGTCCACTTCCATGCCAAGCTCTATGTCCGGCTTGTTCGATCCGTGGAAATCGCTTCCGGCCGTGGTCAAAAGAGACGCTTTCATCGCGATGCGCGTGAAGCGCTCGTTCTCCTCCGGCGTGTTCGCCTGGTAAAGAGCCTCCAAGCCGTCGAGCCCCGCCTCCTTGAG
>JAFWBO010000079.1 GCA_017507065.1 Kiritimatiellia bacterium | reverse complement strand
GTGCATGACAGGAGCTTTCCAGGCAATAGCGCTCGCCGCGCTTTTTTCGGCTGCGGAACCGCCGCAGGATTCCGCCGCGCGCGCGGCGGCGGAAAAAGCAATGCGCACCGCTTTCGCGAGTTCTGCTTCATGGAGGATGGAGCGTTCGCTGAAAGGCTCGTCTAAAATTTTCGTTTCTGAAGGACGCGTCGAATCACACGGTGCCACCGGGATCGTCTGGCGGACGGAAAAGCCGTTTCCTTCGACGATAAACATGACGCCTTCGCTTGTGGTTTTCGAGAATGAAGACGGCCGTTCGGAGAGGAAGCCGTCGGAGCTGCCTGGATATTCGGAGATAAACAAGACGGTAGGCATGTTTCTCGAAGGCGACGCGCAGGCGTTTTCGGGGCTTTTCAAACCGGAGTTTTCGTTTTCCGCCGACGGAGAATGGCGTGCCGTATTCAAGCCCGGCGGTTCCGCGGTTTCCGCCGCGATGGACGAGATGGAGATTTCCGGCTCGGATCTTCCGCGCGAAGTCTCGATAAAAAGCCGTTCTGCCGTGACCAGAATATTTTTCAAGGAAGAAAAGCGCGATGAACAGCGCTGAAAAAATCCTGATCGTCCTTGCAGCATCTGCCGCCGCCGCGGCCGCCGCGTTTTTTCTGCGCGATGTCTCTGTCGACACGTCGGTGGTCTCTCTTGCCGGAAAGAGCGTCGCTTCCGCTTCCGGAGCCGCTGGCGCCGAGGTGTCTTCGTCTTTTGCCGCCATATTCAGTTCCGGCGACGCCGCGGCCAATGCCGCCGCGAGGGAGAAATTCAGGATGTCGCTCCCCGCGGGGTGTTCCGAGAAGAAATCGCCTGTTGCGCCGGCCGCGCTTTCAGGGCTTCTCTCGGCGATGGTTTCTTCGGAAGACGAGGAGTCTTTGAAGACGGCCGAAGGCCGGGCCGGAATCGCTCGAAGGGCTCTCAGGCGGTACTGCGTTTCCGTTGCTCCGCCGCTGTTTCCCCCCGAGGAAGATCTTTTCTGTCTGAAGGAGAATTTTCTCAGACATGCCGCATCTTCCACAAACGCCGTCCTGTTTCTCGAAGCGGACGCCGATGTCGTTTCGCGAATGGACTCTCTGCGCTCCCTTGCGGAAAAAGCTGAATTTCTCGCGCGCTCGGTGTCGGAAGAAACGGGGGTGGAAGTGTCGCTTGCGGGCGCATGCATCCATTCCGCGCGAGCGGCGGAAAGGTGCAGGCGGGAAATCGATGTTCTTTCTGCGGTTTCTTTTCTCTGCATCGCCGCCGTCGCGTTCGCGGTTTTCCGTCCCCGGCGATATGCCTTCTATGCGTTCGCTTCTCTCGCGGCATCCGTATTTTCGGGGGCGGCCGTTCTCTTTCTTCTGTTCCCGAAGGTCCATATCGTCACTCTCGTGTTCGGAACGTCTGTTCTCGGAATGGCCGTGGACTACTCGTTCCACGCGCTGCTTTCGTCGCGTTCTTCCGCGGCCTCTCTCCGCCGCGGCCTCTCGGTGTCGTTCGCCACGACAGCGCTTGCGCTCGTGCCTCTCGCGCTGTCGTCCGTAGAGGTGCTGCGCCAGTCGGCCGCGTTTCTTTTCGCAGCTCTCGCGTTTTCATATTTCTCGGCGATGTTCATCCTGCCGTCCGGCGCATCTGGGCGCGGCGGGCAAAGCGGATTTTTCGTTTCTCCCCGCATTCTCAGGTTTGCCGTGTTTTCATCGTTCGCCGCGATGTCGGTGGCGGCGTTCTTTTTCAAGCCGTTCGCCACGTCTCTCGACTCTGTGTACCGCCCGCCGGAAGATCTCGTCAAAGCCGAAGCGCTTCTCCGCGAAAACTGGAAGCCGCCGTCGCCCGCGACAGTTGAAAACATCGCCGCGCTGTATCGGGAACATGCCTCCCGCATCGCTTCGGTCCTCGGGCTCGGTTCGGTTCCATCCGCTCCGGCGGCGGCGAAGCCGGTCTCTTCGGCGATAGAGGAGACGCTCGCTTCGATGACGCGGGAAACCTCGGCGAGGCTCGCGGTCTCTCTTTTTTTGATGGCGGCGCTTCTTGCAGTCTTGTTCAGACGGCAGGTTCTGAAAATTCTTTTTCCCGTGGCGTTCGCCGTTCTTGCGGCGGGGTGCGCCGTGACGTTTTTCGCAGGGCGGATAAATCTTTTCCATCTGCTTGGAGTCTTTCTCCTTGCAGGGACCGTCGCCGATTATGCCGTTTTCCTCCACGGCGGTTCGCGGGAAAGCCTCAAGAGCGCGTCTGCCGCTTTTCTTACGAGCGTCGTGGGCTTCGGGGCGCTTGCGTTCGTTTCTTTCCCCGTGGTCGGCGCATTCGGCTTTGTTCTCGGCATCGGTCTTGCGGCCGGTTTCGCCGCGGCCGTGGCGTGCGCCCCGTCGCGCCGCCCTGCAGGGCGCAGGGGAACGGTTGAAAAGGCCGCTTCTCCGCTCGGTCTCGAGATTCTTTATTTCTCGTACAGACTCTTCGGACTGCGGACTCTTCGTTTCTTGTCGAAGACTGTTGCCGTCGCCGTGTGGCTTTTTTCGTCTTCGGTGCGCCGCGCCGTGTCCTCTCCGGGGAAGATGGCGATGTTCGCGCTTTCTCTCGCCGACAAAATCGCCGTCGTGTCCGGCGGACGCAGCGTGCCGCGCGTCGTCTTCGACGGTTCGGACGACGCCCGGTCTTTCGAGCGCGATGTCGCCTCGGGGAAGGGGGTTTTTATCGTGCCGTCGCATGTCGGGACGATTGAAGTCCTTTCGGTTCTCGGGAAAGGGCGATTCCGTTTCCACGCCTGGACCGATCTCGCCCGCACGGCAGTGTTCAACGCGTTTTATCTCAGACATTCCAGGAAAGGCTCCGTCGTTCTCCACGATATATCTTCGATAGGTCTTGCAACTGCGTTCGAAGCGGGGGAATGGCTCGATCGCGGCGAGTCTCTCGTGATGTCGGGCGACAGGGGCGACGGCGTGTTCCGTTTCGCCGCGGCGCTCGGCTGTCCGGTCTATTTCGCCGCCTGCATATATTCCCGCGGCGGGTATACGGCAGTCGTGCGTTCTCTCGCGGGCGGTGCGAAGGAAATGAAAGAGCGTTTTTCGGAAATCGCTTCTTCGCTGAAGACGCGCTTCCCCGGACAGGATTTCGAATGGAGTGGTGAAAATGGCGTGTGAAAGATATTTTCTCCAGGCGGCGGGGATCGTGTCGGCGCTCGGCGTGAATACGGTCGAGACGGCTGCAAGGCTGTCGCAAGGAGATGTTTCCGGCATGAAAAAGCTTTCCGGCCTGTGCGACGGAGACGAGACGTATTTCGGTTTCGCCTCCGGCTTCCCTGCGCCATGCACGCTCGAGGCCGAGAATCCGCAGCGCGAGACTCCGAGAGTCGGCAGGCTTCTGGATGCGGCGCTTGCGCAGATTTCCGCAGAAATCGACGAAGCTGCCGGCATTTTCGGAGAAGATCGTGTAGGCTCCGTCATCGGAACGAGCAATTCCACCATGGAGGAGTTCACCGACGATCCCGTCGTCATAGACATGTCGTATCCGGCGCGCCATGTCAGAGAAGTCTCGCGCGCGAAGGGTCCGTCGTTCGCCGTGTCGACGGCATGCTCGTCGTCGGCAAAGGCCTTCGCCGCCGCGAGGAGACTGATTTCTTCGGGCAGATGCGATGCCGTGGTTGTGGGAGGCGCCGACGCGTACACTCGCACGGTGATCGAAGGCTTTCATTCGCTCGAAGCGCTTTCGTCTGGCCTGTCTAAGCCCATGTCTCCCGATCGCGACGGCATCAATCTCGGCGAGGCGGCGGCGGTTTTCCTGATGAGACGCGATGTCCCCGGGCGGTTCAAGGGCGGAAATTGCGTTTTTCTCGCAGGCGTGGGCGAGAGTTCCGATGCATACCATCTAACAGCTCCCGATCCTTCCGGGCGCGGCGCCGAGGAGGCGATGAGACGAGCGCTTGCCGATGCGGGGCTCTCGCCGCGCGATATCGATTTCATCAATCTCCACGGCACTGGAACGCGCTACAACGATTCTATGGAGTGCGATGCCGTGATGCGTGTTTTCGGCAGGCGAGAAGCGGAAGAAGGGGGCTTTCTGACGGATGCGCTTGCGGTGCGCGCGTTTTCGACAAAACGAATGACCGGTCATACGCTCGGCGCGGCCGGCGCGGTTGAAGCTGTTTTGACATGGCTCGAGCTCGGCAGAAAACCGGGCGCCGCTCTTTCAAATTCGTTCGCTTTCGGCGGCAGCAACGCTTCGCTTGCTTTTGTTTCGGCCGTAGTGTGAAGAGCCTTCTTGTACATCCGCCCGGACGCGGCGCTGGAAAATTGTCGGGCGATTGGTGGGCGGTGAGGGATTCGAACCCCCGACCTAATGCGTGTAAAGCACTCGCTCTAACCAGCTGAGCTAACCGCCCGAAGTATAAAAAAATGGAGGTGGGAAGAGGAGTTGAACCGCTGTAAGCGGATTTGCAGTCCGCGACCTAACCGCTCGGCCATCCCACCTCTTCGGTCTTTGCATCTCAGGCTTTGAATGGTCGGAGCGACGAGATTTGAACTCGTGACCTTTTGCACCCCAAGCAAACGCGCTACCAGGCT
>JAFWBO010000078.1 GCA_017507065.1 Kiritimatiellia bacterium | reverse complement strand
TCCCGAGAATATAGTAAAATACAACCATCCAAAAATAAAGGAGAAAAATTATTATGGCAGGAAAGCTCGAAGATCGTGTAAGAGATATCATCGTCGAACAGCTCGGCGTCAACGCCGAACAGGTTACGCCCGAAGCGTCGTTCATCGACGATCTCGGCGCGGATTCTCTCGACTCGGTCGAACTGATCATGGCTTTTGAGGAAGAGTTCGGTGCAGCAATCCCCGAAGACGACGCCGAGAAGCTGACGACGGTCGGCAAGGTTGTCGAGTATCTCAAGGGCAAGGGTTACGGCGACGACGGCGCCGCTCCCGAGAAGTAAGGTTTCTCTCGCGAGAGCAACCTGACGAGGGGAACGTCCGGCCGAAAAAGCTGGGCGTTCCTTTTCGCCGTATATGGGCGCGTTCGCACATCTCCATCTCCACACGACGTATTCGCTTCTCGACGGGCAGTGCCAGATAACGCCCCTCGTGAAACGCGCCCGTGCGCTTGGGATGAAAGCTCTTGCCGTGACGGACCACGGCAACCTTTTCGCGCTCAAGAATTTCTATGACGAGTGCAGATCGAAGAAAGAAAAGGTGTATGGCGATCTCGCCGGCATCCACGTAAAGCCCATACTTGGGTGCGAGGCGTACGTCACTTCCACGGGCGATTACACCAGCCGCGACAAAGACGAGAAGCGCTACCATCTGTGCCTCCACGCCAAGAATCTCGCCGGCTACCGCAATCTCGTCAAACTCATATCGCTCGCGCACATGAACGGGTTCTACCGCAACCCGCGCATAGACCGGCGGCTTCTCGAGAAATACCACGAAGGGCTCCACTGCTCGTCGGCCTGCATCGCAGGCGAGGTCGCGCGCGCGATCGACCGCGGCGACATGGACGAGGCCGTCCGCGTCGCCAAGTGGCACAAAGATCTTTTCGGGAACGATTATTCTCTCGAAGTGATGCTCCACAAGTCGGTCAAATCCGGCGAAAGCGTGCCGCTTTCCGCGCGCAGGGATTTCGCCTCGCTGTACGAGCGGCAGCTGAAAGTGGTCAAAGGGATGCTCGAGATCGGCAGGAAACTCGACATCCGCGTTATTGCCACGAACGACGTCCATTTTCTCGACAAGGAGGACGACGATTCGCACGATGTTCTGCTCGCGCTGTCCACCGGCACGAAAATGAGCGACGAAAAGCGCATGATCTACACCGGCGAAGAGTGGTTCAAGACAGAAGAAGACATGCGCCGCATTTTCGCGGAGAACCCCGGTCTCGTGGACAATACGGCCGAGGTGGCCGACATGATCGAGGAATACGAGCTCGACTCCGCGCCCATCATGCCGAAGTTCGATATTCCGCAGTCGTTCGGTTCCGAAGACGATTTCAGGAAAAAATACGGCGAGACCGTTCTCGAAACCATGTATCCTGCGGGCCGGATCGCGAAATTCGGCGGATATGAAAAAGCCATCCGCATACAGTTCGAGGCGGAATATCTCTCGTCGCTCGTGTGGGCGGGCGCGGCGAAGCGGTGGCATGCGGCGGAGGGCGAGAAAACGGGAGAGCACGGCCTTCCGGAAACGATAGAATCGCGTCTGGATTTCGAGCTCAAGACAATCCGCGAGATGGGCTTTCCCGGATACTTTCTCATCGTTTCCGATTATATCAGGGCCGCCCGCGAGGAGTGCGGCGTGTGGGTCGGGCCGGGGCGCGGCAGCGCCGCCGGTTCCGCCGTCGCCTACGCGCTCGGCATCACGAATGTCGATCCTGTCAAATTCGATCTTCTGTTCGAGCGCTTTCTGAACCCCGATCGCATATCCATGCCCGATATCGACGTCGATTTCGACGATGCCGGCCGTGAAAGGGTTCTTGAATACGTCACGCGCAAATACGGCGCCGATCATGTCGCCCATATCGTGACTTTCGGACAGATGGCCGCCAAAAGCGCCATAAAAGACGTGGGGCGCGTGATGGAGTACGACCTCCAGAAGACGAACGCGCTCGCCGCGCTCGTGCCCAACGTTCCGAAGATTTCTTTCGCCAATGCGCGCAAACAGGTGCCGGAGCTCGAAGAGGCGTTCAATTCGCCGGACAAGACAGTCCATCTCATCATGGAAAGGGCGGCACGGCTCGAGGGCTCGATTCGACAGCCGGGCGTACACGCCTGCGGGGTTATCATTTCACGAGATCCGCTCATCGAGACCATCCCCGTGATGCCTACGCCGGAAAAAGGCGGAAAGAAAAAGAGCGCTCCGTCCGCCGCCGCCGGCGGAGCGGACAAACTCCTTACGACGCAGTACGACGGGCATTTCGTCGAGCCTGTCGGGCTTCTCAAGATGGACTTTCTCGGGCTGAAGACGCTGACGGTGGAAAAAGAATGCGTGAAGCTGCTCGGCGCGGACAATCCGCGGGTGCCTGCGGAAATAAGAGGAGCAGATGGATTCCTCGATCCCGACAAGATTCCGGACGACGATGCCCAGACGTATGCGCTTTTCGGGCGTGGCGAAACGACCGGCATATTCCAGTTCGAATCGGACGGCATGAAGAAGTGGCTCATCGCCCTCCAGCCGGAAAGGCTGACCGATCTTGTCGCCATGAACGCGCTGTACCGTCCCGGACCGATGGAATACATCCCGTCGTTTGTAAAACGCAAACAGGGAGAAGAGAGTGTCACGTACGATCACCCTCTCATGGAAGCGCGGCTGAAAGATACTTACGGCATCACCGTATACCAGGAACAGGTGATGCTTCTTTCGCGCGATCTGGCCGGATTCTCCCGCGGCGACTCCGACAAGCTGCGCAAGGCGATGGGCAAAAAGCTCATCGATGTGATGAACGAGCTCAAAACCAAGTTTATCAAGGGATGCCTTGAAAACAAAGAATTCCGCACGGGGAAATGGGCGGACGAGGACGAGGCCAAGGCGCTGATCGAGAAGATCTGGAGCGACTGGGAAGCGTTCGCTTCGTATGCGTTCAACAAGTCCCATGCCGTGTGTTACGCGTGGATAGCCTACCAGACCGGTTATTTGAAGGCGCACTATCCCGCGGAATTCATGTGTGCGCAGATATCGTCCGAAATAGGCAATTTCGACAAACTGCCGTTTTTCGTCGCCGAGGCGCAGGCGATCGATCTCGCCCTTATGCTTCCCGACGTCAACGAGTCTGGTTCGCGTTTCGTGCCCACGTCTGACGCCAGAGGGATCAGGTACGGGCTGGGCGGCATAAAAGGAGTGGGAGAAGCGGCCGCAGATGCGATAGTCGCGGAGCGCGAAGCCAACGGCCCTTACAAGGGGTTCATGGATTTCTGCATGCGCCTTGCCGGGTCGAACGTCGTCAACAAGCGCGTCCTCGAGAATCTGACGCGGACCGGAGCGTTTTCCACGCTCGAGCCGAACAGGGCGAAACTTTTCGCCAATATCGAATTTGCTTTGAAACGCGCGCAAATGCACGCGAAAGAAAAGGCGAGCGCGCAGACTAATTTCTTCGATATGATGGCGGACGCTTCCGGAGACGCCGCCGCATCCGACGATATTCTCGTCCCGGCGCCCCCGTTCCCTCCTTCGGAAGAGCTCAAATTCGAGCGGGAGTTTCTCGGCGTCTACATATCCGGCCATCCTCTCCAGTGCTGCCGCAGGCTAATATCCGAGGTCTCTGCCGCATGCATCGATCTCGGTCGCGGCGAAGACGGAGAGGAGCGGTTCGATTTCGTCCCGTTTTCGCTTGATAAAATAGCGAAAAAACAGCCCGGCGATGCGGAAGACGCGCCTGGCGAAGATGCTTTCGACGAGGACAGAAGCCAGGAAGAGACGTCTTCCGACGACGCGCCGCCGGCGGCGGAACAGCAGCAATCGCACGTATCCCAGATCGACGAACTGCTTCTTCGCGCCAAAAACGACGATTGGCTTCTCAAAGGTCTTGCGCGCGCATCCGTGCGGGCGAAAGGCGAGGTTCCCTACGCCGACAAGGCGGCTTTCGACAAGGCTGTTTCCTCGGTGCGGACCAGATTCAAGAAGAAACTCGATTCCGGAGCGATGGATCCGCTTCTCGTCAAAAAGATAGACGTGAGAATCGTGGCTATGCTCGATGCCTGTTCCGTCAAGACGCCGAAACCAAGACCCGACGGCACTCCCGGGCAGAAATGGGCCATCCTGTCGCTCGACGACGGAACCGGGACCGCAGACGTTTTCGTGTATGCGAAAGCGTGGGAGAAGTTCTCTCGCATAGCCGGACACGTCGATTCGCTCGTCATGGTATCCGGCGAGATTTCCCGCAGGACGGTATACGACAAGGACGATGCGGCAAGAGAGAAGCCGACGGCGGGCGATGTCGTTTTTTCCGTGAAAGAGGTTTATCCGCTCGAAGAGGCGATGCCGCTCGTTTCTCCGGCTCTGACATTCGCGCTCGACCGCGGGGATCCGAAATTCTCCGCCAAAATCGCCGCAATAAAGGATGCGGCCACGGCGAATCCTGGCTTGATGAATCTGAAGCTGAAAGTGGCCGTAGACGGTGCCTTGGTAGACATTTCGCTCGGAGATGGCTGCCGTGCCGCCGTCGGAGTTTCGTTTCTTTCATCCGTTCTGAAAACATTCTCCCAGGGCGATATGTCATCCGCCCCGGAGAAAAGAGTCTATTTTGCAGAGCGCTGAAAAATATGGTATAATGAAAAAATTGCTCAAAACCAAGAAAGGATGAAAATGAAGAAGATTATCGCTACAGGTGCGCTTGTTCTCGCTGCGGTTTCGGCCAATGCGGCGGGGTTCGGCATCTATGAAGCTTCGGCTCGCGGCAATGCGATGGGTGGAGCGCTCGTCGGCGACAGTTCCGACGCCACGGCGAACTACTACAACCCGGCCAACATCGCTTTTGCCACGAATATCCAGCTGGCGGCAGGCGTCTCGTTCATAAACCCGTTCTGCGACATCGAAGTGGACCACGAGCGCCAGACGAGGATGGATCCGGGCTGGTTTACAGTCCCCACTTTCTATGCCACCATTCCGCTTCCGTGGGATTTTGCGATAGGCTGGGGCAACTATACCGAATACGGGCTCGGGACGCATTATGCACCCGGATGGGCGCTTGCGGCGGATACGCAGCAGACAACGATGGAACAGATCACGATGAATCCCAATCTCGCCTGGAAGGCCTGC
>JAFWBO010000007.1 GCA_017507065.1 Kiritimatiellia bacterium | reverse complement strand
CTCCACAGGCGTCATCGGGCGCCCGCTTCCGATGGACAGGCTTCTCGGCGGTGCGAAAGAAGCCGTTTCCCGGCTCGGACGCACGAAGGAGCACGCTCTCGCCGCGGCGCAGGCCGTGATGACCACCGACACGAAACCGAAGCAGGCCGCGGCCAAAGTGTCGGTCGGCGGCAAGAGCGTCACGGTCGGCGGCATGGCGAAGGGGTCCGGCATGATAGAGCCGAACATGGCTACGATGCTCGGGTTCATAACCACCGATGCTGCGATATCGCCGGCGCTTCTCAGAAAGGCTCTTCTTGCGGCTCTTTCCAAGAGTTTCAACAGGCTTGTCGTCGACGGCGACATGTCTACGAACGATTCTCTTTTCATTCTCGCTTCCGGAGCGGCGGGCAATGCCGAGATCGTCGGCCGCGGAGAAGATTACGAAGCGTTTCTCGCGGCTCTTGAAGCCGTCTGTGTTTCTCTTGCCCGCCAGATGGCTGCGGACGGCGAGGGCGCTACGAAATTCGTGACGGTGCGCGTGAAAGGCGCAGCCAGCGCTAAGGATGCCGAAAAGGCGGCGCGGACCATAGCCAGATCTCCGCTCGCGAAAACGAGCTGGTTTGGCAAAGACCCGAACTGGGGCAGAGTGCTTGCAGCGGCGGGATATTCAGGCGCCGAGCTCGATCCCTCGAAGGCCGTGATATATTACGGCGGCGAGTGGGCCTACCGCAAAGGCGAGGTGGCCGACGAAGCGCAGCTTGCCAGGCTGGCCGGGGCCATGGAGGGAGACGAGTTGGAGGTGACTGTCGATCTTGGCCTGGGCAGATACGAAGATGTCGTCTACACGTGCGATTTCTCGCTCGACTACGTGCATATCAACGCCGACTACACAACTTGACCGGAAGGATGATGAAGATGTTTCCATTTCGCAATGTTTTCGCGGCGGCCGCTCTTTTAGCCGCAGCGGGCGGAGCCGTCGCCGAGACGGTAGTCGATGTCACGGGGATAGGCGCCGAGAAGACGGCCGTGTTTATCGACGTGCAGGGAGAGAAGACGTTCGCCGAATCGCTCAAGCGCAATCTCGACATGACGGGCTCTTTCCGTGTGGTCGGCGATTCTTCGCGCGCGGCTCTCAGAGTCACAGGCGCGACCGGTTCGTCTGTAAGGGCCGAAGGGCGCGGCAGGGCGCTTGTCATGCCGTCGCAGGCGGCGGACGGAAGGTCGGCGAGAAACGAGGCCAGGCGCCTTGCCGACAAAATGTCGGAAACATATCTCGGACGCAAGGGGTTCGCTTCGGATCCCGTCGTGTTCGTCATGAAGAAAAGCGCATATGTTTCGGAGCTTTGCGAAGGTTATCCCGACGGTTTCGACGTGCGCCAGCTCACTTCCGCCGGCAAGAGCGTCGTGGGGCCTCGCTGGAAAGACGCGTCGTCGATTTTCTATACGTCGATTTCCGATTCCGGCCCGGCCATATGCGAGTACGACACGGCGACTGGCATGAGCGCGCGCAAGTGGAGTTTCAAAGGCTTTGCCACCGGGGCTTGCGTTTCGCCGGACGGAACTCGCGCGGCGGTCGTCCTTTCCATCCACGGCAATCCGGAGCTTTACCTGATAGACATCGCGGCGGGAACGTGGACGCGTCTCACAAAGACGCCGCATGCCAACGAAGGCCAGCCGTCCTGGAGCCCAGACGGCACCAGGATAGCGTATGTTTCCGACGAATCGCGCCGCACGCATATCTACGTTTTCGATCTGGCGACGAAAAAGAAAACGCGCATCACATCTTCGGGCCGGCAGAACGTCGATCCCGACTGGGGGCCAGACGGACGGATAGTTTTCATATCCAAACAGGACGGCGAAGGGAAAATCGCGATCGTCGATCCGGACAAGGGCGCTTCGTCGGTCGAAATCGTGCAGGCCGCCGGAACGTGGGAGCATCCTTCGTGGTCGCGCGATGCGCGTCACGTGGCCGCCACGAGCGGCGGAAGGCTTTTTGTCGTCGACACGCTCGGCGCTTCTGAAGGCGGGGACAAACCGCGGCAGATGTTCAGCGCCCCGGGCAGATGGATAACGCCGTCTTGGAGGAGAAAGTGAAAATAGACGTTGCATATGCGGCCGAACTCGCGCGGCTCGAACTCTCCCGCGAGGAGAAAGATCTTTTCCAGAGCCAGCTCGACGGCATTGTCGGATATGTCGAGAAGATATCGGAAGTCGACGTCGAGGGCGTCGAGCCGATGATGCACGGGCACACGCTCGTCAACGTTTTCCGCGAAGACGAGGTGGAAGAGTCGATGGACCGCGAAGATGCGCTCGCAAACGCGCCGGCGCGCACGGGCGACGAATTTCTTCTCCCGAAGATAGTGGAAGGAGCTGAGAGCTGATGGAACTTTGCGATCTCGGAATAAAGGAACTGAAAGACGTTTTCGCAAAAGGCGAAGCCTCCGCCGAAGACGCCGTCAAAAGCGTGATCGCGCGCGTCCGCGCGAAGAACGGTTCCATAGGCGCGTATGTTTCTTTCGACGAAGAAGCGGCTCTCGCTCTCGCGCGCGAGAACCCGAAGAGCGTCCCGGTGGCGGTGAAGGATCTGATCAACGTCAAAGGCCAGCCGTGCACCTGCGGTTCGAAGATCCTCGAAGGATATACAAGCCCGTATGACGCCACCGTGATCGCCAACATGAAAAAGGCAGGCTTCATTCCGGCCGGGCGCGTCAACATGGACGAATTCGCCATGGGGTCTTCTACGGAGAATTCGGCTCTCGCCGTCACGAGAAACCCGTACGACGTTTCCCGCGTGCCGGGAGGATCGTCAGGCGGCAGCGCCGCCGCCGTCGGCGGCGATATGTGCATCGCCGCTCTCGGCACCGATACCGGCGGTTCCATACGCCAGCCCGCGTCTTTCTGCAACATCGTGGGCGTCAAGCCGAGCTACGGGCGCGTGAGCCGCTACGGCGTGACAGCATTTGCAAGTTCTCTCGACCAGGTGGGGCCGATGGCCAAATGCGTCGACGACGCGGCGGTCCTGCTCGGTGCCATTGCAGGGCGAGACCCGCGCGACGGCACGACGCCGTCGCTGCCTGTCCCGGATTACGCCGCCGCACTCGAAGGAGCTTCGCTGAAAGGCGTGAAGATCGGCCTGCCGAAGGAGTATTCGCGCATGGATGGAATGGACGGAGAGGTGAAGCGCATAACCGACGAGGCTGTCGAGCGTTGCGCCGGGGCGGGCGCCGAGATTGTCGAAGTGTCGCTGCCTCATTCCGAATACGCGATGGCCGTTTATTACATCATAGCTCCGGCAGAGGCGAGCGCCAATCTCGCGCGTTTCGACGGCGTGAGATACGGGCACAGAAGCAAAGACGCCTCCGACGTTTATTCTCTTTACGTCAAATCGCGCGCCGAAGGCTTCGGAGCGGAAGTCAAGCGCCGAATAATCATGGGCACGTACGTCCTTTCGAGCGGCTATTACGACGCCTACTATCTGCGTGCGCAGAAAGTGAGGACGCTTATACGCCGCGATTTCGACGAAGCGTTCGCCAAGTGCGACGCGCTTCTTACGCCGTGCGCCCCCACGCCGGCGTTCAAGCTCGGCGAAGTGCAGGATCCGCTGACAATGTATCTCAACGATCTTTTCACGATACCGTCGTCTCTGGCGGGCGTCTGCGCCGCCGCGGTTCCAGCCGGTTTCGCAGCCGACACCCGTCTTCCGGTGGGTGTGCAGTTCATATGCGGCGCGTTCGAGGAAGAGAAGCTTCTCAAGGTGTCCAAGGCTTTCGAGAACGCCACCGGCACGGCGCGCGATCTGGCGGCCGCGGCAGGAAAAATCCCCTCTGTTTTTTAACGCTTAAATGTGCTATAATAGGCTAAGATGATTTTTGAAACACGCCACTAAGGAGAGCGCAAAATGAATCAAGCTGAAAAAGAGCGTTTGTCAAAGGTCGGAAAGACCTTCAACGCGAAAAAATACATAGAAAAAGAGATAGAAGCGATCAGGAAACAGGTCGGCGACAGGAAAGTGCTGCTTGCGATGTCGGGCGGTGTCGACAGTTCCGTCTGCGCTGTGCTTCTCCAGAAGGCGATCGGCAGGCAGCTTGTATGCGTGTTCGTCGATCACGGATGCATGCGTCTCAACGAGGCCAAAGAGGTAAAGAAGGTTTTCAAAGGCAAGTTCGGCATCAATCTGATCCAGATCGACGCCGAAAAATGCTTTCTTGACAAGGCCAGGGGCGTCACCGATCCCGAGCAGAAACGCAAAATCATCGGCGGAGAGTTCATTAACGTGTTCGCCGACGTCGCGCGCGATCTCAAGAAGAAGTACGGCGACATCGATTTCCTCGGCCAGGGCACGATCTATCCCGACATCATCGAATCGGGAGTGGGCGGCCACAAGGCGGTGAAGGCCCACCACAACGTCGGAGGGCTTCCGAAGGACATCATTTTCAAGGGGCTCGTCGAGCCTGTCAAATATCTCTACAAGGACGAGGTGCGCAAGGTCGGCAAACTGCTCGGCATCCCCGAAGAGATGGTCATGCGCCAGCCGTTTCCCGGCCCCGGTCTTGCCGTGAGGTGCATCGGCGAGCTCACCAAGGAAAAGCTCGACATTCTCCGCCGGGCCGATTTCATTTTCCGGGACGAGATGCGCAAGGCCGGGCTCGACAAAAAGGCCCAGCAGTTCTTCGCAATCATGACGAATGTCAAGTCGGTCGGCGTCAAGAACGGCGCGCGCACGTTCGGATATGTCATCGGCATCCGCGCGATTTCGACGAAGCAGTTCGTCAAAGCCGGCATCGTCGAACTGCCGTTTAAATTCGTGACAGCCGTGGCCGGGAAAATCGCAACGGAGGTGAAGGGGGCCAACCGCGTCGTCTGGGACGTGACACCGAAGCCGCCTGCAACTATTGAATGGGAATGATCGCATCATGATGAACGAATGGACAGGATTCAAGGGGGGGCGCTGGGAGAAGGAGATAAATACCGTCGACTTCATCCAGCGCAACTATACGCCGTACGACGGAGATGCGTCGTTTCTCGCACCGCCGACCAAGGCTACCGAGGCGCTCTGGGGTTCGCTCCAGGAGCTTTTCAAGGAGTCGCGTAAAAAAGGCGGCGTTCTTGATATGGACGCCGACATCGTAAGCGACATCGACGCATACCCTCCCGGGTATCTCGACAAGGATCTCGAGAAGATCGTCGGGCTTCAGACCGACAAGCCGCTCAAGAGGGCGTTCATGCCGTACGGCGGCATCAAGATGGCAGAGGAAAGCCTCACGACGTATGGCTACACGCCGAATCCCGAGCTGCACAAGATATTCACCGTATACCACAAGACGCACAACCAGGGCGTCTTCGACGCGTACACGCCGGAAATCCGTCTGGCGAGAAAGAACAAGATAATCACCGGCCTCCCCGACACATACGGTCGCGGGCGCATAGTCGGCGACTACCGCCGCGTGGCGCTCTACGGCATCGACAGACTCGTGGCCGCGAAGGAATACGATTTCGAACACATCGGCGACGGCAATATGACCGATGACGTCATCCGTCTCAGGGAAGAGGTCGCCGACCAGATCAAAGCCCTCAAGAAGATGAAGAACCTCGCAGCTTCCTACGGGTTCGACATTTCAAAACCGGCCAAAGACGCGAAAGAAGCCGTGCAGTGGCTCTACTTCGGCTATCTCGCCGCAATCAAGACGCAGAACGGCGCCGCGATGTCGATCGGCCGCATATCGACTTTCATCGACATCTACATGGAGCGCGATCTCAAGGCAGGAAAGATAACCGAGACAGAAGCGCAGGAACTCATCGACCATCTCGTCCTGAAACTACGCATGGTCAAGTTCGCGAGAATACCGAGCTACAACGAGCTCTTCTCCGGCGACCCCGTCTGGGCGACGCTTTCGATAGCCGGGCTCGGCATCGACGGACGCCACATGGTGACGAAGAACGACTTCAGGCTCGTGCACACGCTTGAAAACATGGGGCCGAGCCCCGAGCCGAACATGACGATACTATATTCGAAGCGTCTGCCGGAGCCGTTCCGCAGATACTGCGCGAAAGTGTCTATCGCCACGAGTTCGATGCAGTACGAGAACGACGACGTCATGCGCCGCGTCTGGGGAGACGATTACGCCATCTGCTGCTGCGTGTCCGCCACGCAGACCGGCAAGGAAATGCAGTTCTTCGGCGCGAGGGCGAATCTCGCCAAGTGTCTCCTCTACGCCATCAACGGCGGGCGCGACACCATGACGGGAGCTCAGGTCGCGCCGGGTTTCGAGCCGATACGCGGCGACGGGCCTCTCGAATGGGATGAAGTGCTTGCGAAATTCAAGGCGATGATGAACTGGCTCGCGAGGCTGTACGTCAACACCTTGAATCTCATCCACTACATGCACGACAAGTACTACTACGAAGCCGCCGAGATGGCATTGATCGACACGAACGTCCGGCGGACGTTCGCCACGGGCATAGCGGGCTTCTCGCACGCCGTAGATTCGCTTTCGGCCATCAAGTACGCGAAGGTGTATCCGGTGCGCAACGAAGATGGTCTCGCCGTCGATTTCCGCGTGGAGGGAGATTTCCCCCGCTACGGCAACGACGACGACCGTGCCGACGAGATAGCGGTGAGGCTTCTCAAGATGTTCCTGCACCGAGTCTCGCAAAACCACACCTACCGCAATGCCGAGCCCACGACGTCGATTCTCACCATCACGTCGAACGTAGTCTACGGCAAGGCCACCGGCAACATGCCTGACGGCCGCCGCGCGGGCGCACCGCTTGCGCCTGGCGCGAACCCGAGCTACGGAGCCGAGAAATCGGGGCTTCTCGCATCGCTCAACTCTGTGGCGAAACTCCCCTACGAATACGCTCTCGACGGCATATCAAACACGCAGACGATCCATCCTTCCGCGCTCGGCAACGACGAAAAGGAGCGGGTCGACAATCTCGTGAACGTGCTCGACGGATATTTCGCCAGGGGCGCCCACCATCTGAACGTCAACGTGTTCGGCACCGAAAAGCTCATAGACTGCATGGAGCATCCGGAAAAGCCGGAATACGCCAACTTCACGATACGTGTCTCCGGCTATGCCGTCAAGTTCATCGATCTGACGCGCGAGCAGCAACTCGACGTCATTGCGAGAACGTGCCACAAGTCGCTTTGAGCGCGAAGGGCCGGATACATTCTTACGAAACGTTCGCCGCGGCCGACGGCCCCGGCGTGCGTTTTCTCGTTTTCCTTTCAGGCTGTCCCTTCCGCTGCCGCTACTGCCACAATCCCGACACGTGGGCGGCCGAGCCGGCGTTCGAAGCATCGGCGGAAGAAGTGCTCGCGGCGGCTTCGCGTTATCGCGAATACTGGGGCGCCGAGGGCGGCCTGACGCTTTCCGGCGGAGAGCCGATGGCCCAGGCCGGATTCGCAGCGGAACTCTTTTCTCTCGCGCACGAACAGGGAATCGGCACGTGCCTCGACACGGCAGCCGGCGTCTTCAGAAGGGACGATGCCGACATGGCCTCGCTTCTCGCCGAAACGGATACGGTCATTCTCGACATAAAAGAGATGGATCCTTCCCGGCACAAAGCTCTGACAGGCGCAGAAAACGCATCTGTTCTCGATTGCGCGAGATACGTCTCGGAGAACGGCGGGAAAATGTGGATTAGAAGGGTGCTCGTTCCGGGCGTCACCGACAATCCGGAGGAACTTGCCGAACTGGGGCGTTTCATCCGTTCGCTTCGCGGAGTGGAACGCTTCGAGATACTGCCGTACCATTCGTTCGGAGCGGAAAAATGGAAGAGGCTCGGTCTCGTCTACAGTCTCGACGGCGTAGAAGCCCCGTCGCAGGCGGCTCTCGATCGGGCGTACGCAGCCGTTGGCGACGTGCCGCGCCGCCGGCAAAAATGAATTCGATTCGAAAGGAGACATCGTCATGACCGGACCGGAACACGTGATACTCGACAACGGAATGTCCGCAATACTCGTGCCGTGCGAAGCCGAAAGCGCGGCCGCAGGCGTTTTTGTCGCGAACGGCTCGAGATACGAAAACGCGAAAGAGGCCGGGGTGTCGCATTTCATCGAGCATATGCTTTTCAAGGGGACGGCAAAAAGAAAGCCGGCCGACATAACGAGAGCCATAGAGGGGCGCGGAGGCAATTTCAACGCTTTCACCGGAGAAGAGACCACCTGCTACTTCGCGCATCTGCCCGGCGAGTATCTTCCCGAAGCCGTGGACATACTCGGCGACATGTATTCCAACGCATCGCTCGACCCCAAAGAGTTCGAACGCGAGAAGAACGTCGTCATCGAGGAAATAAGAATGTATTCCGACGAGCCCGACGCAGTGGCCGCGGAAAATCTCCAGAAAAACATTTTCCCGGGATCTCCTCTCGGAAGGCCGGTTGCCGGAAACATCGGGGCTCTTTCCGCCATGACGGCCGATTTTATGCGGGATTACATCGCCAGGCACTACCGCTCTTCAAACACGCTTCTCGTGATATCGGGTTCGTTCGACAGAAAGAAGGCGCTCGCCGCGGCAGAAAAAGCGTTCGCATGGCACGGATGCCCGGGAAAAGCCGCGCTGAAGTGCAAACCTGCAGATTTTTCCAAAAAGCCCATCCCGCGCGAGACTGTAGAGAAGGATGTCAACCAAGTGCAGACGGCTGTCGGATACAGAACGTTCGGTCTGCGCGATCCGCGCAAGTACGCCATGACCGTTCTCGACGCGATTCTCGGACGCGGCATGTCGTCGCGCCTGTTCATTGAAGTGCGCGAGAAACGCGCGCTCGGCTACGACATTTCCTCCCAGCAGCATTTCTTCAGCGACGCCGGGCTTTTTTTCGTCACGGTCGGCACCGATCCGTCCAAGGCGGAACGCGCCATCGAGACGATCGACCGCGAAATCGCGAAAATCTGCGGTAAGCGCCCCGGCGCGAAGGAACTGGCGAGGGTGAAGGAGTTTCTTGTCGGCAACTTCAAGCTCTCCCACGAGAACGTGAAATCTAAAATGTTTTTCTACGGCTCCACATGGATGGCGTTCGGCCGCATCGTTTCGCCGGCGGAACAAGTGGAAGGCATCAAAGCCGTTTCAGCCGACGACGTGCTCGCCGTCGCCAACGACGTTTTCGTCCCCGGAGGCAGAAGCGTCAGCCTCGTCGTTCCCCGGAAGCGGTGACGACGCAACCTCTCCAAGCGTTTTCGTCCCGGAAAGAAGCTCTACGACCTGCGTCTGCACTTCGGAAAGATTCTCGAGCCTCAGCCGCGGGTCGAGAATGACGAACGTGTCGCCGTTTTTCCTGTCTTCGTAAACGCGTTTGACCGTGCCGTCGTCGAGGGCCTTGGCGTCGCGTTCCACGAGTATCTTCGAACGCTCGAGAAGAACGGCAAGCACATAGACTACGTTTTTCATCGCCGGATCGTCGAGCGTCACGAGTTTCCTCAGAAGTTCGCCCGCGTCCTCTTTTTTGACAGGCTCTTTCTTCTCTTCTTTGACCGGCGCGAAATATACGCCGTCCCACAGCGAAAAAGGCTGCCAGTCGAGCTTGGCCGTCTTCCAGCATTCCGGGTGGCAGTCGAAGCGTTCGTATCCGCTGTCTGTCTCTTTGAGAGCGCTCGTCACCGGCGCTTTGTCGACGAGTGGCCGACCGCACAGCGTGCAGACGTGCCCTCGAGATCTGATGTTCCATTCCTGACTCATAATATTTGCCTATATTATACCATAATGACGGCGAATTATGGTATAATATCGGTCAATGAAATCTAAAGGGAGAAAAGGGCAGACGGCTGTCGAGTATGCCATCGCCGTCACGGCTGTGATTCTCATATCGGCCGTGATGGTGTTCGTCGTGAAGGCTTCGCACCGCACGGCGCACCGCTCGCACGCGCTTGTCGGCTCGGATTATCCCTGAAATCACAACCAAAGAAAGGAACCGGGAAATGTTCAAAGCGTTGAGAAAAGGACAGACGATGGTCGAATACATCATCATCATCTCCATCGTGGCCGTGGCGCTCATAACGGTGTTCACGTATCTGAGCCGCGCCATAGGGCGCAAGACGGCCGGCGCGGCGGAGGCTCTCTCGGAAGAGGAAGGTTCGAAAGCCAAGAGCGCCGTCGATTCCATCGACGAGAACACGATAAGAAAGCTGGGCGAGAACTGATTCTTCTCCATGGCGGAGAGGATGGCGCACGGATTCGGGAAAGGCCAGGCGATGATCGAAACGGTTGTCGCCATGGTTTTTCTCACGTTTGTTTTTCTCGGTCTTTTCTGGCTTTCGCGTCTTCTTTCCGCACGCATCATGCTTGACCATGCGGCCGCGCGGGCGGCCCGCGCCAGATCCGTGGGGTTCAACGATTTCATGTGCCGCAAAACGGCCCGCGCGGCGATCATACCGGTCGCGGGGCGCAGGGTGTGGCCAGAGCCAGACATCGGCGATTTCGAGGAGGCCGCCCGCATACCCGTGTATCTCGCGTCGGAATCCGAGTCGGAAGCGCGCGGCATTCTCGAATACGAATATTGGAACACGTCGCATCTTTCCATCGACGACGGCGCTCTCGACATTTCTCCGGTGGCGGCGCGGGTAAGGATGGAAACCGACGACTTTTCCATGGAAGGCAAAGCCCGCATCGAGGCGCATTTCCCGCATTATATGACGAATGGAGGACGGTGATGGCCGCCGGAAGAAAAGGACAGATCGCGCTCTATGCCGTTCTCGTGATGCTTGCCGTCGTCGCTCTGGCGCTAATGAACGCCGATCTTTTCCTCTTCGTGAGGAACAAAAACCGTCTCCAGAACGCCGGAGATGCCGCCGCCCTCGCCGCGGCGAAGGTGCAGCTCGAATGTCTGGAGAGGATAGGCGAGCTCAACATAAGGCATATGGAAGCGCTTGTCCGCGGCGATCGGGCCGAGTGCGACAGGATAGTGATGGAGCAGCGCCGCACGGCTCTTCTCGGTCCGGTACGCGGCTTGAGGGCGGCTTCCGACGCGGCCGAGAAAAACGGCGCCGCCAGACGCGATGAATATCTTGCTCTTTTCAACGACCATATCGACCGGGTCCTCTCGATATACGCGGGGGGAGACTTGAGCGGAGATCCTTATCCCGAGCCGTACGAAGGAGCGTGGAAGGAGTATGCGGAAGCGATTTCGGCGGCGATAGAAGGCGGTCTTGCGGCAGCCCCCGACAATGTGGAGATGTACGGAGCGGGCAAAGGGCACATGCTTCTCGACAAGCGGTTTTATTTTGCGGTTTCCGGCAGGGAGTGGTGCTGGTTCCATTTCAACGCCATGGATCTGCTGGAATCGTATTCGTCGTTCGAAGACTGGGCGCCTCTTCCGTCGCGCGAAGAAAAACGCTGCGACAACAGCGAAATATTCTCTCTTCACTTGAAACCCGTCGAAACGTCTCTCGGGTCCGTTCTGTCGAAATCTGAAATTCGCGAGATAATCAGAAAATTTTTCAAAATCGAGATTTCCGCCGACGAAGAGTCCGATGCCGTCGCGCTTCTTCTTTCGAGCAGAGAGACATGGTTCTTTTTCGACATGTCTGGCTGGGGGACATGGTTCAACGGAGACGTGCTGGCGGGCGAAGAGGAGTCGGGGACTCTCTTCCCTCTTGTCGGCGAAATAAAAGAAGAATACAACGTGAAAGGCGCCGCTGCGGTGATGAGGTGCGATTCGTCTCCTGAATCGGTTCTGTTTCCCCGCGAAGAGAAGAGATCCACATGGTGCGCGGCCGCAAAACCCTTCGGCAGGCTGGACATGCCCGGCGGACTGTCGGGCAGGGTCACGGCGTGTTCGGCGCTCGTTCTTCCGTCGTTCGATGCCGTTCGTCTCGTCCCGGTGGACGCCGTCGACGGCTCAAGGCTCTGCACTGCCGACATCGTGTGGGTGGAGCATGTGCGCAGACATCTCGACGAATATCTTCTTTCAGGGCCCAAGCCGGGCACGGGCTGCATGTATTGCGAGCAGCTTTTTACGTGGGAAAACGAAGCGTTCCGCAAGTCCGGCATCGAGTGGCTGAGATTCAATTCCGGCTCGTGCAGGCGGCCTCTCCCGGGCGGCGGCGGCAGCGGAGGAGGTGCGTCGCATGGCCACTGACTTCCGTTTCCATGTGCGCTCCGGTCAGGCGATGATCGAGCTTGCCGTGGCGCTTTTCGCTTTTTCGCTCGTTCTCGCCGCCGTGTTTTCGTTTACGCACTTCATTGTTTCTTCGCTCGATATCCAGCGTGAAGTGCGCGCCGAGGCGGGGCTTCGGGCTCTTGTTTCCTCGGGAGGTCCCGACATGTATCTTTCGGCGAGCGGCGAAAAGAAAACCGATACGGGAGCGCTTGCGTCCGATTATCTGTTCGGCACGCGCGAAGTCACAGTGAAAGAGTCGGTATACATGCCGGCGATGTGGAGGTGAAAGACGGTATGAATCCTTTTGGCGGAAGATTCGATTCGTTCGCGGCGAAAATGCGCGCGAAAAAAATCGACATGGCGCTTCTTTGCGACGCGTGCGATATTTACGCTCTGTCGGGCGCGAAGTGCGATGCCGGCGTTCTTGCCGTATTGCCGTCGGTGCGCGCGAAGAGCGTTCTGTACACCGATTTCAGATATATTCCCGAGGTGAACAGGCTCTGTCCTTGGCTTGCCACGGGCGACATCTCGAGGCTTTCCGGCAAAAAGCCGTTTGCCGCGCGCGGTGCCGTGAAAAAGAGAATAGGATTCGATCCCGGAATATCCCATGCGAGATTTCTTTCTTTCGAAAAGGCTTTCCCCGGGGCGGAGATGGTCGATGTCTCTGCCGATATCGCATCGGCACGAGCCGTGAAGACTGCCGGAGAGATAGAGAAGATCAAAGCGGCGGCGGCGCTTAACGACAAGATATGGGGAAGGGTTGAAAGGCGTTTTCGCGCAGGCATGACAGAACGCGACATGGCAAGACTTCTCAGGCGAGAAATGGTCGAATTCGGAGACGGCGAGGCGTTCCCGACGATTGTCTGCATCGGCGCGAACGCCGCCGAATGCCATCACGTTCCCGACGATACCGTATGGGACGGAAAAGAGCCTGTTCTTGTGGACATGGGCGTGACGCTCGGCGGCTACTGCTCCGATATGACGCGCTGCATAAAGCCGGCGAGAGCGTCTGCGGCCTATCGCAAGGTCTACAATGCGGTTCTTGAGGCGAACCGTCTTGCGGCAGCGGCGGCAAAGCCGGGCGTTACGGGCAGGGAACTTGACGCGGTCGCGCGGCGATATCTTTCAAAAGCCGGTTTCGGAAGGGCTTTCGGTCATTCGCTCGGGCACGGCGTGGGGCTTGAAGTGCACGAGCCGCCGTATGCGTCGCGGAAATCGGACTGGATTCTCGAGCCGGGCATGACCGTCACGATCGAGCCGGGCGTGTATCTTGAGGGAAATCTCGGCGTGAGGATAGAGGACCTTGCCGTAATCACGGATGACGGATGCGAAATTCTTTCGCATTCGGAGAAATGACGGGAGAGACGATGCCTACATATGTATACGAAGCCAAAGACGCGGCGAAATCGTGCAACAGATGCCGAGGATCTTTCGAAGCGGTGCAGAAGATCGGCGAACCGGCGCTTTCGAAATGCCCCGAATGCGGAGCCGACGTAATTCGCGTCATCCAGGCGGCCTCACTCGGGCGCTCGAAAACCGATCTTATGTACCGGGCGAAACGAGCCGGGTTCAGCTGTCTCAAAAAAGTTTCAAACGGCGAATACGAAAAGGCGTTCTGATGAAGAAAAAAGAAGAATATATCGCAATGATCGAAAAAGCGCTTTCCGAAGCGCTGCCGCCGCCGGACGAGCGTCCGGCCGTCTTGAGCGAAGCCGTCCGGTATGCGGTAGGGTCGGGCGGGAAACGCGTGCGTCCGCTCATCGCTCTCGGTGCGGCCGAAGCGTCGGGCGGCACGGCGGAAGACGCCGTGCACGCAGCGGCGGCGATCGAGATACTGCACAACTACACGCTCGTCCACGACGATCTCCCGGCGATGGACAACGACGAAATCCGCCGCGGCAAACCGACCGTGTGGAAGAAATTCGGCGAGGCGAACGCCATCCTCGCCGGCGACGCCATGATCCCTCTCGCGTTCAAAGCGGCGGCGGCGTCGCCGCACAACGCGGCCGGCGTCGTGGCGGCTCTTGCCGAAGCCGGCGTGGGGGTCGTGCGCGGACAGGTCGAGGATGTCGGCGGCGTCAAGGACGCGTCTTTCGTCTATGAACACAAGACGGCCGATCTTTTCGTGGCCGCGGCGGCCATGGGCGCTCTCGCGGCCGGAGCGGACGGAGACTGCGTCGAAAAGCTCAGGACGTTCGCTCTCAATCTCGGGCTTGCGTTCCAGTTCGAGGACGATCTTCTCGACGGAGACGGACTTTTCGGCAGGGACGAGACGGAGCGTCTCGCCGCCGAGACGACGGCCAAGGCTCTTTCGGCTCTCGATTCTCTTCCGGGAGACACGACGCTTTTGAAGGAGTTGTCGGTTTCGCTTCTTTCGCGCAAGGAATGAGCCGTGATGCGGCGGAGCGTCAGAAAAGCGACGCCGCGGACAGGAATTCACCCACCGTGCGCGAAATCTTCAGCACCGGCCAGCGTCTTTTCCACCCCGGCAGTTCTTTCCAGTATGCCGCGAGTTCTTTGAGACGGCCCAGCGCCGGCCTGTCGCCGCAAAGTTCGCGTATCGATATTTCGGCATAGCGTTCGAGAAGATCCCTTATATTCTCCAGCGTGCCGAGGTGGATCACGAACGAGCGTCCTATCATCGTGCCGGCGGTGCCGGACCGTGCGGTTTCAGGCGGGAAAGGGGCGTCGCCGTTGTATATGATTTTATTCGAAGACGCTGCGACGGCCGCATCGAAAGCAGCCATGTCGCATTCTCCCGAATACATCTGTTTCGCCGTTCTCGCATGCACCGTGATCCATTTCAGCGGGAATCTGTTCAATACAGGAAGCACAGAGAGGATTTCTCCGGGCGAATCGACGCCGAGGCGCATTTTCACCGAGAAGCGGCCTTTGCCCATGATCTTCACTCCCGTCTCCGTCATTTTCGCGAGGATGTCTGGCGTTTTCATGATGCCGCTGCCGCGGAATTTCTTCCGCACCATCGGGAAAGGGCACCCGCAGTTGAGGTCGGCTCGATCGTAACCTGCGTCTTTTATCCTTTCGAGGCAATGCTCGAGAGCTGCCGGATCTTTGCCGATGAACTGCGGTACTACAGGAACGGGCTCTTCTCCTTCGGATGAAAGTTCCCGATCCTTGAGAGGGTCGTATCCCTGCACTGCCGTGATGAACGGCGTGACGGACTCGCAAAACCGCGCCGCTTTTATCTCGCGGGCGAACGCGGCCCTGAACGATTTCACCGTGACGCCTCGCAACGGCGCGAGAATGGCTGTCACGGCGCTATCCTTCCGGCGAGAGCCGTTCTGCGTTCGCGCACCGTGTTCGTCTTTATGGCTTTGTCGACGGCGTACGGCACGCCGATCAGAAGGACGAGCTTCTTGCCGCGCGTGATGGCGGTGTAAAGAAGATTGCGCTGGAGCATCACATAGTGCTGGGTGTGCATTATGACGATCACGGCAGGATATTCGCTTCCCTGCGATTTGTGTATCGTCATCGCGTATGCGAGCACGAGCTCGTCGAGTTCGCCGGGACCGTATTCCACCGGCCGGCCGTCAAAGACAGCCACGAGAGAGCGCGAAGCGAAATTCACGGTTTTCACAAAGCCGATGTCGCCGTTGTACACGTCTTTGTCGTAGTTGTTCCTGAGCTGCATCACTCTGTCGCCGGATTTGAATTCGAATCCGCCGCGCGATATGCCTTTGCCGTCGCCGTTGAGGGCTTTCTGAAGTTCGGCGTTCAGCATTTCCGTGCCGAGAGGTCCGCGGCGCATCGGCGTGAGAATCTGCACGTCTTCGAGCGGATCGAGAGAAAAGTGGTTCGGAATGCGCTCGAGCATGAATTCGATCGCGCGCCTGCGGCATTCTTCGGGGTCTTCGGCGCGCACGAAATAGAAGTCGCTTTCCCCGTGTCTCGTTTCGATGCTCTCTCCGGCGTTGACATGGTGGGCGTTTTTAACGATAAGCCCTGTTGCGTCCTGACGGAAAATGAAGTCGAGTTTTGTCGAGCGCACGGCGCCGGACCGGATGAGGTCTCCGAGGACGTTTCCCGGGCCAACACTCGGAAGCTGGTCCGTGTCGCCGACCCATACGACCACGGAGGAATCGTCGATCGCGTCGAAAAGATCCGCGGCGAGACGTATGTCGATCATGGAAGTTTCGTCGAAAATGAAAACATCGCCTTCGCATCTGTTTCCCGAATTGAACGTGAATTCGTTTGTGGCGGGATTCCATTTCAGGAGCCTGTGGATAGTCTGTGCCGGCAGCCCGACGCTTTCCGCCATTCTCTTCGCCGCGCGTCCAGTCGGCGCGGCAAGGACTGTTTTGAGTTTTCTCGCGCCGTATATTTCCGCGAGAGCCCGGATTATAGTCGTCTTGCCGACGCCCGGACCGCCTGTGATTATCGAGAATTTTTCGGTCAGCGAGTTTTCGAGCGCTTCGCGCTGGCGAGGTGCGAGCGACATTCCCGAGCGCTTTTCCCACCAGTCGATGGCTTTTGCCGCGTCGATGTCGTGAAAACGCTTTTCCCCGGCGAGGATTCTGCGCACGCCCCTCGCCGTGCGCCTCTCGTCGGCGAGAAGCGAGCGGAGAAATATCATTCGCGGCTCTGTGTCGCCTTCCGCCGCGACGCGTCCTGCCGATATTTCGTCTTCGAGCGCTTTCGCAAGCGTCTCCACCGGTATGCCTGTGAGTTCGTTGCCTTTGAGAAGAAGGTCGTTTTCATACGTCCAGACGTGGCCGCCGGTCTCTGCTTCTGTTTCAAGCGTAAACGAAATGCTCGCGCGCGCCCTCAGGGGCGAATCTCTGGGAATGCCGGTTGAAAGGGCTATCTTGTCTGCCGTGGCGAAGCCTATTCCCCATATTTCGCGGCAGAGCCTGTACGGATCGGCTTTGATTATCGCTATGGCGTCCGGGCCGTATTTTTTCAGGATCTTCGTCATTTTGGCGATGCCGATCCCGTACGTCTGGGCGAAAATCATGTTTTCCCTGAACGTTTCGTTGGAATGCCACGCGCGGCGTATCTCTTCTATTTTTGCTTTGCCGAGTTTCGGAACTTCTCTGAGGCGGGCCGACTGCGTGGAGAGGACTTTGATGGTTTCCTCCCCGAACGTTTTAACGATTCTTGCGGCGATTACTTTGCCTACGCCTTTGATGAGGCCCGAGGCGAGATATTTTTCGATGCCCTTGAGCGATTTGGGCGCTATGCATGTTATTGAAGACGCTTTGAACTGCCGCCCGTGGGTTTTGTCGGTAACCCATTCTCCCTCGGCTTTCACGTCTTCGCCTTCCCATACGGCTTCCACGCGGCCTACAATCGTGATTTCTTTCTGCGAAACGCGGTTTTCGTGTTTCCCCGCCGGTGTCACGTGCAAGACGGCGTATCCGTTTTCCTTGTTGTGGAAAACAACGCTCTTGACGGAGCCTTCGACAGACTCTTTCGCCATGTCTTCAGATTTGTCTTTCGATTCGTTTCGCATTTCCAATATTATACCATAATGTTCGTGTTTTTAGGGTTGACATCATCTGCATAATATGGTAAAGTATACAAGTGTTTACGAAAAACAAGATTTTGTCTGTTGCCAAATGAAGAAAAAAAGCGATATAATACGAACAAGAAAAGCGCGGGCGGACGGCGTTGCAACGCGCGAGGCCATACTCGCTGCAGCCGAAGAGGAGTTTGCCGCGAAGGGCTACGGACTCGCTTCGGCGCGGGAGATATGCCGCCGCGCCGGCGCGAACGCCGCGCTTCTTAGCCGTTACTTCGGCTCGAAGGAGTCGCTTTACCGTATAGTTGCAAAGCGTCTCTTCGGCGATCTCGGCTCTCCGCTCACTCGTCTCGCAGACGGTGTGAAGGACGAAGCGACCTGGCGCGCCGCCGTGCGCGAGTGGGTGGACGATATGCTTTTCATGACGCTTCCTGCAGAGAAAGCGCAGAAACTTTGCGCGTCGCTCTTCCGGCACGAGGTGACGAGCCCGACCAGGTTCCATGCCGAATTCAAGGAGGCTTTCGGGCGCCCTGTCTATGAGGGACTCAAAAATCTTCTCGCCATGAAGGTCAAGGACGTCGAGCAACTCGACCTATGGACGTCGTCCATCTGGGCCCAGGTCTCGGTATATGCGCTCGCCGACAGCAAGTGGCACGGCGATTTCCGCCCCGAAGGTCTCGACAACCGCGCCTGGGCCGAGAAGGTGAGAGACCATATCTGCGAGCAGGTGTTCGCGGCGATAGGGTGAAAGGAGCATCCATGAAACCGAACAAGACTTTTATTCCTCTCTACGTCACCAATTTCTTCGGGACGCTGAACGACAACTTCCTGAAGACGCTCGCGAGCTTCACCGTCATCGGCTGGCTTCCCGACGAGCGCGTGAAATCGATCGCGATGGGCGTCACGGCCGGGGCGCTGGTGCTGCCATACATCCTCTGTTCGCCGCTCGCGGACCGATTGACCGCGCTCTGGCCGAAGCGCCGCATCGTGAGGTATGCGAAGTGGGCGGAGCTCCCGATCATGGCCATCGCCATCGCGGGCTTCGCGCTCCATTCGCCGTGGCTCGTCATCGGCGCGGTGCTGCTGATGGGGCTTCAGAGCTCGCTCTATTCGCCGGCGAAATACGCGCTCGTCCGGGACATCGGCGGCGAAGATCGCATCTCCACCGGCATGGGCGGCATGGAGGGCGTGTCGTTTCTCGGCGTGCTGACGGGCACCGTGGCGGCAAGCGTGGCGTCGGACCGCCTTGGCCCGGCGGCGCGGTATGCGTGCCTTGTCGCATTTGCTGCGCTCGGCCTCGCGGCGAGCTATACCGTTCATGCGAAGGAGGAGCTTAACCGCGCACTTCATGCCGTGAATCCCGTGAGGTACATCGCCCGCGCCTATCGCATGGCCGGGCGTTACGACGGACTCAATGCCGTCATTTTCACGCTCTCCGTCTTCTGGTGGGGCGCGGCGATGCTCCAGATGGGGCTTCTCGTCTACGGCAAGTCGAAAGTCGGGCTAAACTTGAGCGACACCGGCACGGGAGTGCTCCTTTGCGGCGCGGCGGTTGGCATTGTCGCGGGGCAGATCGTCGCTGGGTTTGTCGATAGGCGGCGAGTCCTTCTTGGTGCGACGCTTTTGACTGGTTGGATCGCCGCAGCGCTTCTTGGCGTTCTCTACTTCGCGGCGCTTTCGCCGCGGTGGTTTGGCGT
>JAFWBO010000077.1 GCA_017507065.1 Kiritimatiellia bacterium | reverse complement strand
GCTACATGTACTTCCTCGACCGTATGCGCGGCATCGACACCTCGAAGGTGTCCCGCAACGCCAACTTCGACATGCCGTTGAAGCGTGGGCGTGACGGACGCTTCAAGGTCACCCCTGGCATGGAGCTGCTGGTCGGGCTTTCCACGGACTTCTTCGTCGAGGAGGCGGACGCCTGGCGCGACGAGGCTTGGGCGGTGATCCGAAAGCGTCCCGATGTCGTGTTCCGCATCCTCACCAAGAGGGCGGGTCGCATCCACGACCATCTTCCGGCCGATTGGGGCGACGGATACGAGAACGTCATGCTTCAGGTAACGACCGAGAACCAGACGCGGGCTGACGAGCGGCTGTCCGTTCTTCTCGACGTCCCCGCCAAGCACAAGGGCTTCATGGCGGCACCGCTCATCGGCCCGGTCGATGCCGAACGCTACCTTGCCACCGGACAGTTCGAGCAAGTCCTCTGCGGCGGGGAGAACTACGACGGGGCGCGGCCGTGCCATTACGAATGGGCGAAGGGGCTGAGCGACCAGTGCCGCCGACACAACGTCATGTTTGACTTCATCGAGACTGGCACGGTGTTCGTCAAGGACGGAAAGGAGTACCGCATACCCGACAAGCGGGTGCAGAGCCGACAGGCGTACCTTTCAGGCTTGAGCTTCCAGGGCAGAATTCCGCAGTACAAACTTCGCCCTGCGGAAGGGTCGCTCTTCGACGAACCGATTGCCTTGCGGACGGGCGAGTTCCGCGTGAATCGGGGTGTCGGACTCGGACACCCCATATTTGACATGTGCGGTTTCGCCCAATGTTTTCAGGGGTTTCGGCGGGGCTCTGATTCCTCGGCCCAGTTTCAAACGATGAAATTTCATCGCATTATTGTCAAAATTGTCGTGCGACTCAAACAGTGCCGTGTAAAGCAGGTCCGGCGTCCGCTTCAGTATCCTGCCTTCTGAGGTAAAGTTCCTCCATTCTGGCCGGTGTGCGCTGTCGAATTGCTTGATGCGGCCGTTCCTCGTTGTAGAACTTCACATATCGCGACACGGCGTCCTTGAACTCCTTTGCCGAACTGTAGCGGCGCCGGTAGAGTTCTTCGGTCTTGAGGTTCTTGAAGAACGCCTCGTTCACGGAGTTGTCGTATGGAGTGTGCGGGCGGGAAAATGATTCTACGACTCCGAGTTCCATCAGCAGCTTGCCGAGGCCGAACGACCTGAAGTTGGGCCCACGGTCGCTGTGGTAGACGAGGCCTGGCGAGGGACTGCGGCTTTTCCAGGCCTCCATGAAGGTGAGCTTTACGAGATGGGTGCTGTTGCGCAGTCCAATCCTGTGGGCGACAACGCGGCGGGAAAACAGGTCGATGATGACGCAAATATAGTACTTCGTGCGCTTGTACTCCCACTCCGTCACATCGCTGACCCAGACTGCGTTGGGGCTTTTGGGGTTAAATTGGCGGTGGACGTGATCCTTGGGGTTGCGGTGCTCAAGCCTCCATTGCCGTTTCGCGCCGTCGCGGATGCTGCGCAATCCCAGCCGCTTCATGATTTTCTTCACGGTCGCGCGGCAGGTGTGGTAGCCGCGTTCCTTGAGCTTGGCGGTGAGCTTTTCTGCTCCGAAGCGCTGCTCCATCTCGTTGAACACCGTCTCTACGGCCTTCTCGATTTCTGCAATGTGGATGTCGAACCAAGCGTGACCGTGCTTCCCGTAACGCGTATAACCGTAGAACGCGCCGCGAGACACCTGCATGGCTGCGCAAAGCGATTTGATTGGATAAGCGGTCTTGTCCTCTGCGTGAAGACGAGCCATCTCTTCCAGTTTGTCCCTCAGGCATGCGTTTGGCGATACGTTCGCATTGCGCAGTATGTTGTTCACGCGTGCCTCGAACGCGCTGTGGTTTCTTGCTGCCCATAAAGCTTTGTTTGATTGGGTGATACGAATGGATATCGGCTTGGATTTTCGGCGCATTCCCTTGGTCCAGTTGTAGATGGTCTGCCGTGAGATGCCATGTTTGGCGGCAAGCGCCTTCACTTCTACATCTGTGTCGTAGTATTGCTTTAGTATTTCCGCCTTGATTTCAAGCGTAATTGTTATTTTGTTTGCCATTTCTTGTTTTCCTTTTTGCTTTCATCGACCATCGATGAAGTTATGGAATCGTATCATATATTTAAAGCCGCTGCTATCTCAGCAAACTTTTCGTGGACCCCCGCTTCGAAACTGCGACAATTCCAAAAGACCAATATGTCTCTTGTCCGGTTTACAATCAGTTGACAATGAGTTGACAGTAGTTGACATTATGGTCGGTGCTATGTTATAATATGCGCCCGAAAGAAAGATTAGAAAGGTTAGCCTCCTATGGAAGTCAAGTTGAATGCATCTGTCTTCAATGTCGAAGCTTTGCGTGAGAGAGGGATGAATGCCAGCCAAGTCGCTTCTAAACTCGGCGTTTCACGTGAGTGTGTGTCGAAATGGCTGAAGGGGGAGAGTATGCCCAAGCCAGATAAATTATTGGCGTTGGGCGTGCTCCTTGGTGTTGCCTATGGCCAACTTGTTGTCCGATTTGGGGATTTGGCAACGCCCGTCGTTCACTTCCGGAAAAAACAGAACCGAGTTCAGGATCAAGAGGTTCAGGCGACGACGACTGCGATTGCCGATTTTGTAAAGCATATTGCAAAGTACAGCCCGGCAGGTGAAGGTATCACGATAGCGCCTTTGAAAAATCCCAAGACCGACTATGATTATGCAGCAATGGCGGCTAATTTCTTTCGGCAACAACTTAATCTGCCGCGCAAGATTAAGTCGGGGAACCTTGTTCACTGGTTTAGATTGTTTGGTATAAATCTTATTCCTGCATTCTGGGGGGGCGATGATTATTATGGTAATGCGCTTAGGATTGGTTTGCCGGGTAATTCTACTTGGGTTGTCTTGAATCTTGACAGCAAGGTGAGCGATTTTCTGTTCTGGATGGCGCATGAAATTGGCCATTCGATAGCTCCATCTTTGAAAGGAGAAGAGGCTGAGACGTTTGCTGATCATTTCGCTCAGGCCTTGCTTTTCCCTCCGGATGAAGCAGATGCGCTATATGCCAGATTGCCGGCAGCAAAGAGTGCGGTTGTTGGTGCCATTCTTGCCGCTGCTAAGGAGTGGAACGTCTCGCCGTACACCATCTACAAGTCGCTTGTGTGGGCTGAGAAGAGGCGCGAGGTGGGCAAGTCTAGATTGCCAGAAGCAAAGTCAATAATGGGGGCGGCAAATCGCAAGGCAACGGAGAAGACTGTTGCAGAAGTTGTGTTTGGTGGTAAAACACCTACTCCAGATCAATTTGTTGTCAAGAGCGAGAGTTGGCTGAAAACAAGTTTCTTCCGTGCGCTTGCTGCTTACTTTACACAAGGTGCAGGTGAGAATCCGCCGATTGGAAGCATTGCGCATTTGCTCGGTTTGTCTCCTGATGATTCTTACGGTGTGATCAGGTATCTCACGGGAAGGGCGTGATATGGCTACGTCCAATGCACCAATTATAGTCTTGCTGGACAGTTGTTCGTATTTTCGGCTCGGTGCGTCGTTTCGTCCTATCCTGCTCAAATTAGAAGGCGATCCCGAGTATGCTCTGAAAGTTCTGGCGGAATTGGATCGTGAATATCGTAAGAGTAGCCGACTCAAAACGAAATTTTGGTGGGCAGGGCAAAAGGAACACGCTGATGAACGTGCGGCCAATTGTTTCACACCCAGCGCCAAGAAGGCCAACGAGGTTAGAATCGCGTTTTCTTACATCGACCAGTATGCTGTTGATAACAACATTTCCGTCTCGTTCATTGATAAGCGGGTGTTGAGTGTTGGTTATGCTTGCGGCGGCATTGTTGTCACGGATGATCTTGCTATGCAGGGCATTGCCAAAGCATTCGGCATTGAGTGCTTTAGTACGCTTGCATTGTTAAAGATCATGTATGTGCGCGGTAAGGCGGCATTGTCGGACATAGACAGGGTTATTGACTATTGGGAGTATGAAAGAGACCTCCCGACCAGTTTTGCCGCTATCAAGGCATGGCGGCAAACATTGGGATGAGGACTGTTTAATGGTGATTGTGGGAGTTGAATCAGAAAAAATAGAAATATTTTCTCCACCAACTTTTTCGGGGAGAAGTTTCATGGTTCAGCATTTATTACATATTCAGAACCTCGTCACACCCGAAATATGCTATAATACAAGGCGTTTTCGGAGGTTGATTTCTCCGCTCGGCGCAAGTGGGGCGGGTTTCGGAATCTTTCATCCTCCACCATTTTTTTACCATCGTCCCTTCGGGATGATGCGCCGAGAGACGGCAATTTCCCGAAGTTTTGACAACACGGTGCCGATATGGTATAATTCGCGCACTACTTTGGGCCTGTAGCTCATCTGGACAGAGCAACTGCCTTCTAAGCAGTGGGTAGTGGGTTCGAGTCCCGCCAGGCCCGCCAATCACGGCTGAACTGCATAAAAATTTCCATGGCAGACGGTCGCCGGCGGACGATTTAAGGAGTAAAACTGAAATGGCAACAGAAAAAAGAGAATTCAAAGCCGAGATCGCCGAGATGCTCGATCTCGTGGTAAATTCGTTGTATTCAAAAAAGGAGATATTCCTGCGAGAGCTCGTTTCGAACGCTTCCGATGCGATCGACAGAGCCAAGTATCTCGCCCTTACCGACAAGACGATCGCGCCGGAAAACCCTGAGTGGAAAATCGAGATCGTCTCCGACCGCGAGGCGAAAACCCTCACTGTTTCCGACAACGGCATAGGCATGGACGCCGCCGATCTCGAAAACAATCTCGGCACCATTGCATCCTCCGGAACGAAGGCGTTCAAGAAGGCGCTCGCGGAGAAGGGCGAAGGCGCGCTCCCGGAGCTTATCGGGCAGTTCGGCGTCGGTTTCTACGCCGCGTTCATGGTGGCGAAGGAAGTGGAGGTCGTCACGAAAAAACGCGGCGGCGCGGCCGCGTTCAGATGGCGCTCCGACATGGGCGGATCGTACACCGTGGAAGACGCCGAACGCGACGGCTTCGGCACGAGCGTCAAGCTGTTTCTCCGCGACGACCAGCTCTCCTTCCTCGACAGATGGACCGTATCCGATCTTGTTACGCGCTATTCCGATTTCATCGCCTTCCCGATCCTCTTCAGGGACGCGCAGCCGCCAAAGGACGAGAAGGACGACGACAGGAAGCGCCGCGAAGAGCAGGAGAAAAAACCGCTCAATACGATGGTCGCCATCTGGAAGCGCCAGAAGAAAGACGTGAAAGACTCCGAATACGAGGAGTTCTACCGCCACCTCACGCATGACTGGGCCGGCCCGTTCGAGACGATACCGTTCTCCGGAGAAGGACAGGTGGAGTTCAAGGCTCTTCTCTTCATCCCGAAGAAAGCCACCATGGATCTTTTCATGCCGCAGCAGAAACGCGGGCTCTCGCTTTACGTGAGGAACGTGTTCATCGGCGACGACATGGAGATGCTCCTTCCGCCTTACATGCGCTTTGTCAAAGGCGTAGTGGATTCCGCCGACCTGCCGCTCAACGTTTCGCGCGAAATGCTCCAGGACGACGCAATCGTCTCGAAGATCAAGTCTGCCGTTGTTTCGAAGATTCTTTCCGTCCTCGAAGACATGAAGAAAAAGCCCGAGCGCTACTCCGAGTTCTGGGCCGCGTTCGGGACGATTCTGAAGGAGGGCGTCCATACCGACTGGCAGAACGCCGACAGGATCAAGAAGCTTCTCAGATATCCGAGCTCGCGCAACCGGAAGGGCGTGTTCCTCGAAGACTACGTCAAGGACATGGCTCCGGGGCAGAAGGACATCTATTATGTCGTCGCCGAACGCGAGGAGGACGCGGCGGCCGCTCCCCAGATCGAAGCCGCGCGCAAGCACGGGTGCGACGTGCTCTTTTTCTGCGACCATGTCGACGAATTTCTGACCGAGTCTCTCAGGGAGTTCGACGGGCATTCCTTTGTCGATGTCGCCAAAGGCGACGTGCAGTTCGGAACCGAGGACGAGCGCAAGGAGGAGAAGGCCGCCAACGACAAGGCCGCCGGCGAGCTCAAGAACTTCATCGAGGCCGTCAAAAAGGAGCTTTCCGCGAAAGTGGAGGACGTGCGCGTCTCCACGCGCCTTGTCGATTCTCCATGCTGCCTCGTCGCCAAGGAGCATGCGCTTTCGCCTTCGATGGTCCGCATGATGAAAGCCATGAACGAGAACGTCCCCGAAGACAAGCGCATTCTCGAATTGAACGCATCCCATCCTCTCGTGAAGAAAACGAGCGCTCTCGAAGGCGAGGCTCTGTCCGACGCCATAACGCTTCTCTACGATTCCGCGCTTATCGCGGAAGGCTCCCCCGTCGAGGACCCGCAGCGCTTCACGCGCCTGCTCGCCGGGCTTATGATGAAGTGACGTAGCGGAAAGGGACGTCCACATGGCGGCAAGAGGCGGAGATTGGTTGGTCGCGGTGGCGGGAAGCCTGCTTTTCCACGCCGCGATTCTGTCGTTTGCCGCCGCGCCGTCGTTTTTCGGAGGAGCAGGCGGCGAGCGGGCCGGCGAAGGCGCCTCGCCCGCCGCGGCGCCGGAAGGAGTTTCCGCGCAGGCGGAGCCTCTTCCCGGGGACGCGCACTCGCCGGCGTCTCCCGCCAGTTCCGCCGCGCGCCCGGCGCCGCAGCGGCCTTCTTCGCCGGCGCGATCGACTCGCCCGGCTTCTGCCGTTCCCGGCGAGGCGTCGCCGTCGGCAGGAAGCGTTCCGGAGAGGCCGGACGTGCATGTCGTTAGACAGGGCGACACAATAACCAAAATCGCCAGACTGTACGGCATGGACGTTGAAGAAATCGCCCGTGCGAACGGGAAGCCGCTTTCAAGGCTCAACAACATCTGGGTCGGGCAGAAGATAAAACTCAAATGACACGCCGCGCCGGGAAAATCCTCAGCCCCGTATGCCTTGCGGTTTTTGCCGCGGCTTGCACCGCTTCCGGCGTGAGGTACGACGGAAAAAGAAACATCGCGGAAGGCCCGGCTTTCCGCGGCGGCCCCGATTTCGAAATCCGCGAAGTGTATTCTCGCTCCGCGCTGAAGTGGCCCCGCAGTTTCGGGACGACGCAGAGCGGCGACATTCCGGAAGATCCGGTTCTCGGAAGATGCCACACGTTCGACAGGATCGTGCCGCCTGGCGAGTTCTTCGATGCGCATCCTGAATACTTCAGCGAACGCGGCGGAAAGCGCATCGGTGAAAACACTCAGCTCTGCCTTTCGAATCCCGAAGTTGTCGCCATCGCGAAAGAGCGCGTTCTAAAACGCATTTCAGAATCGCGCGGCGCCGTTTTTTTCGGCATTTCGCAGAACGACAACATGAATTTCTGCCAATGCGATAAATGCGCGGCTATCGACGCGGAGGAAGGCTCGCACGCGGGATCCATAGTGCGCTTCGTGAACGCGATCGCCGAAGAGGTCGGCAAGGTGCGACCGGACGCCACCGTGACGACTCTTGCATACATGTATTCGAGAAAGCCTCCTGTCACGCCTCTTGCGCCAAACGCGGCCGTCTGGCTGTGCACCACCGGCATAGATTATTCGCGGCCGCTTGACGACGCCTCGAGCCGCGACAACGCGGCTTTTCTCGACGATCTTCGCGGATGGCGGAGCAAGGCTCCGCGCGGCGTCTATATATGGGACTATGCCGTGAATTTCCGGAATGTGCAGATGCCGTTCCCCGACATAGATGCCGTTTCGCGCAATTTCCGGGTGTATCGCGCCCATGGCGTGAAGGGAGTTTTTTTCCAGATGATGGGAGGTGCCGCGCAGGCGCCTTTCGAAGAGCTGAAAGGGTTTCTCGCTTCGCGCCTCATGTGGAATGCCGATCTCGACGGCGACGTGCTTGTCGACGAGTTCGTCGATGCGTACTACGGCAGGGCGGCCGTGAAAGTAGTGAAGATAATACACCTTCTCGAAGCGCGGGAGAAACGCATATGCTCGTTCGACGAAAGCGTCTACTCGAGATGGCTCGACGACGGGTTCATCGAAAAGCTCGACTCCCTCTGGCTCGAGGCGCTCGCGCTCGCGTCCGGCGACGGCGAGCGCGAATTCAACGTTCGCCTCGGCCGTCTTTCGGCCGTTTATCCGCGCTTTGCCCGCGCGGTCTGCAGGATGTCGAAGACGCAGTGGCTGTGCGCTTCTCCTGCCGCATACTGCGCGCGCGAGCGCGCCGCGGCCGATCTTGCATACATAAACGAGATGCGCCGCGCCGCCGCCGAGAGAGGCTTGGAGCTGGCGTTTACATCCACGGAGAGTTTCAGCAGGCTTTCGGCGCGCTGGGGCAGGGCGCTGCTGAAGAAGATTCCCGAACTGCCGTCTGACGCGGCGGTTTACCGCAAAAGCGAATTCGTGCGGTACAGAGGCGGATGGCGCCGCAGCCTCGACGATACGGCTTTCGACGCAGGATCGTCGTTTTCCCTTTCGGTGAAAGGGCTTGCGCCCGGTTCTTTCGCGTGTATTCTGGACGAGACGAGCGGCGAGACGATCACGCGGCAGGCCGGCGACGGCGAAAACATCATCCTCGAACTTGCAAAGCCTGTGCCGGTTCTTGACGCGAGCCTGTGGACCGTGCCGCCGGAAGGCGTCGTCTGGAGCGACGGGGCGGACGTGGAGGTTCGCGTGATTCCGTCATCGCCTCGCTCCGCAGAACGGCACAAAGAGACGGAGGCATGCCGCCATGATTGAAAAATGCTGTCTTGCCGTCGCCGGATCGGATTCCGGCGGGAACGCCGGCGTCCAGGCCGATTTGAGAGCGTTCCATTCTTTCGGCCTTCACGGATGCACGGTGCTCTCCGCGCTCACCGCGCAGAATCCGGGCGGTGTTTCGGCGATAATGCCCGTCGGGGCCGGTTTCGTCGCGGCGCAGCTCGATGCCGTCCTCGGCGTGTACGCCATTGCGGCGGCCAAGACCGGGATGATTTCCGATCCGGCGTCCATCGAAGTCATAGCCGATCGGTTCGGCCGCCATCCGGAGATAGCCAAGGTCGTTGATCCGGTGATGGTCGCCACGAGCGGAGATAGACTCGTTTCGGACGCGACGGTGGAGGCCGTGAAGAAACTTCTTCTTCCCCTCGCCACCGTCGTAACGCCGAATCTGCCCGAGGCGGAAGTCCTTGCCGGGGTGAAGAGCGAAGGACGCATGGCTTCTGCCGGCCGCGCGGCGGAACTTGCGAAAAGGATTTTCGATCTCTACGGCGCGAACGTCCTCGTAAAGGGAGGCCACGGCGGAGGCGATTCGGCCTCCGACGTCCTCTGCACGGCCGCGGGGGTGCGCGTGTTTTCATTGCCGTGGGTAGCCGATCCCGTTTCGACGCACGGCACCGGATGCACGCTCGCAAGCGCGATCGCGGCGTCTCTCGCTCTCGGCAGCACGCTCGAGGATGCCGTCGCCGCCGCGAAAGAGCACGTCCACAAAGCGGTGGAGAAATCTTATTTCGTCGGCGAGGGCTGCGGAGTCCTCGGTTTCGTCTGAGGCAAGTGACGATGGAACGGCTTCAGAACATTCTCGCCAGAGCGGGCGTGGCCTCGCGCCGCGGATCGGCCGCTTTGATAGAGGCGGGAAGGGTGATGGTCGACGGCGCGGCGGCAGTCGAGCCCGGCGCGAGATTCGATCCGTCCGCCGTCAGGATCGAGGTTGACGGCAAGCCTCTTGCCGGCCCCGAGAGGAAAAGGACGATAGCCCTGTACAAGCCGCGAGGCATGGTTTCGACCATGTCCGATCCGTTCGGCGCCGAATCGCTCGGCGGTTTTCTCGCCCGAAGCGGCATAAAGGAGAGGCTCGTCCCCGTGGGGCGGCTCGACAAGGACAGCGAGGGGCTGCTCGTCATGACGAACGACGGCGATCTCGCGCTCAGGCTTTCGCATCCGCGATACGGCCACACCAAGACGTACAGGGTGAGGGTCGCGGGGAAGTGGACTGCCGGCAAGCTCGACATTCTGAGAGGACGCGTGGAAATGCCTGACGGCTATCTCACGCATCCGGCGAAGGTGGATGCAGTCCGCTTTCTGCCGGGGAATGTCGCCGAACTCGAATTCGTCCTCGGAGAGGGAAGAAAGCGTCAGATACGGTATATGTGTTCGGCCGCGCATCTCGCAGTGCTCGATCTCAAAAGAGTCGCGATAGGGCGGTATGTCCTCCCGTCATCGCTGAAGCCCGGGGAATGGCTTGAACTTTCGCCTGCGGACATTGCGATGCTCGGATGAGATATTATCGCCAAATTATGGTATAATATCGTCGAAAATGCAGGAAAACGCGGATAATACTGTTCATCGGCCGAAGACGGCCGTTCTTGCCGTCGTCGGAAGGACCAACGCCGGCAAATCAACGCTCGTCAACAATCTCGTAGGCGAGAAGGTTTCCATCGTCTCTCCGGTGGAACAGACCACGCGCAACACCGTGCGGGGAATCGTGGCCGACGCGCGCGGACAGCTCGTCCTTCTCGACACGCCCGGCCTCCACAAGGCGGTGGGCCGGCTCGGCACTCTTCTCAACAGAATGGCCCGGCGGTCGGCCGCCGGCGCCGATATACTGGCCGTCGTGTTCGACGCGTCGCAGACGCCGCAGCTCGAAGACCGCGGATGGATGGAGCGTGTCGCTCGCGAAAAACCGGACAAGACCGTTTTCATTCTCAACAAATCAGACAGGAAAAGTTTCGCGGCGGCGCCGTTTCACGAGGCGTGGAAAGAGGCCAAAGAGGCCGCGGCCGGTGAAAGCGGCCCGGCTGTCGAGCCGGTGTGGGTGGAATCTGCCGCAACCGAAGCCGGCGGAGCCGAAGCCGTGCTCGATGCGTTTTTCAGCCTCGCCGAAGAAGGCGAACTGCTCTTCCCCGAAGACGTCGTCACCGATTATCCGCGCCGGCTTGCCATCGCCGACACGATACGCGAAAAATTTCTCGTCCGTCTCCATCAGGAGATTCCTCACGAACTGGGCGTGCTTGTCAACGAAATAGAGGAGACTCCCGAATGCTGGCGCGTCAAGGCCGATCTGATCGTAAACCGCCAGTCGCAGAAGCCTATCGTGATAGGGCGCGGCGGCGAAGGGCTGAAGACGGCGCGCCGTTTCGCCGAGCGCGAGCTCAGGCGCGTCTTCGGAGTGAAGGTGGCTCTTTCGTTGTGGGTGAGGGTCGAGCCGGGATGGATGAAAAACGAGGACCTGCTCATGCGCATGGGATATATCGGAGATGTGATATGACGAAACGCCGGCTTCTTCTTGTCCTTTTCGCGATTTCGTCCGCTTCGGCGCATTCTGCCGACGAGCTCGATATCGCAAGATGCGCGTTGCGCGACGGGCTGTGGGAAGTTGCGCGCACCCATGCCGAGAAGGCCGAGCGCGACGAGGCTTCCGCCGTGATCCTCGAAAGCTACGCCCGCGAGGGACGCTGGGACGATCTCGTAAGCGCGGCTGAAGAATACGGCGACACGTCCGGCACGGCCGGAGTTCTTCTCAAGGCGCTCGCCCTGGCGAAAACGGGGCGCGGAGCCGAGGCCGAGAAGCTTGTCGGCGGCAATGTTTTCACCAACGGCGCCTTTGCGGCCGCGGCCGACGCCATCCGCGCCGAGATAGCTCTTCGCGACGGAGACGTCAAGAAGGCGGTGTCTTTTGTTACAGACGAAGACTGCGCGGCGGGCGGCGCGCAGGTGAAAGCGTTCGCGGCGAGTCTTTCTTCCGCGGCAGGCGACACGGCGCGCGCGCGCAGATTGTGGCGCGAGGTCGTAGCCGACGAAAACGCCTCCGACGCGGCTCTCGCTTCAGCCGCATTCGGCCTCGGCGAGCGCCCGGTCCTCGAAAAGGCATACGGCAGGATGAAGAGCGCGGACCTGCGGCGGCGCACCGGGCTCAGGCTCGGTCTTGCGATGCTCGACGACGGGACGTCTTTCGCGGAGGGCGAGCGTCTTGTCAGGACGATATCCAAGGACGCCCCGGACACGCCCGGGGCGATGGATGCGGCTGTCGTTCTGGCCGACAGGCTTCTTTCGCTCGGGAAAATGCAGGAGGCGGCCGATCTTTTCTCCGAAATACTTTCCATCTGGCCCGGCGCGGCATCGCTTCACGGCGTGCACGAAGGGCGCGGCTGGGCGCTTCGCAGGCTCGGCAGGCACAAGGAGGCCGTAGAGGCGTTCGTCCGCGCCGGGGAAACGGCGGATGACGACGAATCGAAGGCTCTCTCGCTTCTCGAACAAGGCGACACGCTGTCCGACGCCGGATCGGGCGAGGATGCGATGGCGAGATACCGCGAGCTTCTCGCCCGCTATCCAGAGAGCGGAGCGGCCGGCAGGCTTAAATCTCTGGTCGAGCTCAGGGAGCTCGAGTCGAAGGGCCGCGAACTGTACGAGAATTACGATTTCAAGCAGGCCATGGCCGTTTTCGCCAAGCTCGCCGAAAAGTCGCCAAGGCTCGGGCCGAGGGCCCGGTTCTACAGGGTTCTCTGTCTGTACGGGCTCAGACGCGATGCCGAAGCTCTTGAAGAGGCCAGGAAACTTGCCGCTTCTTCCGACGATCCCGCCGTGCGGTCGGAGGCGGTGCTGTGGCTTGCGAAATTCTCTTACAACGCGAGGAAATGGAAAGAAGCGGCGGAACTGTTTTCGTCGTTTGCGGAAATGTCGCCGAAATCGGCCAAGGCTCCGGCCGCGCTTCTGTGGGCGGAGCGCGCCGCATTGGCGGCGGGCGAGAGCGAGCTCGCGGTGAAAACGGGCGCCGCGCTCGTGGAGAGGTATCCCGAAGCTCCTGAACGCGCCGAGGCGCAGATCGTGCAGGGCGAGGCTTTGATGGATCTTGCACGCTTTGCCGACGCGATGCTCGTGTTCGAAAGAGCTTCCGCATCCGAAACTCTTGCGCCCTCGGAGAGGCTGCGCGCGCAGATGCTCAAGGCCGATGCGCTCTTCGCCATGGGCGCGGACAACCAGGCGCGTTGGCGCGACGCGCTCGACATGTATCAGTCGGCGGTGACGCATGCCGCCGCGGATCCCGGCACGAGGCTCGTGGCTTCGTACAAGGCGGCGCGCACGCTCGAGAAGCTCGGCAGGCGCGACGAGGCGTTCGACAGGTTTTATGCAGATGTGGTTCTCGCGTACCGCGAAAACGCCGCGAAGGGCGTAAGATACGGCGACGCGGCGCGCGCCGCTTTCGTGCGCGCCGCTTTTGCGCTCGCAGACGAATGCGAGAGCCGCGGAGAAGACGCCCAGGCCGTAAAGATACTTTCGCTCGTCTCCACGTCCGGCGTGCCCGCCGCAGTCGAGGCCGACGGCAGGATAAAACGAATCAACACGAAAGGCAAGATGCTATGACGCTTTCAGGAGGCCCGGTTTTCTGGATTCTGCTCGCGCTCGCGGCCGCGGCCGCGGCCGTCTTCATCGACAGGTTCGTCGAGCTGCGCCGCGCGCAGATCGACTGGCAGGATTTCGTAAAGGGCGTTCTTAACGTCCTCGACAGCGGAAACGAAGACGAAGCCCTCGCCATATGCGAAGACGCGCGACTGCCGGTGGCGAGCGTCGCCGCGACGGCCATCCGTCACAGAAAAAGTTCGTTCTCGGCGCTCAAGGACGCCGTGGACGCGCAGGGGCGCTCGGAGATAGACCGCCTCGACAGGCGGCTCGCCTCGCTTTACATCATAGGCGAAATCGCTCCCTTGCTCGGGCTTCTCGGCGCTCTGACCGGTTTCATAAAGACCGTTGTCGCCGCCGCGGAAGTGAATGTCACGGCCTCCGACCTCATGAATACGGCGATGGAGGGCCTGGTGCCTGCCGCTATGGGCATCGCGATAGCCATACCGGCGGCGATAATGCATGCGAGCCTGAGGAACCGTATCGACAGGATCGTAACCGATCTTGAAGCGGCGGCGACGGCGATAGTCGGGCACATGGCCGGAGCCGCGGCCGCGCCGGCGCAGGAGAGGGGGGCGTGATGCGCTGGGGGTGGAACGAGCGCAGAAAGGCGAAGCGCCGGGCGTCCGGAGGATGGCTAAGGCCTCTTTCGAAAGCCGCTCCCTACATCATTCTCGTCATCGCCGTGGAGATGCTGCATATCATCTCGGGATCGCTTTCGACGGCGAGGGGCGTGCTTTTCGAGCTTCCGGCAGCAGACGCGCCCGATATGCTGCCCGACGCCGAAGTCGCGCTTGTCGTGCGCTCCGGTACGGCAGGAGAGACGCTTGTTTTCTTCGACGACTCTCGATACGTTCTCGGCGAGGCGCAGTCGCTCGAGCAGTTTTCGTCTCAGCTTTCCGCCAGAATCTCCCGCACCGGCAGGTCTTCGCTCGTCGTCCTCGCCGACAGATCCGCAAACTGCGGCGATCTGCTGCTTCTGTCAGATGCGGCCAGAAAGGCCGGATGCGGAAAAATACTTTTTGCCGCGAAAAGTCCGTCCAAGGCCGGGGAGGAGGGCGAGTGAGAAAAGTCAGGACGAAACCGGTGAAGAGGTTGCGGCAGGAGCTCGGTTTTCTCGCTCTCGTGCTTGCCGTGCCTGTCGCGGTGGCGGCGGTGTTTCCGTACGGGGCTGTAGGTTTCAAGGCTCCGCGCGCCGTGGCGGGGCCTTCCTGCCGGCTGGCGTTCGTACGGCTTTCGGCCGAAGGCGAAGAAGCCGCTCTCGAGAAGTCGCGTGCTTCGTGGAGCGGCTCGCACGAGAGCGTGCGCGGGCTTTCGCTCAATCTTTCGGCGGCGAATCTTCCGGAAGAGAGGCCCGTTCCGGTTTCGGACATATCCTGGAGAAGCCGCCCGCGCGGAGCGGGGGCGGATCTGTTCGCGCCAACCCCGCTGCCGCCTTCGCTTGCGGCGCCGGAGGCCGGCGCGGCGCCTCGTGAAGAGGCGCCGCAGGTCCGGGAAACGGAGGCTTTCCCGCGCTCGGAGATGCTTGCGACCGATATGGATTTCAAAGAAAGGAAAATACAATGACGGAAAAAGAAGCGATGGATATGTTCAGGGAAACAGGGGCTCTTCTCGAAGGGCATTTCGAATTGAGGTCGAAACTCCATTCGAACAGATATTTCCAGTGCGCGAACGTGTTGAAATACCCGCGCAAGGCCGAGCGGCTCTGCGCGGCGCTCGTAGAAAACATCGAGGACATGTGGAAGGCGAAAGGCGCGCGGCCGGATGTCTCCGGCGTCGTGTCTCCGGCGGTAGGCGGCATAATCGTCGGGCATGAAGTGGCGAGGGCTCTCGATCTGCCGTGCGTATTCGCAGAGAAAGTGCAGGGAGAAGGGGTCGACGCCTCCGGCAAGCCGAACACCGTGCTCGCGATGCGCCGTTTCGCTCTCGAAAAGGGCGGCAGGTACATCGTGGCCGAGGATGTGGTGACAAAAGGCGGACGCGTGCAGGAGACGATCGATCTCGTCAAGGCCGCCGGCGCGGAAGTGGAGGCGGTGGCCGTTCTCGTCGACCGTTCCGGCGGCAAGGCGTCGTTCGGGGACATTCCGTTCTTTTCGCTTGTCAGGATGACGCCCGAAACATGGACCGCGGACGCGTGCCCGATGTGCAAGACCGGGTCGAAGCCGGTGCATCCCGGTTCGTGAGCGAGATGTCGGAGCGAGTTTAAATGTTCAATACCGTTGAAGAGTGTCTCGAAGCCCTTCGCAGAGGCGAGATCGTCGTGGTCACCGACGACGAAGACCGCGAAAACGAGGGCGACTGCATCTGCGCGGCGGAACACGCCACGAAGGAGAACGTGAATTTCATGGCGGCGCACGCGCGCGGGCTCATATGCATGCCCATGAGCGCCGAAGAGTGCCGCAGGCTCGATCTTCCGCAGATGGTGGATAAAAACACCGACAACCACTCCACCGCGTTCACGGTTTCAATCGACGCCGTTTCGACGACGACGGGGATTTCGGCCGCGGAGCGTTCGATTACGGCCCTCAAGGCGGCAGATCCTTCCTCGAGGAGTTGCGATTTCCGGCGTCCGGGGCATATGTTCCCTTTGATGGCTCGCGAAGGAGGCGTCCTGAAACGTGCGGGGCACACCGAGGCCACGGTCGATCTCTGCCGTCTGGCCGGGCTCAGGCCGGTGGGGCTGTGCTGCGAGATAATGAAGGACGACGGCGACATGGCCCGTCTCGACGACGTGGCTTCTTTCGCGGCCGGACATTCGCTGAAGATGGCCACGATCGCCGACATCATAGCTTACAGGCGCTCGCGCGAGCGGCTTGTCGATCTCGTGGAGGAGGTGGAGATGCCCACCCGCCACGGGAGGTTCAAGCTCCGCATGTACAAAAGCCGCGTGAGCGGTCTCGAACATCTTGCGCTCGTCAAGGGCGATGTCGCATCCGGCGGGCCGGTTCTGGCGAGGGTGCATTCGGAGTGTTTCACCGGAGACGTTCTTTCGAGCGAGAGGTGCGACTGCGGACCGCAGCTCCACATGGCGATGGACATGGTCGAGAAGGAGGGGCGCGGGGTCGTGCTCTACATGCGCCAGGAGGGGCGCGGCATCGGGCTTGAACAGAAACTCCACGCGTACAGGCTGCAGGAAGGGGGGCTCGACACCGTGGAAGCGAACGAAGCGCTCGGTTTCGCCCCCGATTTGCGCGACTACGGCGAAGGCGCGCAGATCCTCGCCGATCTCGGCGTCACCCGCGTGCGGCTGATGACGAACAACCCCTGCAAGATAAAGGGGCTCGGCGGCTACGGGATCGAAATCGTGGAGCGCGTGCCTGTGGTGATCCCGCCGACAGACTCCGACAGCCGCTATCTCGACACGAAACGCGAAAAGATGGGGCATCTCATCTGAAAACGGCATGGATTCATCCATAGCGATAGTCGGCATGAGCTGCAGGTTCGCCGGTGCGTCTTCTCCGGCGGCGCTCTGGAATGTCGTCATGTCAGGGCGCAGCATGCTGTCCGTGCCGGGAGACGAGGCCGCTCTCCCGCCGGGGCGGCGCGGCGTTTTCGGCCGTCCGTATCCTTCCCGGATCGGCCGGCTCGGAGATTTGTATTCGTGCGTTCCGGCGTCGCAGAATTTCCCGAGACAGGTCAACGCCGGAGAGAACCAGGATCTCTACTTCGCCACGCAGCTTGCGTTCGACGCCCTCGCCGACGCGTCGATGCGCGCGCATTCGCGCGGGATGGTGCGCGGTTCGGTTCGCCTTGCCTACGCGCCGCCGTTCAACGCTTCCACCGTGAACTGGCTGCAGCATACCGCCTTTCTCGACCAGACTCTCGACATTCTCCACCGGTTCATGCCAAAGGCTCCCGACGAAGCGCTCAGACAGGTGAGGGAGAAGCTCGTCGAGTCGCTGCCGTCTCCCAACGCCGCGTCTTTTCTGCTCGGCTCCGGCTATCGTTTCGTGTCGTGGATAGCGCGTGAATGTTCGTTCGCCGGCGCCGCTACCATAATGGATGCGGGAAACATTTCCGCCGCGGCAAGTCTCCAGGACGCCGTGTACGATCTGCGCAGCGGATCGGTCAACATCGCCATCGCCGGAGCCGTCACGCCGCCCCTCGGAAGGGCGTATCTCGAAGGGCTCGCCGGCGAAATAGATTTTTCCACAGGCGCCGGTCTCCAGCCGTTTTCGCGAGATGCGGCGGGAACCATACCTGGCGAAGGCGGGGCGTTTTTCGTTCTCAAACGCCGCGAGGATGCGCTCAAAAGCCGTGACAGGATCTACGCGCTCGTGCGCGACGTGTCGCTCGGGCACAATCCAGAAGACGATCCCGCCTGTCTCTTGAGAAGTTCGCTCGAGTCCTGCGGCATACCGGTGAAGACGGTCGGTCTCGTCGAGGCCGACGGTTCCGGCATTGCGTCGATGGAGCGCAGAGAGGTGGCGGCGGTGCAGTCTCTCTGGGGAGAGCACAGGCCGGGCGGGCCGCTCGTGGGCATCGGCTCGATCAAAGGAAACATCGGGCATACGCTGCGCGCGTCGATGGCCGCGGGCCTTGTAAAGGCGGCGCTCGCCCTCGACAGGCGCGTTCTGCCGCCGCAGGTCCCCGCGGAAAGCCCTCTCGACGCCATTTCCAATCTCGGGTCGAGCGCGTATCTTCTTTCGGAAGCCCGTCCGTGGATTTCGGGCGACAGCTCCTCTCCGCGGCGGGCGGTCGTCTTCGGAGCCAATTTCGATCCGTGCAATCCTGTAGGCATAACGAGCAGAACGGGAAGAAACGCGGTTGTCGTTCTTGAAGAAGAACCGGAGGACAGGCTGTGACGCAGTGCCAGAAAGATTCTTCCGCGCCGGAACTCGTCATCGTCTCCGCCGGGGACGATGAAGCCCTCGTTCGCGAGATGAACAGGATGGCCGCTTTCATAGGCCGTCTCAGCGACGTGTCGGTCCTCGATCTCGCGTACACGGCTTCGCTTTCGAAAGGGCCGGCGAAGGTGGCCGTGATAGCGGCGAGCGCTTCAGAGCTCGCGATGCGTCTCGGATCCGCCGCTTCCCGCATATCCCAGGGAGCCGTGCGGATACGCGACAAGAGCGGCACGTATTATTCCAGGGAGAAACTTCTCGGGCCGGGCGCCGGGAAACTCGCGTTCATATATCCCGGCGTGATGTCGTACTATCCGGACATGATGCGCGATCTCGCGGTTCTGTATCCGGAGTGCCGTTCGGCGTTCGACGAGCTCGAGGAGGCTCTTGCCGGCGCGGAGGATTTCACTCCGTCGAATTTCATTTTCCCGCCGGCGCCGTACTACAGGCACGATGCCGACATTTTCTCGGCGGGTGCATACGCCCAGGCGCTCGTTTCCGTTTATGCGGCTTCGATCGCGATGACGCGGCTTCTCGAAAAAATCGGCGTTTCTCCCGACGGCGTCGTGGGCAGCGCCGGAGGCGATCTCGCGGCCGTGATGTGCTCCGGCGCGGCAGGATCGCCGCTGCCGCGCCATGAAAGGGTGCGCGCGGTGAGCGAGATATACAAAACCGTGGACAAGGCGATAGACCATGCGGGGCTGCCGAAGGCGGCGGTGGTGTCGGTTCTTCTCCGGCATCCCGGCGAGGCCGACGCGGTGGTTTCTTCGTTCGACAGGAACGAGGTGCGCCTCGCGATGGATTTCTCTCCGCGCCAGCGCACGTACGTCGTGTCGGTCGATGCCGAAGAGAAGGTGCTCGCGGCTTTCGCAGAGGCCGGGATACGCACGGTGAAGAGCACTCTCGACAGGCCTTTCAACACGCCTTTGAGCGAAAAGATAGTGCCTGCGATCAAGAAATTCGCCGGAGCGTGGATAAAGTCCGAGCCGGTATGCGACGTGTATTCGTGCGCAGTCGCCGCTCGCCTCGCGGCCAAGCCGCGCGTGCAGCGGAACGACACGGCGGAGAGATGGGCGAAAAGCGTGCGGTTCACCGAAACTGTGAGAAGCATGTACGCAGACGGCTACAGGGTGTTTCTCGAGGTCGGGCCCCGCGGTCTCATGACGTCGGCCGTCGAGGATATTCTCGAAGGCGGGAAATTCGCGGCCATAGCATCCAACTCGATCCACAGGAAGGGCCGTCTCCAGGCGGTGCATGCCGTGGCCCAGCTTGCCTCTCTCGGCGCAGACGTGTCGCTTTCGTCCGTCCTTGCCGACCGCGGCGCGAAGAAGCTCGATTTCGACGCGGCTGTTTCCATGGAGGTGAGGAAATCTTCTGAGATGCGCCTTTCGCGCCTCTTCCCGCAGATGACGCTTACCGGGTCCGACCAGCCTTTCTCGCGCGAGATCATGCAGAGCGAGACGCCGGTCCCCGGCGCAGGCAAGGCCGCCGCGCGCGCGGCGGCTCTCGCCGAACAGAGAAGGCGCAACAGGCAGTTCGGTTTCGGCGCGGCGTATCCGCTCGTTTCCGATGCCGACGAGGTGTCTTCGAGCCCCGGAATTTCGTGCGAGCTCGTCAAGACGTTCACTCTCGGCGCGGCGCCTTTCATCGGAGATTTCTCTTACGGAGCGAGCCAGCTTTCGTATTCCGACCCGAATCTGCGCGGGCTCGTGATGCTGTCGGTTCCTCTCGCCGTGGAGATAATGGCGGAGACGGCGTTGAGGGTGATGCCCGGTCGTCGGCTCGTGGCGGTCGAGGATTTCGTCGCCAGACGCCAGGTGAAGTTCACCGATTCCCGGCTGAGGCTTTCCATACGGGCCGAGAGAACGGCCGCGCCGGCGGGCAAGGGCGCCGCCGTGAAAGTGCAGCTGCGCGACGACACTCCCAACGCGGAATACACCTGGCCTGTCATGGAGGCCGATTTCATCCTTTCCGAAGACGGTCCCGTCGCTTCCGCGAGCACGGTGGAGCCTCTTTCCCGGCCGCGTTCGATACACTGGTCCGGGCGTGACATATATCCTTCGAAACTCGGCCTCGGCAAGCGGCTCAGGGGGATAGTGTTCGCCGAGACGTGGGGAGAGGGCGGGCTCGATTACGAGGTGGAGACGCCGCCTCTCGCCGGCAACGTGGCCTTCACGCGCTTCCCGATGTGGGTCGTAAATCCGCTTCTGCTCGAAATCGTCGTCAGCGGCTTTCTCCTCTGGCGCAGACACGAGAAGTTTCCCGGGGCGTTTTCGTATCCGTGCAGGTTCAGGAGAATCGAATTCAAGACGCCGCCTTCGAAGGAGGGCTCGCGCCTAAAATGCTATCTGAGGCTTTCCGGCGTGACGCCGTCGTCGCACATCTGCAATATAACGGTCACGTCAGGAGACGGCAACGAGGTTATGGAAATAGGCGGCTGGGAGGAGATAACCGAGCGCGTGCCGCAGAGTTACTGCGAGATGGTGTTGCAGCCGGCCACTTCGTTCATAACCGAAAGCCTCCCCGCGGAAGCGCTCGGCGATCCTGCCACGGATGTCTCATCGGCGTTCGTCACGGACGTGCCGTACGCGCTTTTCGAGAAAAACGAGGAATTCTGGCTCAAGATAATAAGCCACATCGTCCTCAATTCTCCGGAGCGCAAGGAGTTCGCGGAAATGGGCGGGTCCGTCCGCCGCCGCACGGAATGGCTCTTCGGGCGCATTGCGGCGAAAGAGGCCGTCCGCAGGTTTCTCAGGGATTTCTACCAGGCGAGATGGAGCTATGCCGACGTGCAGATATGGCCCGATCCGCAGGGCAAACCTGTCGCGATAGGCGATTGGAGCAGATTCCTCGCCTCGAGGATCGACATAGCGATCGCCCACACGTCGCAGTTCGTGATCGCCGTCGCGGCGGCCAATGCGAGAGTCGGGGTCGACGTCGAAGCGGTTTCGAGAGACCTTTCCGAAGAGTTCACCCGCGGCGTTTTCACCGCGGACGAGCTCGAACTCGCCGCGGCCTCTCCCAACGCGTCTCAGGCGGTGTTGCGTTTCTGGTGCGCCAAAGAGGCCATATCGAAAGCCCTCGGCACCGGCATCCGCTATTCTCCGCGCGAGCTTGTCGTGTCTGGCTACCAGGCCGACACGGGCGCCGTGACGATGAGGCTTTCCGGCGCGTGGGAGAATGCGTTCAAGGATCTTAAAGGGCGCGACATGTCTGTGGCCACGCGCGTCATGCGCGAACACGCGCTTGCGTTTTCGTTCATTCCGGAGTCTCTTTTCTCCGATGGAGGTGTATCGTGAAAATTGCTGTTGGGCTTTCCGGCGGCGTCGATTCGTCGGTAGCGGCGCTTCTTCTCAAAAAGGCCGGCCACGAAGTAACCGGGGTGACGATGAAGCTGTGGCGTGAAGGGGTGTATGCGACGGCCGGCCGCAGGGACGCGTGTTTCGGTCCTGGCGAAGAGGAGGATATAGCCTCCGCATCCCGTCTTGCGGAGAAGCTGGGCATCGGGTACGAGACGTTCGACTGTTCCGCCAGATACGAACAGGCCGTTCTCGGCTATTTCAAAAGCGAGCGCGCGGCAGGCAGGACGCCCAATCCGTGCGTCGTGTGCAACAGGCTTTTGAAATTCGGCCTGCTCGCCGATCTCGCCCGGGAGAAGACCGGCTGCGATCTTTTCGCGACCGGCCATTACGCACGGACGGCTGTCCGCGGAGGAAGGCGCGTGCTGATGCGCGGCGTCGACAGGAAGAAAGACCAGAGCTATTTTCTGTGGGGGCTTTCGCAGGAACAGCTTTCCCGCGCCGTGTTTCCGCTTGGAGATTTGGAGAAAAGCGAGGTGAGACGCATTGCGGCGGAGGCGCTTTTCGATTCTGCGGCGAGGAAAGATTCTCAGGATTTCTATTCCGGAGACGCCGACGAACTTGTCGCTCTCGCACCGAAGAAGGGGGAGATGGTCGGCCTTGACGGAAAGGTTCTCGGCACGCACGACGGGTATTGGCATTTCACGGTGGGGCAGCGCAAGGGGCTCGGTTTCGCGGCGGGAGAGCCTATGTATGTCGTTTCTATAGACGCATGCCGCAACCGCGTGATCGTCGGGCCGCGCGAAAAGGCCGTGCGCACGTCGTTTTCCGTCGCCGACGTCAACTGGGTTTCTTCGCCGCCGCGCGACGATGCGTTCGAGTGCCGCGTAAAAGTGCGCTCTACCGGCGAGCCTGCCGGGCCGGCTTTCTTCGACAACGGCGTCGTTTCCGCGCCTGGCGGGATTTTCGGCGTGGCTCCCGGGCAGTCGGCGGTCGTGTACGCGAAAGATTCCGACGAGATCGTTCTCGGAGGCGTGATAGAATGAGCGGAGCCGTCCTTGAAGTGCGCGCCTGTCCGCGTTCGTCGCGTCAGGGGGCCGAGCGCACGGGAGACATGTCGGTGAAAGTGCGCGTCAGGTCGGCGCCTGTGGACGGCAAGGCCAACAAGGAGATCGTGGAAGTCCTTTCCGACGCGCTCGGAATCCCCAAAAGATGTTTTTCGTTCAAGACGGGGGAGTCGTCCAAAACGAAGCTTGTCGAGGTGGAAGGGTTTGACAATGCGGCTCTCAAGGAGGTGCTGGAGAAATGCTTTGCGTGAAATGCGATGACGACGGGCTCGAGAAGACGGCAGAGGCGCTGCTGTCAG
>JAFWBO010000076.1 GCA_017507065.1 Kiritimatiellia bacterium | reverse complement strand
CGTTCCGCGCGGTCTTTGAGCTTGAACATGTTGTCGCCCATCGAATCCCACCGGCCGGTGGTGCGCCACAGTTCCGCGGGCTGGAGTATCGGCATCGATATTTCGAGCACGCCCGCCCTGTCCATCTCCTCGCGGATGATGCCCTGTATTTTCCGCAGGGTCCTGAGGCCGAGCGGCATGTAGGAATAGAGGCCCGCGGCCGTCTTTCTGACGAGCCCTGCGCGCATCAGCAGTTTGTGCGATTCTATTTCGGCGTCCTGCGGCGTTTCCCGCAGCGTCTGTATAAACGATCTGGTCCACTTCATAACTTCGCTTATTATACCATAATGCCGAGCCGATTTTCAAGGGTGCTTGAAGTCATTCGCATAGTTTGGTAAAATTTCCCGACGCATGAAAACGTCACTTTTCGATTTCCCGCTCCCGAAGGAGCTTGTGGCCCAGCATCCGTCCGAACGGCGCGGGCAGGAGCGCATGATGGTGCTCCACCGCGCGACCGGAGTGCTCGAGCACAGACATATCGCGGACATCGCGGATTACATGGAAAAAGACGATCTTCTCGTCGTCAACGACACGAAGGTTTTCCCGGCGCGGCTGATCGGGCGCTGGCCCGATTCCGGCGGCGCCGTGGAGATGCTGCTCGTTTCGGCCGCCGCGGAAACCCCGTCGGATCTTCTCGATGCGGCGGAGAGCGCCGTTTCCTGGAACGTGATGGTCGGGTCCGGGAGGAAATGCCGCGCGGGGCAGGTTGCCGAATTCGGCCCTGCGGGAGAGCTTTCCGCCACGCTCGAGCGGCCTCTTTCGGGAATCGGCATGTGGCGCGTGACGTTCGCTTCGCGGCGTCCGCTGATGGAGCTTCTCGACGAGTTCGGGCGCACGCCCGTGCCTCCGTACATAAAGCGCGAGGGCACGAAGGAGGAGGAACTGTTCGACCGCGAGCGGTACCAGACGATATACGCAAAGCACACGGGGTCGGTCGCGGCGCCCACCGCGGGGCTTCATTTCACCCCGGAGATTTTCGCCGCGCTCGACGCGAAAGGAGTGAAGCGCGCGGCCGTCACGCTGCATGTCGGTCCAGGCACGTTCCGTCCCGTCAAGGCCGAGAACATCGAAGACCACCATATGGATTTCGAGGCGTTCACCGTCCCGCCCGAGACGGCCGCGGCCGTGAACGAATGCCGCCGCCGCGGTTCGCGGATTTTCTGCTGCGGCTCGACCACCGTGCGCACGCTCGAGACCGTGGCCGCTCGCGAAGGGGCGGAGGAAAGCGGGGAACTCGTGGTCCCGGGGTCCGGCGCGTCGGACATATTCATATATCCGCCGTACCGTTTCAAGGTGTGCGATGCGATGCTCACAAACTTCCATCTGCCCAAGTCCACCCTTCTCATGATGGTTTCCGCCCTCGCCGGGCGCGAGCGGACGCTTTGTTCGTACGCGATGGCGGTCAGGGCCGGATACAGGTTTTTCAGTTACGGCGACTGCATGCTGATCGTCTGAAAACGGAGAATGCACCGATGAACACGCTGCTTGTCGGATACAAGGCGAAAGATCTTTTCGCCGCCGCGAAACACGGCCGCACCCGTACGGCCGAATGGGCCTCGGCCGACGGAGTCGTCGCGCACACGCTCGACATATACGACCGTCACGCGATAGAAAAGACCCACCACATAAAGACGCTGTGTTCTCCGCATCTGCCGGCCGGCAGATGGGACAAGGTGTTGTTCAGAACCGGGCCGAAAATAATGAGCGGCGAGCTTTCGCTCGATCTTCTCCAGGAGATATACGCCCTTCTCGGCGGGAACATGAAAGCTCCGGCGTTCGTCCTCGATTTCGTCGGGCGGGAGCGCGACAGAGTCTCGCTGCTCGAAAAGGTTTCCGCAAAAGGCATGCGGCCGCGGACGTTCGCGGCGAAGTGGAAGGCGAGCGTGCCGGGCGGTCCTGAAATAGAGCTTGTCAGCCATCCGGGATGTTTCTGCCACAGGCGCGTCGATGCCGGCGGCCTTGCGCTCGCGGAGGTGGCGGCCCGGGAGATTTCCGACGCGCCCGCGCGCTTTCTCGACATGGGGTGTGGCGCGGGCACGGTTGGCTTTCTCGCAAAATCCGTGCATCCGGCTCTCGATCTCGTCATGGTGGATTCGCACTCGCGCGCGATAGAGGCGGCGGCGGAAAACGCGTCGCGCCTCGGCTTCGCCTGCGAGAGCATACTTTCCGATTCCGGCATTCCCGCGAGAATGGACGGCTCTTTCGATTTCTTCGCCGGCAATCCTCCGTACTACAGCGATTACAGGATTGCCGATCTTTTCCTCGAGACGGCGCTCAGGGCGCTCAAGCCCGGCGGCGTGTGCTACACCGTCGCCAAAAACGCGGACGGGCTCAGGCCCGTGCAGGAGAAATATTTCGGAACGTCCGAAACGATTCCGCGGCGCGGATACGGCGTCATACGCTCTGTGAAGCGGTAGGCCGGCGCGGCGGACGGTCCGCCGCGCATCATGCTTTTCTTCTGGCGAACGCAGCCGCGTACGCGCCGTCGGTGCCGGAGACGTGGGGGATGTTTTCCTTTTCGCCGGCCGGAGAAAAACCGGAATGGCGAGCGAGAAACGCGCGTGATTGTTCCGCGTTTTCTTCCGGCTCGTTCGAGCATGTGGAATACACGAGAAGCCCTCCCGGTTTCACGAGGGACGCGGCAAGGTCCAATATCTCGGCCTGCGTGCTTACGAGCCGGTCGAGCTTTTTCGCGCTCCACGACCATCTCGCCTCCGGACGGCTTCTGAGCACTCCGGTGTTGCTGCACGGAGCGTCGACGAGAACCTTGTCCCATTCCTTCCGCGAGGCGGCGGCCGGACCGGAGGCGATTTCGACATCCAGGCCGAGCCGTTTCACGTTTTCTTCGAGGAGGACGCGGCGCGCGGCGTTTATTTCGCACGCGGTGACCGCCGCCCCGCGCCATGCCATCTGCGCGGTTTTCCCGCCCGGAGCCGCGCAGAGATCGAGAATCGTTTCGCCGCTCGCCGGCGCGACGAGATCGATCGCCGATTTCGTTCCGGGATTCTGCACGATGAAAAGCCCTTCGGCATATCCCGGCTCTTCCGCGACCTTTTTACCTCTTGGGAGCGGCGTGAACGAACCGTCTTTTCCCGCAATGAAAGTTTCGGCGGGCTCGTTGTGCCAGCGCATCAGCGCCAGAGCCCCTTCTTCTCCGAAGCGTTCGCGCCATCTTTTGTACAAGCCGTCCGGAAAGCTTTCTCTCACGGCCGGAGGCGAGGCGGCGATGAAGCCGAGGAGATCGTCCTTGTTTCTCGCGATGTTGCGCAGCACGGCGTTGACGAACCCGGCCGCGCCGCGGCCGAGCGGTTTGGCCGCGGCCACGGTTTCCGCCACTGCGGCATAGTCCGGCACGTCGGGCATGAAGAGAATCTGTGCGGCGCCGCCCGCGAGCAGCGCTTCCCTTTCCGGATTCTGCCCCCTGCGCACGAACCTCTCGAGGCACGCTTCCAGCG
>JAFWBO010000075.1 GCA_017507065.1 Kiritimatiellia bacterium | reverse complement strand
CCAGAAGGCGCTCGACGAGGCGAAGGCCGCCGGGATCGGCGAGGTGGTCTGGAAGGAGGATGCGGTATTCTTCTCTCCCGTGAGGATACCTTCGGACATGCGCATCGTGCTCGACGGCTGCACGCTCACCGCCGCGCCGGGGCTCTGGACGGGCTTTTTCGTCGCCGATGACGTCGAGAACGTCGCCATCGTCGGGCGTAACGGCGCGACGCTCGACGGCAACCGCCCGAACGGGCTTACCGAATCGACGAGCCTTAAAAACGGCTATCCGCACGTCCGCGTCAACTGTCCCGTTCTGATGACGAACGTAAAGGGCATCCGCATTTCCGGGCTGACCGTGCGCAATTCAAACTACTGGGGCCTTACCTTCCACTACTGCTCCGACGCAGTCATAGAGGATATCGTCTTCGACGCGGCGCACGACCGCGCCAACCAGGACGGCATCGATCTGCGCAACGGCTGCCGCGATTTCAAAATCAGGAACATTTCCGGGCAGACCGGCGATGATATGGTCGCTCTTTCGGCGATCGACTGGAAGACGTGCCCGTTCTACCGCGAAGATCTCTGTCAGGATATCTGCAACGTAGAAATCACCGACGTCGTCGGCGCGGCGCAGAACCACCCGCTCGTTGCTATGCGCAACTCGAACGGCGCGAAGCTTTACAACATCACGGCCAGGCGAATCCGCCATACGCCGTTCGCGAAGCCGGCGTTCGGCGCCGAAGTGCCGCGCTACGCGCTCGTCAGGATCGGCAACAACATGTATTACAAGGTGCGCGCGTCCTCTCCGGGCGAGACGTACGACATCACGCTTGAAGATCTCGATACCGGTTATGCGCTTCGCGGCATTGTGCTCGCCGCGGCCATAGACAATCTCACGATCAGGAACGTCACCGGCTGGGGCGTCTGCCGCACGCTCGTTACGACCGACGGCCCGAAGTGGGCCGGTCCTCTCGGCGTGAAGGCGCGCAACGTCACGGTTGAAAACGCCGTTCTCAAAACGGATATGCCCGATGCGCGCGTCATCGACTTCTCGAAGCAGCGCGAAGGCGACTATGTCGAAAATCTCGTCGAGAAAAATGTCAACCTTGAGCCTTCCGCCGCGCCCGCGATCGAGAAGAAGGCCGACTGGGCGCCGAAGACGGTCACTATCCCTTCGACGCGCGACGGCAGTTGGCAGAGCTTCCACATGTGGTTCCCCGAGAACGCCGAAGGGAAGGTTCCTCTTCTCGTGGCGCTCCACACATGGAGCTACGATTTCAACGCGAAAAGCCCCGGCTCGCAGTTGCTGGAGGCGTGCAAAAAGCGCGGCTGGGCGTTCGTCTATCCGAATTTCCGCGGGCCCAATTCGACGGGCGAAGCGTGCGGATCGGAATTCGCCGTGCAGGATATTCTCGATGCTGTCGCCTGGATGAAGGTTTACAACGAGATCGACGCCGCTCGGGTTTATGTCGTCGGTTCGTCGGGCGGCGGTCATATGACGCTTCTATTGTCCGGGCTTGTCGGTCCGAGGATTTTCGCCGCGGCCGCGGCGTTCTGCCCGATCAGCGATCTCAGGCGCTGGCACGCCGATTCGATGCTGCGCGGCGGTCATTACGCCCGGATGATGGAAAAGGCCTGCGGCGGCACGCCGAAGGAGAAGCCGGTCGAATACGCCGCACGTTCGCCGCTCACCTATCTGAAGGAAGATCCGTACTT
>JAFWBO010000074.1 GCA_017507065.1 Kiritimatiellia bacterium | reverse complement strand
TCGCTGTGGCGGCCGCGGCGCTTTTCGCCGCCGCCGCCGTTTGTTTTTGTCTGCTCGTGGAGACGCGGGGCCGTCTTGCCGACTGCAGGGCTTCATTGCGTGAACTTTCGCAGAAAAAAACGGAGAAGAAAACACCGCCCGACGGCCAAGCTCCGTCCGTGAAGGAAGCGGACGGCATGGAAATACTCGGCATCGAGTATTCCGGCGGCGACAGTATAAGCATCTGTTTTTCGAAGCGTCCCGATATGGACTCCGTGCGCCGATACGTGCGCGTGCCGAGCCTGAGAAGCGGCGCGCTCGGTTTCCGGTGCGGAGAGAAATGGCACTTGCGCGGAGGGAAGTGGAAGTCGTATCCAGAGCTGACGGTCACGGGAGATTTCCTCTTCGGCGCCGACAGCGTGCTCGAGATATCCAAGGGGCTTCCGGCGGCAGGCGCGCAAGGGGCGGCGGAGCCGTGTCTCGCCGAGGGAAGGCGATTCCAGTTTGCGAGAAAAGATCTCGCGCCGGCGGTGAAGTTCGCTTTTCCGGGCAGGTATCTTCCATCGTCCGGCAAGAGGCTTTTCGCGATCGATGCGGTAAACGCGACGAACGTCCATGCCGAGATACGGCGCGTCGAACCGCGCAATATCGTGCAGCTGCTTGCCCGCGAGGAGCGCGTGTACAAAAGCTATTACGGCTCGGTCGACAGCGAAGACACCGAAGAACTCTCCGGCGCGTCAGAAGAGCGCATCGTCCCGAGCGCGGGAGCGCGCAACGAGAAGCGGCGCGTTTTCACGCGCATCGCCGTTCCGGAGGGGTCTTCCGGCAAAGGCGTTTTTCTGCTGTCGGCCAGAGTCGCCGATTTCCCGCGGCGCGACTGGGCGTACGGATCGGAGCCGGCGAATCCGGAAATATACCGTCTCGTATGCGTGAGCGATCTCGCTTTGAGCGTGCGCAGATGCGGCGCCGACGCCATCGGCGTGTGGGTCGTTTCGCTGCTCACGGGGCGTCCCGTCGAAGGGGCCAGGATAGAGGTGTATTCTTCGTCGAACACAAAGGTGAGGGAGGGCGTCAGCGATTCCCGCGGATGGTGCGAGCCGGCGCGTGTGGCGAAGGGCGAATCCTTCGCGGTCGTGGCATCGGCGCCGGACGGTTCCGACATGACGTTCTTGGCGCTGGCAGACGGTTCGCGCGTCGGCGAAACGATGCCGGACGGCGCGCGCGACGATTATCTCGCGCCAGGAGAGTGCGCGGCGTTCCTGTGGACCGAACGCGGCATATACCGCCACGGAGAAAAGATTTTTCTCCAGGCGATTCTCCGCGACTCTTCTATGTCGGCTCCGAAGCCGTTCCCCGTGGAGATAACTCTCGCAGGTCCCAAGGGCGACATTTTCGCGCGCGCGCCGGCGATGCCCGATTCTCTCGGCGCGTTGAGCCTCGACACCTTTTCGGTGCCCGACGGCCAGCCCGGCGGCAAATGGACTTTTTCTCTCAAAATGCCCGGCGACGGCGGCAGGATCCTTGCATCGAAGGAAGTCAGGATAGAAGAGTTCGCGCCTCCGCAGATACGGGTCAAGGCGGATGTCGCAGGGACTGCGGAGGCGTCGAAGTTTTCTTTCAGGGTTTCGGCGGAGCATCTTTTCGGCGGCGCCGCAAAATCGCTGAGGTGCGAAGGCGCCGTCGTCTTCGAAGACGAACCTTTCGCTCCCGCGGGCTGGAAGGGCTATGTTTTCGGGAACGACGATCTCGGATTGAAAGCCGCTTTCCGCCGTCTTCCGCAGAAGACTCTCGGTTCCGACGGGGCGGCCGTCTTCTCCGCGCCGCTCCGTCCTTCCGACGGCCGGCCGAAAGCCGCCGTCAAGGCGACCGTGCAAGGTGTGGTCTTCGAAGACGGCGGAAGACCTGCCGCAGGGCGCGCTTCTGCGGTATGCCACGTCTATCCGTTCTACATCGGAGCCGTTCTCCCCGGGTGGGTGGAGAAACCGGAGGACGGCGTTCTTGAAATCCCTGTGGCATGCGTCATGCCGGACGGGTCGCGCGCGCCGGGCGGAAAGAAACTCTCGGCGAAAGTAGAAAGCGTGGAGAGTATTTTCGCATATAAAAGCGGCGACGGCGGATGGGGGAGCTGGACATGCGAGCGCGTCCGCGCCCC
>JAFWBO010000073.1 GCA_017507065.1 Kiritimatiellia bacterium | reverse complement strand
CCAGAAGGCGCTCGACGAGGCGAAGGCCGCCGGGATCGGCGAGGTGGTCTGGAAGGAGGATGCGGTATTCTTCTCTCCCGTGAGGATACCTTCGGACATGCGCATCGTGCTCGACGGCTGCACGCTCACCGCCGCGCCGGGTCTGTGGACCGGCTTCTTCATCGCCGAAGACGCCCGGAATGTGGAGATAACCGGCTTGAACGGCGCAACGCTCGACGGCAACCGTCCGAACGGACTTACCGAATCGACAAGCATGAAAAACGGCTATCCGCACGTCCGCGCAAACTGCCCCGTGCTGATGACTAACGTCAAGGGTATCAGGATCTCGGGATTGACGCTCAGAAATCAAAACTACTGGGCTCTTACCTTCCACTACTGTTCCGATGCCGTTATCGAGAACATCGTTTTCGACGCGGCGCACGACCGTTCCAATCAGGACGGCATCGATCTGCGCAACGGCTGCCGCGATTTCAAAATCAGGAACATTTCCGGGCAGACGGGCGATGATATGGTCGCGCTTTCGGCGATCGACTGGAAGACGTGCCCGTACTACCGCAAAGACCTCTGCCAAGACATCTGCAACATCGAAATCACCGACGTCGTCGGCGCGGCGCAGAACCATCCGCTCGTGGCGATGCGCAACTCGAACGGCGCGAAACTCTACAACGTCACCGCAAAACGCATTCGTCATACGCCGTTCATGAAGCCCTGCAAAGGGGCGGAAGTGCCGCGCTACGCCTTGGTGCGCATCGGCAACAACATGTATTTCCATGAACGGCCCTCGGAAGCGGAAGAGACGTGCGATATCACGCTCGAAGATCTCGACACCGGCTATGCGCTGCGCGGCGTGGTTCTTGCCTCGGCCGTCGACAATCTCACGATCAGGAACGTCACCGGCTGGGGTGTATGCCGCACGCTCGTTACGACCGACGGACCGAAGTGGGCCGGTCCTCTCGGCGTGAAGGCGCGCAACGTCACGGTTGAAAACGCCGTTCTCAAAACTGATATGCCCAATGCGCGCGTCATCGACTTCTCGAAGCAGCGCGAAGGCGATTATGTCGAAAATCTCGTCGAGAAGAACTGTGTTCTCAAACCGTCAGCCGCGCCCGCGCCGGAGAAAAAAGTCGGCTGGGCGCCGAAGACGGTCACGATTCCATCGACGCGCGACGGCAGCTGGCAGAGTTTCCACATGTGGTTCCCGGAGAACGCCGAAGGGAAAGTTCCTCTTCTCGTCGCGCTCCATACCTGGAGCTACGATTTCAACGCCAAAAGCCCGGGCGAAGATCTTCTCGACGAATGCAAAAAGCGCGGCTGGGCGTTCGTCTATCCGAATTTCCGCGGGCCCAATTCGACGAGCGAAGCGTGCGGATCGGAATTCGCCGTGCAGGATATTCTCGATGCGGTTGCCTGGATGAAGGTTTACAACGAGATCGACGCCGCTCGGGTTTATGTCGTCGGTTCGTCGGGCGGCGGGCATATGACGCTTCTATTGTCCGGGCTTGTCGGTCCGAGGATTTTCGCCGCGGCCGCGGCGTTCTGCCCGATCAGCGATCTCAAGCGCTGGCACGCCGATTCGATGCTGCGCGGCGGTCATTACGCCCGGATGATGGAAAAGGCCTGCGGCGGCACGCCGAAGGAGAAGCCGGTCGAATACGCCGCACGTTCGCCGCTCACCTATCTGAAGGAAGATCCGTACTT
>JAFWBO010000072.1 GCA_017507065.1 Kiritimatiellia bacterium | reverse complement strand
GGGGTCAAGCCCGGCGAAAACTATGAGATCACGTTCTACGCCGATATCCGCCGCCTCGGGTATGAAGATGCGCCGCGCGCCGAATCCGCCCGCCCCAGCGTCGTCTGGAAAAAGGACGGAAAGGTTCTTCCCGGCAAGACGGTCATGCTGAAGGTTGTCGACCCGAAGCCGGCGGTGTGGAAAAAGGTGACGGCGACGGTCACCGTCCCCGAAGGCGCCGACGAGCTGGCGCTTGATTTCGCGGCGTCCCTGCGCCCCTGCGAATTTGTGCGCTACGATTCCCGCATCGACATCCGCAAGGACGGCAAGACGCGCATGAAGCTTCCGAAATTCAGCGGGGTCGCGTACCGCTTCCAGGCCGTGGAGGCGCTTAAGCCTGAGCGCGAGATTTCGCTTAAGGGTTTAAAGCCCGGCGATCTGCTCAGCGTCGAAGTCTCGATGCGCCGCAGCGGTTCGGGCGTGATTTTCAACAATCTCCATTTCCGCGGCGAGGGCAAGACGATCGCCGGATTTAAAAAAGTCCTTGCGATGAATTCGCCGCGAAAGGACGGCGTATGGCGTTCGGGCGAGGCGGTCATACGAGTTCCGGAAGGCGCAGATGAACTTTATTTCGACATTACTGCCGAGGTTTATAACGGAAAGAACGACGTGATCGAACTTGATAACTTCAAGGTCTATAAGATTGGCGGTCCGCTCCCGAAATGGCCGGCGGAGGCTCTCCGCCCGTCGGAGAGATAAAGAAAAGAGGCTTTTCAATGATGAAGATCTGGAAGTTACTGTTGATCTTTGCGTTCGCCGCGCATACGGCGGGCGCAGCCCCGATGGCTCCTGGGGGAATCGAGAAGAAGTACATCGGCCTTTTTTTCGATATTCTTGAGACGACGCCGTCCAACATTCTCGCTCATGCCGATGAGTTCGCCCGTCATGCGCCGTATCTCGACGGTCTGGCGATTGCGCTTGACGGTCTGGAGGTCGAGAAGGCCGACGGAACCGTCGTGCGATCAAAGCATACGGCGATTATGCATCCGACCGAGAGGTGGACGCGCTCGAGCCTAAAGAAAGAAATTCCAACGCTCAAGGCGATTTCGCAAAAGCCGCATCTCAGCGAAAGTTTCCTTCTTTTCTGGATGACGCCCGAGATGAGGCGTAACCGCCTGTCGTGGACGGACGACAAGGCGTGGGCGAACTACGCCGAGAATATGGCGAACGTCGCGTGGCTCGCGAAGAAGTCCGGGATGAAGGGGCTGATGCTCGATCATGAAGATTATTCCAAATCTTCCCAATACTACCACACGCCTAACGATCCGCCGTTCGACGAGTGCGCGAGGCTCGCGCGTCAGCGCGGGCGCGAAGTCTTTTCGCGGATTTTCGAGGAGTATCCCGACGCGGTGATCTTCTTCCTCGCGTTTTTCAAGGAGTTCGGCGGCATGCTCGACTGGGGGCACGAAACGAATCCTGCCGGCCGCGCCGATGAGCTCGGGATGCTGCTGCCGTATTTCTACAACGGGGTTTTGGATGTTCTTCCGCCCGAGGCGCGGCTGGTCGACGGCGCGGAACATTATCAGGCTTCGGCGACGAAGCGCCAGTTTCTTTTAGACGCCGTCAGGCAGACATCGGGCGCGCTCGCGTTCGTCGCGCCTGAAAATCAGGCGAAGTACCGTTCGCAGTGGCATATTTCCAACGCGCATTTTTTCGACATGTACGTGAAGGATATTCTTCCTCGCGGCAGCTGGTATCACGAGCCGGTCAACGGTTCTCGACTTGAACACTTTAGGCTCAATCTCGAAGAGTCGCTTTTCGCCTCGACGAAATATGTCTGGCTCTACGGCGAAAGGGCGGGCAAACTTTTCAATTGGCGCGACGGGACATACGCGAAACAGCGGACGTGGGAAGAGGCGGTTCCCGGCATCACCGAAACGCTGATGCTCGCTAAAGATCCCCACGGCCTCGGCGAGATGCGCAAACGCGAACTTGCCGCTAAAGGCGAACTTGTAAATCTTGCCGCCGACGTTAAACCTTTTGCCGTCGAAAGGCCGCCCGCCGTGTCCGACTATACCTCGGTCGGAAATCGGAAATACGCCTTCTCCCTTCCGGTCAAGCCCGGCGAGCGCTATTTCGTTTCGGTAACGCTCTCGGTCCGCAAGGAGGATTATTCGCCTGCCCGCGCCGGAGCGGCCCAGCCGCGCGTAGTCTGG
>JAFWBO010000071.1 GCA_017507065.1 Kiritimatiellia bacterium | reverse complement strand
GATCCGGACACGACTCTCCCGGTCGACGAGAGGCCGATATGCGGCCTCGGAATAATGATGGTGAAGAAGATGGCCGACGAGGTGTCGTACCGCCGCGTGAACGGCAAAAACCGTCTTTTAGTCGTCAAGAAGTTCGGCTCGCCGCGCGCCTGACTCCGCTGGGGAATTCAACGGCCGGAGGGTTCGAGGAACTGGCCGGCCCTGCCGATGGATTTGCCTCCGGCGTACGAGAGAGCGCCGTTCACGAAGACGTATTCCATCCCGGCGGAGAACGAGTGGGGGGCGGCGTACGTCGCGGTTCCTCTGAAATCTTCTTCGCGCCAAACCGCGATATCGGCGAAAAAGCCGGGCTCTATTCTGCCGCGCCGCGATATGCCGAATCTTTCCGCCGGGACGCATGTCATGCGTTTTACCGCCTCTTCTTTCGAAAAACCGAGCTTTTTCAGCCTGTTGAAGAATTCCGGCATCGTCGAGTACGCCCTCGGATGCGGATGATCGGCGCCGAGCGGCCCCCACGGCGCGCGGAGCGAGGCGTCGGAGCCGGGCACGATCCAGCCGCGTGAAAGGATTTTGTCGAGATTCTCTTCGCACATCGTGAAGAAAAACGCGCCCGTCCTGCAGAGATCCTTCTCGAGGATGAAGCATACCGCCTCTCCCGGAGAGCGGTGCATTTCGGCGGCGGCCGCCGCGAGAGTCATCCCGGAGAATCGTTTTGTTTCCGGATGCCACGTGCCGCCTATCATGACGCTCCGCCAGTCTCGAGCCGAAGAGTCGATTTCTTTCTCGATGCGAGAGCGCACCGCCGGCTGCGCGAGCCGCTCGATTTCGGCTTTTGCAGCGCCCTCGCCCGCCCAGTCGGGGAACACCACGTCGAGATCTGTGCCGGCCGCGGTGAAAGGATACCGGTCGCTGCCGAGCAGGATGCCTCTTGAAACGTACGATTCGATTTTTTCGAGAGCGGCATCGATCTTGTTCCAGTTTTCCCGTCCGCTCGTCTTTAGATGCGATATTTCCGATCTGACGCCTGTTTTTTCCGCGAGAGCGGCCACCTCGTCGATGGATTCTAGCAGGCGGTCGCCCTCGCTGCGCATGTGCGTGGAATAGAAACGCCCGGCGTTCGCCGCCGTCCGCGCAAGCATGACGACCTCTTCGTCCGAGGCGTATTTGCCCGGCTGGTAGATGAGGCCGGTCGAGAGCCCCCATGCGCCTTCGTCGAACGTTTTTTCGAGAAGGCGCGCCATTTCCTTCAATTCGTTCTCCGTCGCCGGGCGGCCGGCGTATCCTACGACCGACGATCGCAGAGTGTTGTGGCCGGCGAACTGCACGGTGTTGATCGCAGGAGCCGCTTTCGCGAGCGCGTCCCTGTATCCGGCGAGGCTGCGCCACACGAGCCTGTCCGCAAGGAGCGAGGCCCAGTCTGAAGAGAGTCGCGCCTCGCCGTATCGCGGCGCGGCGGATCCTCCGCACTGGCCGTTTATTTCCGTCGTGATTCCCTGCGATATCTTCGACGGAGCGCCGGGCTCGATGATGAGATACGCGTCGCTGTGCGAGTGCGAATCTATGAAGCCCGGCGATACGATCATGCCGGATGCGTCTATCGAGCGCACGTCTCCGGAGGCGTCTTCTGCGAAACCGCCTTCGGCCACTGCCGATATCTTTTCGCCTTCCAGAAGCACGTCGCCGCGAAACGCGGCCTTCCCCGTGCCGTCTACGACCGTTCCGCCTCGGATGAGTGTTTTCCCGGTTTTCATCGCGCGGCCTCTTTCATCTGCGCCATGTCGTTTTCCACGTCGGCGCGCCGCCGCGGGAGAATCCGCCGCCGTATCCTCCGCAGGAATAGCCCCCCGGCCCGTAGCCGTATTGCTGCTGATATCCGCCGCCCCGTCTGAACGCGCCGCCGTCGAACGAAGGAACGGATGCCGCACGTCT
>JAFWBO010000070.1 GCA_017507065.1 Kiritimatiellia bacterium | reverse complement strand
CCCTTCGCCCACATCTGCTCGCGCAGGAAGCGGATGACCTGCGAGCGCAGGACGATGTTTTTGTGGAGCTTCTCGCGGCGGAGGTCGAGGAACCGGTACTGGAGGCGCACGTCCTCCGATTCGTCGGCCTTTTCGTCGGGGATGTAGAGGGGCGTCACCTGCGAAGCCGACTCCATGACGAGCTCGTTGGCCTCGATTTCGATTTCGCCCGTGGGAAGATCGGGGTTGATAGTGTCGGGAGTCCTGAGCTTAACTTCGCCGGTCACGGTTATGACCGACTCGAGGTGCGCTTTCTCGACGAGACCGAAGAAGCTTCTCGACGGATGCACGACGACCTGCGTGAGGCCGTAGTGGTCGCGGAGATCGACGAAGAGGATGCCGCCGTGGTCTCTGAGGCGGAACATCCATCCGGAAAGTCTTACCGTTTTGCCTGCGTCGGAAGCGCGCAGTTCGTTGCATGTATGGGTGCGATAGGGATGCATTGTTTTTACTCCGTTTCTAAAATTATCGTGTATTATACCATAAAACGCGCCGTTTGGTTTTCATCTTTTGCCGCGGCCGACCACGCCGTGTTTTTCCAGCAGCCTGCCGGCCGTTTCGAGCGCGGCGTCGGACGCGACGGACGAGTTGACCGTCACCATCACCCACCTGTCAATCCTCGAAAGAAAAGACCTGTCGAGAACGTCCCTCCATATCCTTTTCACGTGCGAGGCGGTCGCGTATCCGGCCTGGTTGTAGAATGTGTACATAAAGCCGATCGGCAGCCCCGTCCCGCGCGAGATGGCAAGCCTGCGCCATTCCACGTCGCCGACGGTCGCCGTCCTGGGGTTTTCCATGCGCCATCCTTGCGCGGGGAGGCACAGTTCGGGGCGGTGTATGGAACTTTTGCTCGTGCCTCCTATAACCACGGTCGCCACGAACCATTCGCCGTCGGAGGCGGTGTAGCGGCGTTTTTTGATTATCGTGTCGTCAGGGAGCATTTCCGTTTCGGCTTCTGACGGCGGCAGGTCTTCATGCGTCCATCCGGGGATTTCCGGCAGCGTCACGGCGGGCGCTTCGCATAAGACCGTCTCGGGCTCCGACGCCTGCCAGAAAAGCGCCGCGACGAACACTGCCGCGATCGATACGGCGAGAAGCGGCTTCGGCGATCTGGCGACGTCAGGCGGCTCTGCCGCGGCGGAGTTCCCTCCATGCGATTCAGTCCCGCCGGCGGCTTTCGCCGCATGCTTCCGCGCCAGGGCGCCAACGGCTTCGCCTGTCATGATCATCAGCGCGATGGCGGCGGCGAAGACCACATAGCCGGAATAATCGTGATAGAAACCGGTGGCGAATCCGCTCGAGGCGTATGTGGCCACGGCGCAGATCGAAAGGATCCGCACGATATTGCCGATCACCGCTATCGGGACGGCCGCCGCGAACAGGACGGCCCGCCGCGTCCATGTCGGCTGGCTGAAATAGGCATAGCCGGCCGTCAGGGCCGCGAGGGCGAAAATCGATCTCAGGCCGCTGCACGGTTCTGCCACGTCGATTGCGAAAGATCCGTCCGCTGCGGCTATCATCGTGCCCTGGCGCACGACATCGGCGCCGAAAGCGTACAAAATGCCGCAGGCTGCGGAGCTTGCGAAAATCCGAAGATGCACCGTAATTATGTCGAGAAACGTGGCAAGCGGCATGCAGAACAGGAGAAAGGCCGCCGGAAAGACGATTCTTGATGCCGTGCGCCGGCCGTAGAACGCCCAAACGGCCGCCACGAGGAACCCGGCGAATCCGACGATTTCAAGCCGGACCTGCGCGCCTCTCGCGCCGAGAAACGAAAGAAAGAAGAACGGCACGGCGAAAAGGAGCCCTGCGAGAGATGGAGAGCCGACGCTTTCCTTTATGCGCCTGCGCTCCGTCCACGCGACGTAAAGCGAGAACAGCGGCACATACCAGCCGAACGACATGTCCTCGTGTTCTGCCCTGAATACGTCCGGGGCGTGGCGGAAGAGCAGCAGATGGAATCCCCATACGGCCGCAATCATGACCGCGGCGAAAGCGATGTTTCTCAGAAGTCCGTGAAGCGATTTCATAAGTGCGTATTTTACCATATTTTTGCCGTTTTAGATACTTCCTTTGATTCTATGCGGCGTTTTTGGTATAATTCCCGCCATGAAAACTGCCAGAGGAGTATTTATTTTGTCGTTCGTCGCCATGTCCGCGGCCTGTGCCGGGCTGTGTGCGGACGAAGCCGGACGTATTCCAAGGAAAGTCGCGAAGCCAGTTCGGGTGGCCGTCTACCAGGATCCGAAAAATTCCACGCTTTCCATCGCCCGCATGCTTGCGTATTCGCCGGAATACGAAGTCGAGTTTCTCGGGCCGGAAGAGTATGCTTCCGGGGCGCTTGAAAACTTTGACGTCGTAATACAGCCGGGTGGAGGAAGCACATCCCAGTACACCGCCCTCGGCAAGAAAGGGGTCGAGGCTCTCGCGCGTTTCGTGCGCGGCGGAGGCAAATACTACGGCGTGTGCGCCGGGGCGTTTATGGCTTTGCAGCAGTCGCGGCCGAACAGGCCCCGGCTCGGGCTCGTTCCTTTCAAAGGCGACGATCCGCCGCATTACCGCGGATCGGGTTCGGTGAAGATAGATTTCACGCCGGAGGGGATGGAAGAACTGGGGTGCACGAATTCAAGCTGCGTCGTTTTTTATGCCGGCGGGCCGGCCGCCGTGCCGGGAGAGAAGGTGCCCGACTCGGACATCAAGGTTTTTGGGCGCTACGGCGGCAATCTTTTCGATACCGACGGAAAACACGAGGTCGCGGACATGACGGGCAAGGCCGCGTTTATCGGCGGACGCGTCGGCAAAGGCAAGGTGTTTCTTTCATGTCCCCATCCGGAGTCGGACGAAGAGACGTTCGACATAGTCCGCGGCGCAATGGAGTATCTCACAGGCGTCAGGCCGACCGGGCCGATTCGTCTTGCCAGGCCGCGCGGAGCGATGACGGTGAGGTACCGCACGTACGACAGCGGCGCTGCGCGTTTTCTTTTCGATACTCTTCTGCCGGACGCGCGTTTCCACATCAGGTACGGCAAAGGCTGGGAGAACCTGGCCGGGGTGGACGCCGCGGTGGAGACGGGCCCTGTCAAGCCGCGCGACATCAAAGGCATCAACGCGTATATAGCGCGCGGCGGCCGGGTGGTGCTCCTTTGCGACACCCCCGAAAAACGCGCGGCCGCGGAGAAAGTCCGCGGCGCCGAGCTTGTCGGCTCGTACGCAGAGCTTGTCGGCGCGCTTCTCGCGCCGCGCGGGTAGGGCGCAGCGCGTTTCCGCCAAAAATCGTCCTTATTATGGTATAATAAACGCAATATGAGCGAAGACATATCCAAAGTGCGCAACATAGGCATAGTTGCGCATATCGACGCCGGCAAGACGACGACGACCGAGCGTATACTTTTCTACACCGGGAAGATACACCGCCACGGCGACGTCCACGACGGCAACACGACGACCGATTTCATGGTGTAGGAGCGCGAGCGCGGCATTACAATCCAGTCCGCGGCGATCACGTGCGAATGGAACGGATGCACGATCAACATAATAGACACCCCCGGACATGTCGACTTCACCATGGAGGTGGAACGCTCGCTCAGAGTGCTCGACGGGGCCGTTTGCGTGTTCTGCGCCGTGGGAGGCGTGCAGCCGCAGTCGGAGACCGTCTGGCGCCAGGCCGACCGCTACAACGTCCCGAGAATCGCTTTCGTCAACAAGATGGATCGCATGGGCGCCGACTTCGCCCGCGTCGTCGGCGAGCT
>JAFWBO010000069.1 GCA_017507065.1 Kiritimatiellia bacterium | reverse complement strand
GGTCGAGAACGGCTCGCTGGAGAAGGCTACTAAACTGGCGCGGGCCGTGATGACGACCGTGATGCTTATGCTCGGTGCGATTCTCGTCGTCGCGATAGGCTCGCTCGAATTGGTGGTGAAGTTTCGCAACGAGCTCGGTATTGCCGACGCGAAGCGCTTTATGCTCACCGTCCGTCTCATAAAGACGCTTTTGCCGTATATGCTGTTTATCTGCGGCGCCGCGTTCGGAATGGGAGTGTTGAACGCATTGGGCCGGTTCAAGGCGTCGAGCGCTATGCCGTGCCTTTTGAACATCTGCTGGATCGCAATGCTCGCTTGGATTTCGTTTTTTCCGGAAATGCGGCCCGATCAGCGCATACACCGCATCGCCGTCGCGATTCTCGCCGCGGGTGCGCTGCAGATGGTTTTCATGCTGTGGATGATGGCCCGCGCCGGTGTCGTGCCCGCTTTCAGATTTACGGGGTGGCGCGATTCAAAAGTCGTGAAGGTCTGGCGCAATATAGGCATAGGCGCGTTGGGAGCCGGCGCCATACAGCTCAATTATCTTCTCGATCAGCTTCTTGCGCAGCTGGCCAGCCCATGGGCCGCCGGCGTAATCGGCTATGCGGAACGTCTCATGGACCTTCCGTTAGGCGTTATAGGGGTTGCTTTCGGAACGGTGCTTCTGCCGACGTTCGCCGGACTTTTTGCAAAAAAAGACATGGACGGGGCCCGGGAAACGCTAGGTTCGTCCTTGACGTCTCTTTCGTTTGTCATGATTCCCGCGGCTTTCGGGCTCTTTATTCTCGCCGGAGAGGTGACGGGCGTCATATATGAGGGCGGTGAATTCGATTCATTGGCGACTCTGCGCGTTTCGCGTTCGCTCGCCGTATATTCGGTCGGACTCGGGTTCTTTTCGCTTCAGAAGGTGATGGTTCCGTGGTTTCAGGCTCAAGGAGATATGAAAACGCCTCTTAAGGTTTCTCTTTTCTCCGTGGCGGCGAACGCGGTCTTAAACATTCTCGCCGTTTGGCTTCTGCCCGTGGAATGGCGGCATGTCGGACTTGCGGGGTCTACGGTTTTCTGTTCCGCGGTAGGCTGTCTGATGCTCGTTATGCTCGCCAGGCGCAGAAACGGGGCGCTCGGATTTTCCAGAATTGCCGTTCCGATGGTTAAAATATTCTCCGCCTCGGCCGTTATGTGCGTCGTGATTTATCTGTCGCGCGCGTTTATCGTTTCGGACGGCGGGTTGTTGCCGGTGAAACTCAACGGCGTTCTTCAGCTTACTGTTCTCATCGCGCTTGGCGCGGCGGCGTATTTCGCCGCGTCGCTCCTCTTTATGCGCAAAGAGCTGAAGAATTTCAGAATCAGAAGACGCCGGGCATAAAACATAGGAAAATACCCCCTTGCGCGTTAACTGAGCAATATGATATAATATCCCTTCATTCGACCACTCCAAAGAGTAAAGTAACAACCATGAAAGTACGTAGTTCCGTTCGTCGCATTTGCGAGAACTGCCGCATCATCCGCCGCAAAGGCGTGGTGCGCGTGATCTGTACCAACCCGCGCCACAAACAGCGT
>JAFWBO010000068.1 GCA_017507065.1 Kiritimatiellia bacterium | reverse complement strand
GGCTTGTAGCTCAGTTGGTTAGAGCGCGTCCCTGATAAGGACGAGGTCACAAGTTCGATTCTTGTCAGGCCCACCAGCCTCCGCGGCAGCGCCGGCTACGGCTGGTAAACCATGGGGGTATAACTCAGTTGGTAGAGTGTCTGCTTTGCAAGCAGAATGTCGCCGGTTCGAATCCGACTACCTCCACCAATCGTCGGCAAACGCCATAAGCACCGTCTCGAATAAAGAAGTCAAGAAAGTAGAGGATATAAAAATGGGTACAGGTCGCACACTCCGCAAGGAATCTCACGTACGTCCGTGCAAGACGCCCGCCGGCAAGGCGCGCAAGAACGCGGCGCAGCGCCGCCGTCTCGTCAAGTTCGGCATGGCCGAGGCAGATGTGCAGAAAATGGGCGATGAGGATGTGCGCGTGCTTGTTCAGCGTCCCACGCTCGTGAAGAAGCTTGTCGCGAAAAAAAGCGCCAAGTAAAATATGTTCAGAGTATTCTCGCTGATTGACGAGAAATACGTGAATCCCCTCTTCGAGGTCTTCGACGGAGGGGTTTTCGTTTTGTCTTCGTTCAGAGATGTAAAGAAGAGCCTCACGGAGGTCGGCTTCTATTTCCCGGAACGCGAACGCCTTGCCGAAGCGAAGAAGACGCTCGGGCTGGCGCTTGCCGTCGTCGGCGCGCGCGGCGAAATTTTCGAAGCGGAAATTCCCGACGAGGATTGGCGTTTCAGTTACAGGAAGTCGTTCAAGACGGAAAGAATCGGCAACCGTCTCGTCGTCCGTCCGCCGTGGGAGCCGATGCCCGCCGACGGCGTGGTCGTAACTCTCGACCCAGGGCTCGCTTTCGGCACCGGCAAGCACGAGACGACGCGCGCTTGCCTTGAATATATCGAAGAGCTTTCCGGAGAAGGAGGTTCGTTTCTCGATATGGGGACCGGCAGCGGAATACTCTCGATCGCGGCGGTCAAGCTCGGATACGCTCCGGTGTCAGGGTTCGATGTCGACCCCCAGGCCGTGGAATCGGCCGAACGGAACGCGAAAGACAACGGTGTCGCGCCGATGTTCTTCAAATACGCTCTCGGATCGAAAGAACCTGCGCCTTATTCGCCTTGCGATCTCGTAGTCGCCAACATTCTCGGGCCTCTGCTTGTAAGGTTCGCTCCGGAGATCGCCACCGCATCCGGGAAACATCTCGTGATTTCCGGCATTTTGACGGAAATCTACGACGAGGTCCTTTCGGCGTATGTCGAACGCGGTTTCGCCGAAAAATCGCGCAAGACTTTCGGCGAATGGACCACTGGGCTTCTCGAGCGCCGTGGCTGACGCAACATGGCAAGGTGCAGAAACCGGTTGACGTTCTTGCCGTTTTTTTGATACAATGCCCTCATTATGAAAAGAGCAGCAACAGTATTCGTCGTTCTCCTCGTCTTTTTCTCAGGCGCGGGTTTTGTTTATTTCTGGTGGAATGCAGGCGTGTCGAACCGCGACCTGCTTGATTCGGTGACGAAAGAGTCCGATCGTATCGCAGCGCTTGTCGAAAAACGCAGCGATGCCATCGAGCTCAAATGCAGCCGGATCGAAGCGCGCGCGCGACTTGTGGACGAGAAGCTCGGGCGCATAGAACAGAAGCTCGACGCGCTTATAAGATTCGCAACCGACGTGCAGCTCCCTGATGAAATGGGAAAAGTAAAATAGCATATTGATTTTTTGTCGGGAAATTGGTATAATACGCAACCAATCACCTGAAGCCAGGTTAGCACAGCTGGTAGTGCGGCTCATTCGTAATGAGCAGGTCGGGGGTTCGAATCCCTTACCTGGCTCCATATATGGCGGGAGTAGATCAATTGGTTAGATCAACAGATTGTGATTCTGTGGGTTGCGGGTTCGAGTCCCGTCTCCTGCCCCAGAAAGGATCCGAAACGTGACGGTAATCGATTCGCTTGTCGAATTGCAGGAAGTTGACGGTCGCATACGCGAGCTTGAGATGGAGTTGAAGGATTTGCCCCGCAGAAAGGCCGTCGAGAAAGCAAAGCTTTCCGGGGTTAACGCCGATCTTGCTGCTGCGAAGGCGAACAAAGAGTATGCCGAAGGGCGCGTCAAGGGGTATGAGTCCGACGCCGAGAGTCTCAAGGAGAGAATCAGGCAGCTCAAATCCACGCAGGCGGGACTCAAGAGCAACAAGGAATATCAGCAGTATTCCGTCCAGATAGATCTTGTGAGCCACGACCTCGAGGCCGCAGAAAACAACCAGCTTGCGGCTATGGACGATCTGCCGTCGGCGCAGAAGCGCATCGACGATGCTCAGTCCAAACTTGATGCCGAGCAGGGGCAGGTCGACGAGTTCTGCCGTGAAATGGACGAGCGTATCGCCGCGGCGAGCGCCGATCTCGAAGTGGCGAAGGCCGAACGCGTTGAAAAGCTCAAAGCGGTATCCGATCCGCAGTTCATCCGCTATTACGAACGTCTCAAGCAGAAGCGTTGGCCCGTGGTGGTGCCTCTTACGCACGATGGAGTGTGCGACGGCTGCCATCTCGTGCAGCCGCCGAGCGTTGCCCAGCTCGTGGACGCGAACGAAAAGAACGGCGAGGCGGGCAAGGGCCAGCGTGTCGTGGCGTGCACGATGTGCGGGCGCATCCTCTACCGCTGACGACAACATTTTTTCTTCAGGAACGGCGCGGGCGCGACCGGTCGCTGCCGCGGAAGCGGCAGAGGAAAGTCCGGACTCCACAGAGCGGAGGATCCGTCCGTGAAGGGCGGATGGCGGGGGGAAATCCCACGCGAAGGAAAGTGCCACAGAAAACAGACAGCCCTCCCGCAAGGGAGAGTGATGGTGAAAAGGCGGGGCAAGAGCCCACCGGCCCGTCCGTAAAAGGCGGGTGCAGGGCAAACCCTCCTCGGAGCAAGATCGCATAGGGAGCCGACGGGCTGCTCGTCCGGCGCCGCGAAAGCGAAAGCGCGCGGCTTCAGGCTTCGGGTAGATCGCTCAGATGAATGACCGGACCGGACGCTCTTGAAAGAGGGCCGAAGGGAACAGAATCCGGCTTATTCGCACCCGTGCCGTTTCTGAAGAAAACCAGGAAAAAAAAGAGTCGGAGAAAAAATATGAACGGAGCCTTGCTTCTCGGAATCGCTGCCGCGGCGTTCGCCTGCGGATATTTTGTATATGCCCGCTATCTCGAGCGAGTTCTCAGAATAGATCCCTCCCGTCCTACGCCGGCACATACGCGCCGCGACGGTGTCGATTTCGTTCCGGCGCATCCGACCGTCCTCTTCGGACATCATTTCGCGGCGATAGCCGGGGCGGGCCCGATAGTAGGACCGGTCCTTGCAGCGGAATTCGGCTGGGCATCGGTCGCTCTGTGGATAATACTCGGCTGCATCTTCATAGGTGCGGCCCATGATATGATAGCGCTTTTCCTTTCGGTGAGACACGGGGGAGAATCCATCGGCTCGGTGATAGGTGTAGTGCTCGGCAAGCCCGGCAAGACGCTGTTCCTTCTTTTCAGCTGGTCCGCGCTCGTTCTCGTCGTTTCGGAGTTCACTCGCCAGATCGCCGGGACGTTTCTCGCAGATCCTGCAATAGCCACGGCATCGATATTGTTCATAGCCGAGGCCGTGGTTTTCGGCATCTGCGTCTATCGTTTCAGGATGCCGGTCTTGTGGGCGTCGCTCCTCTTCGTTCCGTTGATGTTCGCTTTCGTCTGGGTGGGCAATGTGTACCCGCTCGATCTCGCGCGTTTCGGTCTCGATGCCGCGACAATAAGCGTTGTGTGGACGCTTGCGATTCTCGTATACTGCTTTTTCGCTTCGACATGTCCCGTGTGGATACTGTTGCAGCCACGCGATTATCTCAACGCGTATCTTCTTTATGCCATGATGGCGCTCGGATTTGCGGGCGTGTTTTTCGCTCATCCCGTCCTCGGGACTGACGCGTTCACCGGGTTTTCGGCGGTCGGGCGCTCTGGAGCGGCGGATATGCTGTTCCCGTTCCTTTTCGTCACGGTCGCATGCGGCGCGTGCTCGGGCTTCCACGCTCTCGTGGCATCGGGCACGAGCGCCAAGCAGCTCGGGAACGAGAAATCGATACGTCCGGTCGCCTACGCCGGAATGCTTCTTGAAGGCGTCCTCGCGATAATCGCCCTCGTTGGCGTGGCGGGGTCGTTCACGAGCCAGGCGGATTATGTCAAAGCCGTGCAGACGATGGAGCCGGTGCAGCTTTTCGCGTCGACAATCGCCGGCTTTCTTACGGGGCTTTTCGGCGCCGTCGGGATCCCGGAAGCGACAGGCACGCGTCTTGCCGAGAGTTTCATGCTTCTTTCTGTAAGCGCGTTTCTCATGACGAGCGTCGACGCAGGAACTCGTCTTGCCCGTTTCAGCTGGCAGGAGCTCGTCGGTGGCGCGCAGGACGGCAAAACGCCGTCTCCCGCGCGCCGTGCCGCTTCTAACATGTATTTCGGCACGTTTCTCGTGATTGCCGTGGCTGCGGCCTTGCTTCTGGCCAATCCCGCGGCGGCCAAGCAGCTTTGGACCATATTCGCTTCGGCCAACCAGCTTCTCGCGGCTCTTACGCTTCTCGCCGCCACTCTCTGGTTTGTCAAAAACGGTAGGCCAGGCTGGATAACCGGCATGCCGATGGTGTTCATGATGGCCGTGTCGTCATGGGCGCTTTCGGCGATATTCGTAAAGAGCGTTTCGTCCGGAGACTGGACGAGGACGGCTGCTACGGCGTTTTTGCTCGTCCTTGCCGTGATGCTCGTCGTTTTTGCGGTGCGCTCGCGTCCGCGCGGAGACGGCAGGGCGTAAACATGACGGACGCAAAGCGCATAGCGTCGATAGACCGCGCTCTCCGAAAAGAATTCGCCGCTCATTCCGCGCCGATAATCGAACTCATTGAAGCCCAGACGCACGATCCGTTTTCAGTCCTGGTGGGGACGATTCTATCCTCGCGCACGAAAGACGCATGCACGGCCGGCGCCGTGAGGCGGCTTTTCGCGAAAAAGAAGGGTGATGTGTTCGCTCCGTCCGATCTCGAGCGTCTTTCAGCGGACGAGATAGAAAAACTCATATATCCAGTGGGTTTTTTCAGAGAGAAGGCGAAGCATCTCAAAGAACTTCCTCGGGTTCTCAGAGAAAAGTTCTCGGGTGTTCTGCCGAAGAGCGTCGAGGAGCTTTGCGAGCTTCCGGGCGTCGGCCGGAAAACGGCCAATCTCACGGTTGCCGTCGGCTTCGGTCTTCCCGCGATATGCGTCGACGTGCATGTGCACAGGATTTCCAACAGGCTCGCGCTTGTAAAAACGAAGACGCCGTTCGAGACCGAAATGGCTTTGCGTAAAATACTGCCGGTGAAATACTGGAAAACATGGAACAGCCATCTCGTTTCTTTCGGACAGACGCGGTGCGGCCCTGTGAAGCGCGTGTGCGAGGGATGCCCGATAGCGAAGCTGTGCCCGAGCGCTCTGTAAAATTCAACGGGATATTTGCGTGAAATTCCATCTTCATGGAGGATTTTAAGGTCTCTCGCGCCTAAAATTATGGTATAATATCTTCCGATTCACGAAGAAAGGAGACAAAATGACAGGAAGAAACCCTGCTCCCGAAGGGCACTCTGGGCGAATCGGCGCAATGTTGATTTTCGCCTGCGCCGCGGTATCGGTCGTGTCGGCATGGGTCTGGTGGGGCTGGCGAATCGAACCAGGGAACGGTCAGATCGCGGTTCTTATGAAGAAGACCGGCGAGAACCTGCCGCCCGAGGCGATTCTCGCGCCCGGTCCGGAATATAAAGGCATCCAGATCGAGGTTTTGCCCGAAGGCCGATATTTCCGCAATCCGTGGACGTGGAGCTGGAAATATTTCCGCGCAATGGATATCCCCGCGGGAAAGTTCGGCGTGCTTGTGCGGAAATACGGCAAAGATCTCCCGGCCGGAGAAATCATTGCCCGTGACGATTCGTACAAGGGAATCGTCCGCGACGTACTCGGCACGGGTCGCCACCGCATCAACCCCTATGCGTACGATTTGAAACTTTACGACGACATCACCATCAAGCCAGGCCATGTCGGCGTCGTGACACGACTTACCGGCTCTGACATACTTTCCGCCGGCGCCGACGCTTCGACCGGCACGGGTTTCCTCGTCGGAGAAGGAATGAAGGGCGTCACCGACGGCATTCTCAAGGAGGGAACCCACCGTCTCAATCCGTTCCTCTTCTCGGTTTCCATTGTCAACGTTCAGAGCCAGCGGTTCGAACTTTCCGGAGCGGACGCGATTTCGTTCCTCACTCAGGACGGCTTCACCGTGCAGGCCGAAGGCACGCTCGAATTCAATCTCCAGCTCGACAAGGTCGCGCTTCTTTCGCATGAAGTCGGCGACATGGACGACATACTCCAGAAGATCATTCTCCCGTCGGCACGCGGATTCTCCCGGATCGAAGGCTCAAAGAAGGTCGCGACCGAATTTATCGCGGGCGAGTCGCGCCAGGCATTCCAGAATTCGCTCGAGTCGTATCTCAAGCGTGTCTGTGCGCCTTGGGGGATTTCGCTCAATTCTGTTCTCATCCGTGATATTTTCGCACCGCAGGAGGTTGCTTCGATCATCCGCGCGCGAGAGCTTGCCGTGCAGGAGGCGAAAAAGATCGACCAGCAGATCGTCCAGGCGAAGTCTCTGGCGGAACTCGGCAGGCAGAAGTCTCTCGCCGAGCGCAATTCCAAGGTCGTTGCCGCCGAAACGGAGCGCATACAGAAGAAGATCGCGGCCGAGCAGGCGCGGGCCGAGGTGACTATCGCCGCAGAAACGCGGCTCAAGGTCGCCGCGACGGAACTTAAATCGGCCGAGGCAGAAGCCGCCGCGCGTCTTGCCAAAGCCGAGGCAGACAGGAAAGTCGTCGAGGCAAGGACGACCGCCGAGGCCGAGGTCTTGAAGCGCGAGGTCTCCGTCTACGCGGACGAGCGCGACTACTTGAGAGCGCGGCTCTACGAGAAGACGGCGCCGCGCATAACCGATGTCGTCACCGCTGACGACTCGCGAGAGATGCTGGGGATCCCCGTCAAAAGCGGTTTTGCAAAAGAGAAGGGAGGTGCGAAATGAACGATATGAAAAAGGCTCTCCATGCCGGTTTCGCCGCTTTTGCTGTCGTTGCTTTCGCCGTGTTCGTATGGGTATGGTGCTTCTGCCGTATTTCCGTCGGACCGGGAGAGATGGCGATAGTCACCTCCAAGACGGGCGACGAGCTGCCGCCCGGCGCGATTCTCGCCGAGCCCGGGCAGAAGGGCGTCCAGCGCATTCCTCTTGCTGAAGGCCGCCACTTCCTCAATCCCGTCACGCACGACTGGCGCATCGTCCAGACGTTGACCGTTCCCGCCGGATCCGTCGGAATCGTGACGAGCAAGAACGGCCGTGAACTCCCTCCCGGCGAGATTCTTGCGCTTGACCGCGACTCTAAGGGCGTCTGGAAGGATGTTTTGGGGCCGGGCACGTATCGTCTCAATCCGGAAGGATACGATGTGAAGATTCTGAGCGCCATCAACATCCCGATAGGTTATGTCGGGGTCGTGACGAGCCAAACGGGAAGACCGGCCGGAGAGGGGCGGTTCGCCGGCCCAGGCGAGAAGGGCGTCATGGAGAAGGTGCTCCAGCCTGGCCTCTATTATGTCAACCCGCGCGCCTACCAGGTCGACGTCGTCGAAATCGGAATGAACCAGGTTTCCATCGTCGGCAAATCGGGCACGGTCGTTCTCACGAAAGCGCAGAGCCAGAGCGCGAACGGGCTCGACGAGCTCCAGCGCATGACGCTCCAGAAGCAGGTGCAGAAGCGCGCGGAATACGTGACGCAGAACGCCGATCTCGGAATCGTCGACGAGGATAGCGCGCGCAACTTCTCGAACAACGCGCAGAGCACGCTCGGCTCGCTCTCCCGCGCTCCCGTCGCCCGCAAGAGCGTGAGAGGCAACCGGTATTTGCAGGCCGCTTCCGAGCCGGTCTCGGCCGCCCGCGTCGAGGCGGCGGCTGCAGCCCCGCAGGCCGCCGTCCAGCAGTCGCAGCTTGCGAACGATTCCGTCGCCTTCGGCATG
>JAFWBO010000067.1 GCA_017507065.1 Kiritimatiellia bacterium | reverse complement strand
TTCCAGGAGGTCGAGCCCGGGCAGCGGAAGTGGCTTGCCGAAAGGCTTCCCGGATACGTGTTTCTCGGAGACTCCAGAAACGCCGACCGCAAAAGCGGCGAGGCCTCTCCGGTCGCTTTCCGGCGCGACAGGTTCAAGGTGCTGGGGAGCGGGACGTTCTGGCTTTCGGAAACGCCTCAGAAAGCCGGCTCCAAAGGATGGGACGCCGCCTGTCCCAGGATCTGCACGTATGCGATTTTGAGAGATTCGCTTTCCGGCGCGACATTTGCGTTCGCCAACACCCATACCGATCATGTGGGCGCCGTCGCGCGGGAGAAAGGGATGCTTCTCATCGTGGAAAAGATGAAAAAATTCGGCACCGGGAACATCGTATTCGTCGGAGACCACAACTGTCTGGAGACGGAGAAGCCGGCGCGCGCGGTTTCCAGGCTTCTCGACAATGCGATGTATGTCAGCGAAACGCCTCCCGAAGGACCTTGGCGGACGTTCAATTTCTGGAAATGGAGAGACGTCGAACTTTCTTCGCGGGAGGCGATTGCCGCCAGCGCGGAAAAGAGCAACATTCCCGGACACGCGTCGGACATGAAGAGAATCGATTACATATACGTTTCTCCGGGGACGAGGGTGCTTTCATACGCAACAGCCGGCGACGGCCGCCCCGGCGGTAAATTGTATCCGTCCGACCATTTCCCGGTCGTGGCAAAAGTGGTTTTCAAAAACGAAAGGAAGTGACAAAATGAAAATTCTCGTGACCGGCGGCGCCGGATTCATAGGCAGCCATACCGTGGTCGAACTTCTCGGCGCGGGCCATGATGTCGTCGTGGTGGACAATCTCTGCAACAGTTCGAAGAAATCTCTCCGCAGGGTGGCGAAGATAACCGGGCGCGAAGTCCCGCTGCGGCAGCTCGACATCCGCGACGCGAAGAAACTCTCGGCCGTTCTCGAGAAGGACGGTCCGTTCGACGCGGCGATACATTTCGCGGCGCTCAAGGCGGTCGGCGAATCGACAAAGGAGCCTCTCAGATATTATGCCAACAATCTCGGGGGCACGTTCACGCTTCTCGAGTGCCTGGCCAAAGCCGGCTGCAGGAACATCGTGTTCTCGAGCTCCGCCACCGTTTACGGCGAGCCGCCCACCGTGCCGATACGCGAAGATTTCCCGACGCCCGGCTGCACCAATCCGTACGGCTGGACGAAGCTCATGATGGAGCAGGTCTTCAAGGACGTCCAGAAGGCCGATCCGGCGTGGAACGTTGTGATACTCAGGTATTTCAATCCCATCGGCGCGCACGAATCCGGGCTTATAGGCGAGGACCCCGCCGGCATCCCCAACAATCTTCTGCCGTACGTCGCGCAGGTGGCGGTGGGCAGGCTCGAGAAGCTGCGGGTCTTCGGCGACGACTATCCGACGTGCGACGGCACGGGCGTGCGCGATTACATCCATGTGGTCGATCTCGCGAAAGGCCATCTCAAGGCGATTGAAAAGATTGAAAAAGAAAAGAATCTCGGGCTCAAGATCTACAACCTCGGGACGGGACACGGGTATTCCGTCCTCCAGATCGTCAAGGCGTTCGAGAGAGCGTCCGGCCGCAAGATCCCGTACGAGATATGTCCCCGCCGTCCGGGAGACATCGCCGAATGCTGGGCCGATCCGGCTCTCGCTCTTGCGGAACTCGGCTGGAAGGCCGAGCGCGGAATCGACGAGATGTGCCGCGACGCCTGGCGCTGGCAGAAGAAGAATCCGTTCGGGTTCAACAAGAAGTGAACGGTATTGAAGAGATATTGAACGGTCTTGAAGACCATCTTGCGCTTCTCCGCGAACTCGGCGTGTGGAGCGTCGAGATGGACAGGAGCCTGCTGGCGGAAAGCTCGCCGGCCGGCGCGTCCGCCCCGTCGGCGCGTCCGTCTCAATCTGCGGCCGCGATGCGCCGCCCGCCCGCTCCCGCCCCGAGAGCAGCGCCCGCGGCCGCGGCGAACGCCGGGCTGTCGCCGCGCATCCGGTGCAAGGCGGCGTTTCTCGTCGCCGCGCCCCTCGACGAAGCAGGGAGCGAAATGACCGGAAAGATAGTCGCGGCGCTCGGAGGCGACGCCGTGACGATGCCGGTTGTTTCGGACGGGCCGCTTCCGGACGCCGCTTCGTATGTTGTTCTCGGGGCTGCAAGTTTCAAGAAATGGTTTCCGCAGTTCGCGGCGGTGGCGCCTGGAACGCATATCGTCGACGGAGAGAAGCGGCGCATTCTCGTGACGCACGCGCCCGGCGACATTCTCAGGTTTCCCGTGGTGACGCCGGCGCTCGCGCAGATGAAGCGGCGCATGTGGGCCTCGATAAAAGCCGTTGTTTCCGGAGCGGAGGGCGCAATATGAAAATCGGATGTCATCTTTCTTCTTCCGGCGGGTATCTCGCGATGGCGCAGACGGCCGTTTCCATCGGAGCGGACGTATTCCAGTTTTTCACGCGCAACCCGCGCGGCGGCGCGGCGAAACCGGTGGATCCGGAGGACGTGCGCGCGTTCGTGCGCTTTGCGGCGGAGAACGGCGTCGGGCCGATTCTCGCGCATGCGCCGTACACGCTCAACGCGGCAGGGGCCGAGGCGAGAGTCCGCGAATTCGCCGAAGCGACGATGAAGGACGATCTGCTGCGCCTCGAAGCTACGGGAGGGGCAATGTACAATTTCCATCCCGGCTCGCACGTAGGGCAGGGTGCGGACAAAGGCATAGAACTCGTTGCATCGATGCTCGGGCGCGTTTTCGCCGATGTCGCCGACCGGCTCGGGAAGATGCCGTCGACGACGGTGCTTCTCGAGACCATGGCCGGCAAAGGTTCGGAGATCGGGCGATCGTTCGAGGAGCTCAGGCGCATAATCGATCTTGCGGACGTCCCTCTCGGCGTGTGCCTCGACACGTGCCACGTGTGGGACGCGGGCTATGATATCGTCGGCGATCTCGACGGTGTCGTCGCGGAATTCGACCGCACGATCGGGCTCGACCGGCTCAAAGCTGTCCATATCAACGATTCCATGAACGTGCGCTCTTCGCACAAAGACCGCCACGAAAAAATAGGCAAAGGGAAAATCGGGCTCGATGCGTTCGGGAGGATCCTCCGCCACGAGGCGTTCGGGAATCTGCCGTTTTATCTTGAAACGCCCTGCGATCTGCAGGGGTACAAAGAGGAAATCGCCATGCTCAAAGGAATATCGGAATGAAAATATTCACGTCTGCCGCCAAGCTCCAGAAATGGTGCAGAGAGAAAAAACGCAACGGACGGCGCATCGCGCTCGTCCCAACCATGGGGTGTCTTCACGAAGGTCACCTAAGCCTCATCGAAACGGCCAGGCGGAAAAAAGCCGACGAGATAGTGGTGAGCATTTTCGTGAACCCCGTGCAGTTCGGGCCGAACGAAGACTACGCAAAATATCCGAGGGAGGAAAAGGCCGATCTGGCGAAGTGCCGCAAGGCTCGCGCCACGGCGGTGTTCCTTCCTTCGCCGGCCGAGATGTATGCGAGCGACCATTCCGTCTATGTAAACGAAGAGACGCTTTCCAAAGGCCTTTGCGGCGCGCGCCGGCCCGGGCATTTCCGCGGGGTGTGCACCGTCGTCGCCAAGCTTTTCAACATCGTCGGCCCCGATTTCGCCGTGTTCGGGCAGAAGGACTACCAGCAGGCGCAGGTGATAAAGCGGATGGTCCGCGATCTCGACTTCGGCATCGACATCGTCGTCGCGCCGATAGTGCGCGAAAAGTCGGGCCTTGCAAAATCGTCGCGGAACACGTATCTCGACGAGGGAGAGAAGGAGCGCGCCGTCGTTCTTTCCCGCGCCGTGGCGGGGGTGAAAGCGGGAGAAAAAGCCGCGGCGGCAAAAAGGCGGCTGCGCAAAATGATAGACGATGCGGGGCTTGAAACCGACTATGTCGAAATCGTGTCTCCAGACACTCTTGAAGACGTGAAGAGCGTCCGCAAAGGCGATGTCGTTCTCGTGGCCGCCAAGTGCGGCAAAACACGTCTTATCGACAACGGAAAAATTTGATTATTTTTGTTGTTTATTTGCGATTGTTCTGATATAATCGCACATAGAACCAAACAAGGAGGATTGTCTCTAAAAGGACCGACAGGAAGGGTTTATCCCAATTGCGCGAAAGCGAGGTGGCGAACAATGAATAGGGCACGTAAAACGCTGCTCACGTTTGCGACCGCCGTCATGGCGGCCGTAGCCGCGCCTTTGCTTCGCGCCGACCTCGCGAACGTCACGTACGTGAACGCCGAGACGAATTGGGTCGGAGGCGAGCTCGTCCTCAAATTCACGAATGCGGCTGAAGCGGCCTCATTCACGCTGCCGGGTCCGGGTACCGCGCGCATCCTCGCTGTAGGCGGCGGCGGCGCCGGCGGAACGGGGGCTACGGGAGCGCTTGTTGGCGCCGGAGCAGGCGGCGGCGCGGGCGGCTTTGTCGAGACGAATGACATTGTTCTCGCAAGCGGTACGTATTCGATTTCGGTTGGCGCGGGCGGCGCGCCCGGCACGGCCGCCGGAGAGAACGGGGAAGATACCAGCATCACACTCTCCGGGAACGACATAATCCGTGCTCTCGGCGGCGGCGGCGGCGGCGACAAGTCGTCGGGCAACTCAGGCGGATCGGGCGGCGGCGGCTCGAAGAGCGGTACGGCCGGCGGAACTGCCACGCAGCCAGGATCGGTTTTCGGCGGCTACGGCAATGCCGGCGGTTCCGGTTCGCACAACCGTGTCGGCGGCGGCGGCGGCGGCGCAGGTGCGACCGGCGGCAATACGGTTGCCGCAGGCACGGCCGGCAATGGTGGCGATGGAAGGGCGAGCACGATCTTCGACGACACGGAAATCTGGTATGCCGGCGGCGGTGGCGGCGGCGCGAGGACGAATGCAACATCTGACGGCGGCGCTGGCGGCAAAGGCGGCGGCGGAAACGGTGGATACGGCACGTCTACAACCAGTCATACGGCGGCCGAGCCCGGTGTCGATGGTACAGGCGGCGGCGGCGGCGGCGGAAATGACGCCGCCCCCGGCGGCAAGGGCGGTGACGGCGTCGTAATCGTCCGCCTGAAGGCGGTTCTCGACAGCCCCCTCGAAAAACCTTCTACCGAACCCGTGTATTACACGGGCGCGGCGATAACGAAAATCGTCACGGAAGGCTATGAATTCGTTTTTCAAGAGATACAGGGCACGACTTCCGCTACAGATGCGGGCACGTACCATTTGAAACTCGTGCTTGCGGACGGGTTCAAATGGAGCGACGACACCAGCGATGTTTTCGACGAGGATTGGAAGATTCTCAAGGCGACGAACTACATAACGAATCTCAGGATAGACAATTGGCGTATCGGGAATCCCGAAAGCGAACCGACGTGCGAGCACGAGTTCGGCGACGTCATATATGAATATTCCACTTCGAAAAACGGCACTTATTCCACGACAAAGCCGACTGCGGCAGGGAAATATTTTCTCAGGGCCAGGATAGCCGGAACGGACAATTACGATGGCGTCGCCAGCGTCTATGCAGATTCGCCATTCGAGATACTCCACGCGCAGGAGTCGCCGACCGAAACGCTCGGCATGACGGCAAAGATCGTGATTCGCGAGACGATTTCGGCTGAAGATGCGACGAACACGCTCGTTGCCGTCGTGATACAGGACGATGTTCCTGCGGGGTTCAAATATTCCCAAGCGCTGCCGAACGGCGCGGACGTGAGATTCTTCGACAAGGACGGCAACATCCTGCCACACAAAACACAGTCGTGGAACGTCAACGGCATTTCGACGAATCTCGTATATCTGTCCAATCTCGCCTACGGTTCGGAAATATACATGGCATGGGGCAAGACGGCCGGAAGCGGCGAAGCGCCGTCGTCGTCTGAGAGCGTCGACTGGAACAGCAAGAACGGGCGCGTCTACGTCCCGGCGGGCGACAACACCATTGGGGAGGCTGTGAAGGATTGGCGGCACAAGCTGGAGAACCGCTGGACGAGAAGTCCGGGACTCTCGAAACTTTCGTGGAGCGAAGGCGAGGCCCCTGCAGCCGTCACGACGGGCGAATCTCTCACGGGCGTTGTCGCGCCGTACTACGTGACGCTGCCGGATGGTACGCGCTCGGACGAAATGCCGACGGCGCGCGGCGTGTACAACGCCGTATTCTTCTGCGAGGAGACGTTCTACTATGCGGAGCTTTCCGAGACGATAGAGTTTGAGATACTTGGCCGCACTCCGTACGACGACCTGTCGGGGGATGTCGGGCAGACGGAGTCGGGGCGCGTCCTGCTCATGAACAACGACGAGTCCATCGAGGGGTCCGCCGTCACTGGCCAAGGCTATTCCGACACAAACACGGCCAACAGCACATACTGGATGTTTTACGACAGGGAATTCGGTTCCGGCACGCATAATCTGATGGACGGAGCAAATTCCGCCTTGTTCCGGAAAGACGGCGCGCTTTTGTGGAAACTCGAGAATTGCCTGCACGGAAACGTGTTTCGCAGGGGAAGATCAGAAATGGCGTCCAGCAGCATACACATGCCGTGGTCTGAAAATTCGTCCGTATTCACCAATTCCGCCCAGGTTGTGGGGAACGACGGACGAGGTTCCAGTCAGGTCCTCATGATGAACACGACTGACGCCGTCGTATATTCCTCGTGCTTCGATGAAGGTATTGGGACGATTTATTTCGATGCCGTTAACAGCGCCGCAAAGGAAGACGGGTTTGGCATTGTCGTAGAAGTCGCGACAAACGTGATTGGTTCCGCCGCGGCTCCGTACGACGAAAACATATATACCGTAACCACAAATACCGTAGAGGAGACGGGTGAAGAGACATACACTACGAATTATTACGGGAAAGCCGATTGGCAAACGGTAGATATGAATTCTCTCGTCCGGAATGGCACTTCGGGGTTTGTCGCCTTGCCGGCCACCAACGCGCTTTCGCTCAACATAACCCACGCAGGCGCAAACACGGATTTCTACCGGGTGTATATTCCTTTGAATTACCGTTGTCCCGCGAGGTTCAGGATACGGAGAACCTTGACTCGAACCGATATATCGTTTGTGAATTCCGAAGCGGCGCTTGTCGAGCTCGACAACATAATCGTTTCCTATCCGGCGATGCGCGTTGACCTGGAGCCTTACGGATTCTTTGACGAGAGCAAAAAGGGCAAAGCGACGCTCGGCTGGGAAGCGGCGTTCAACACGCCCTTCCCCGCGGCTGGCGCAGACGACGTTTTCGCGCGGGCGAAGAGCACGTATCAGCTCAATTCCTCGACTTCACTCGCCTCGGCGTCCGACATTGTGACGGTCTCGCGCATGTGGTACCGGTGGCGCTACCTGAACCAGACGAATACCGCGTGGAAGACGACCGTCCTCAACCACAAATCGGCCGCCTACGACGCCCTGTCCGCGCTCGACCTTCCGCGCGGGCCTGGCGGAGATCCGATGCCGGGAGACGTGGAGTTCTGGTTCGAGACGAAGCTCGAGGCTCCCTACTACGAATATCTCGACTACTCCGGAACCGGGCTTGGCGTACCCGGCTACAGCGAGAACATACCGGTTGTAACCAACAGGTCTTCCGGCGTCGCCGCTTCTGGGGCGGCGTTCGAGAGCTGCGGCACGAACTGGTTTGTCCGTCTTCGCGAACATGCAAGCGTCTGCGAGGGCGTTAATCTCGTCTGGAAGTCGGCTTCCGGCGGTGCGACGAACACTGTTCCGATGGAGATCGTCCTCGGCAACACTTTCCGCGGCTATCTCCAGACGAAGGAGCCGGACCGTGCCGGCATCGACTACCGTTTCGAGACGGTGAACGCCCAGATTCCCGGAGATACGGCATTTGCATTCTCGACAAACTGCTGGATAAGCGCCGATGTGACGAATGCGCTTCCCGTCACCGGCATGGTGCAATCTTCCGACACGAACGGCTGGTCGCACATTCCGTGCGATGCGGCGACGGGCTATCTACTTTTCCAGCTCGACCACGAGACGCGCGCACTCACCGTCGTCCATGCCGATTATCAGAATTTCAACTACTGGAACGATGCGAAGAGCGACAAGTTCAGCGGATGTTCCGAGGAGGGGACGAACGTCAACAAGCGCGGCGTCTCGTCCAAGGCCCGCACGATGACGGAATCGTTCGCCGACTGGACCGACATGCCGTCCGGCAACGCCTTCTGGACGGAAAATTTCGACACGACCACTTCGCAGGAATATGGCTATTACACGAATTTCACTGCGACCACCACGCCTAACGGATGGGACGCCGGTCCCGGGATGTGGTGCTACAGCTATTACAAAGATCCTTCGACCAAGCGCGCTCTCCAGATGGAAGGCAACGGTTTCGGCTACATCCAGATGACGCATACGCCGACGGTTCCCCGCGGGCTTGAGAAGATATCCTTGAAGGCAAGGCTCGCGCAATTCGTGGAGTTTGAGGATTTTTGTTACTATGACGCGGCGGGCAAGTCTCGGAAGACGAACTACACTTTCACGGCGCGAGGCGCGTTCGACCTCGAGAACAACAGAAGTTTCGGCGGCAACGCCTCGCTCTCTCTCGTGGCGCACTACGTGCCCGGCAAGGGCTGCTACGAGTTCCGTGTCGAGCAGATCGGCGGCAATTCCTCCGGCATCACGAAAACGAGCCAGCGGCTTTCGCTGTACCGCTGGTCTTACGACGAAGCCGGAATGGTCGTGGAGGAACATCTCGGTTCCGTGGACAAATCCGCCTTCGACTGGCCGGAGACGTCGTCTACGAACGGGTATTACGTCCCGATGTTCATTTCCGTCTCCAACACGACGGAGGAAGTGGTGAAAAGCGGCG
>JAFWBO010000066.1 GCA_017507065.1 Kiritimatiellia bacterium | reverse complement strand
GGGGAATCCCCGTTTTCATCCTTCCAATATGACACCATTCGCATCTCTTCTCTTTCTCCTTTCTTTGCCCTCTTTTTGGGACCGAAGGGAAAAGAGAGGGCGCTATTCTCCTTCGAATTCCGAGTGAGGCCCGCAAAAGCCCTTGAAGAAACCACGAAAGAGAATGCGCCCATAGTGGACGCATTCATCTCATTTCGGCTCTTCAAGTTAGAAATTTGCGGTTTCACTCGAGCCAACAATGCGACGAACGCAAAGCTGTTGAATTGTTGTTAGAGATATTATAGCATATTTTGCCGCATAAAAACAAGGGCGCACCGAGAAATTTATGCAGCCAGCTGGCAAACCGCGCCCCTTTTGGCACTGTTGCCAAACTTCCGGCCGTCTGCTATAATACAGGGAAATGAAAATTTCAACAGCAATCGCAGCGGCTGTTCTCTCGGCAGAACCGATAGCGGATGCATCTCGTCTGGAACCAAGCGTTCTCAACGAAGTGTGCCATGCGCTGTCGATAGCGCCGACGAACTCTCCGGCCGTCGCACCGGACATCGCGGAAAAAGCTTTCGAGACAAACGGTCTCGACACGACCGCCATCGCAATCAAACTCGTATCCTTGCAGAAATCGGACGGCCGCTGGCTGTCCGGAACAAACGATGTGACGGCAGCCGCCGTGCGCATTCTCGAATCACTCTGACAAAACCGGAGAAAAAACGCCATGAGAAACGACCTCGACAAACTCAAATCGCTCGGCGCAAAAGCCGAAGTGCCGCATAAATACGACCCGTCTGTCCTCGAAGCGTTCGAGAACCGCAACAAAAAACACGACTACTGGGTGACGTTCACGGCGCCTGAATTCACGACGTTGTGCCCAAAAACCGGGCAGCCCGATTTCGCGACAATCACCGTGAGATACGTGCCTGGCGACAGACTCGTCGAATCGAAATCGCTCAAGTTGTATTTCTTCAGCTTCCGAAACAACGGCGATTTCCACGAAGACGTGGTCAACACCATCTACAACGACCTCGAAAAACTGCTCAAGCCGAAATACATGGAAGTGTTCGGCAGATTTGCGCCACGCGGCGGCATCTCGATCGATCCTTTCGTGAACGGCGGCTCTGGCGCAAAATGGCGCGCGCTTGCCGAAAAACGTTTCGCCGAATGGCACGGAGTGCGCGGTTGACGATATGCGAATCTGGGGCATAACAGGCACGAACGGGAAAACTACCGTCGCGTGGATCCTTGCCGATTTTCTCGGCGGGGCCTACATAACCACCGTAGAGGTCAATACGCTGAAGCGACGCTTCTACACCGGCTACACCACACCGCCGCTCGCGCAGCTCAAGGAAATTTTCGCCGAGATGGAATCGGCCGGGGCGAAAGACTGCGTGATGGAAGTCTCGAGCCACGCCATCCACCAGAACCGCGTGGATTTCGGCAGAACGACCGTCTTCGCCGGAGGGGCGTTCACCAACCTCTCCGAGGACCATCTCGACTACCACAAGACAATGGAGGAATACTTCCGCGTAAAACTTTCTTTCGCCGAGAAAATCGCGGAAGGATCATCGACGTCCCCTTCGGCCGGGCGCAGCGAATTTCCGCCGTTCGTCGTATGCCTCGACGGAGGATGCGCAAGACAGATGCTCGAAGCGGCGGGAAAGCTGCGTCTCAACGTAATTCCCGTGAGCGCGGCATGCCCGCGCTTTGATCTCTCCGAATTGAAACTCGCCGGCGACTACAACAAATCGAACGTGCTCGTGGCCGCGGCGCTCGCCGAGGCGGCAGGCGTGCCGCATGACGAAATACAGCGGAAGATCCCTCTGCTCAAACCGCGCTGGGGGCGTCTGGAGAGAGTGGAGAACCCTTCCACGGAAGCAGAAATATATGTGGATTTCGCCCACACGCCGGACGGGCTGGAGAAAGTCCTCTCCGCGGCCAGAGGGTTTACCGTCGGCAGGCTCATCGCCGTTTTCGGCGCAGGAGGCGACCGCGACAGGACTAAAAGGCCGTTGATGGGCGCAGCCGCGGAAAAATTCGCCGACAGGACAATACTCACGAACGACAACCCGAGAAGCGAAGATCCGCTTGCCATAATAAACGACATCCTGTCGGGCATGAAAAGGCCCGGCGATGCAGCCGTCGAACCTGACAGGCGCAAAGCCATACGCATGGCCGTTTCTGAAGCGCGCAAGGGCGACACCGTCATCATCTGCGGCAAAGGCCACGAGACCACGCAGGAAACGGCAGGCGTAAAGACACACTTCGACGACCGCGAAGTCGCAAGGGAGGAAACCCCTACTCCTGCGACGACGAGCGTCTGAACTCGACCCGGCGGAGAAACCGTATCTGCAAGCACGTGAAGCCCACGAGCGCCGTGCCGAGAAACCACGCCATCGTGGTGGCGGTGGAAAAGCGCAGATTGTTGTAGGCCTCCTTCCAGATCGACAGCGAAAGCACTTCTGTCGCATCCCCCGGGCCTCCAAACGTCAGAAGGAATATGGACCCCATTCCCTGGAACGCAGCGATGAAAGCCCCAACGAAATTTATCACCATCAGCGGATAAAGCTGCGGAAACGTTACATGCCTGATACGTGCGAAAATACCGGCGCCGTCCATGGCGGCGGCTTCGTAATATTCTTTGGGCAGAGATCCGAGTGCCGCGATGTATATGAGCGAACTTATGCCCGCCCCGGCCCACACGCCTGGAATTATGCAACACACCATCGCCCACCCGGGATCGAGCAGCCACGAATGCCTGGCGATGCCGACAGAAGCGAGAATCTGGTTGAGTATGCCGTTTTCCGTGGGGTCGAACATCATTTTCCACAAAAGCGTCACCACGAGCGCGCTCGTGAGATGCGGCAGAAAATAAAGAAACCTGAAAAACACCTTGCCGCGCGGAATTTCAGCAAGCATAACTGCAAGAACGATCGGGACGGTAAAACCGAGAAGAAGCGTTATCGCGACATACTGGAGCGTCCGCAGGACCGCCGTCCAGAATGCAGGCGACATGGCGACGCGCAAGAAATTGTCGAGCCCGACCCACTCCGAGCGCCCCACGATTCTGTAATCCTGAAACGCCATCAATGCGCCTTTCACGAGCGGATAATAGCTCCACAGAAGTATAGAGACGAGAGCCGGAGCCAGAAAAATCCACGGGACGAAAGAATGCTTTGACTGCGCGGCGGCGGTGCGCCTCCCCCCGCCGGACGAACCGGAGCGCGCTTTCGCGGCGCGACGGACGAGAAATGCCGCCGCGGCGGCGGAAAAGACGAATGCGCACAATATTATCCTCGCGAAAGGCCTGGCCTTTTCGAGACCCGTCCTGCCGGCGTCGAACATAAGCCCGCTGTTCGCCTCTTCGTTTATTTTGGAAAGCGCCGCGGCCACGTCCATGCCGGGACCGGCATCGGAAAGCAGCACGCCGAGAAAATGTCTCTGC
>JAFWBO010000065.1 GCA_017507065.1 Kiritimatiellia bacterium | reverse complement strand
GTCGAGCTCGCCGCGCGGGCCGGGCATCGCGAGATTCCTCTTCGCGTCGATCTTGATGTTCTTGAGGTGGATGTCGTATATGCGCGAAGCGTATTTCTTTATCGCGGCGGCCGGATCGTTGCCGGCGCGGCGCTGGTGCCCGACGTCGAGACAAAAGCCTATGCGGCCGTCGCGGTTCTTTATGCGCGCCCACACGGCCTCGGCCGTCGGATAGAGTTCGGGCATGTCGGGCCCGTGGTTGTGGATGCCGGCCTTGATGTCGAACTCCTTCACGAGCTTTTCGAGGATGTCGAGCGATTCCTCGCTCTCGCACTTCTTCGTCCTGCCGCCGACCTTCTTGTTGGTGTACGGGACGACCGACACCGTCTTTATGCCGTAGGCCCTGGCGAACTCGAAGAACTTGCGAGCCGACTTCTCGTTGTCGAAGTAGAGAGGACCGGCCGCGAGACATGTGACGCCGGAAGCGGCGCACTGCGCCTTGAACGCGTCGATCGGCGCTTCCGCGCCTTTCATGTAGTCGCAATGCCGGTTCTTTATGCAAAGATAATGGCAGTCGATCTTCTTCATCGTCGAGAGAACCTTGTCGAGGTTCTGCTTCGAGAATGTGAACCCGGCGATGCCGAGCTTGTAAGGAACCGCCGCGGATGCCGACAGAGCTGCCGCAAAAAACGCGAACACCATAGTTTTCCCGACCATATGATTCTCCATTTCGTTTGAAGTGGCGCAACGAGCGCCACCGCTTGGTTCTTATTTTGGAATTTTATCATAAAGCCAGTCCTATTGCAAGCAAAGCACGACTGGAATTACGGCCAACGCATCAAAAACGATTCAGGGGCCCCAAAGGGGAAGAATCGGCTTTTAATACGTTGGCCGTAAACCCGGTTTTACGTGGATTCGAGAATTATTTGCCTACGCAGAATCGCGAAAAAAGATTGTCGAGAAGATCGCTCGAATATACGGCTCCGGAAGCGGAACCGAGAACAACGGCCGCATCCCTCAAAGCATTCGCAAGAGGGACCGCCTCGACCGGAAGATCGCCGAGAACCGATGCTGCGCGCTCGAGAAGAGACAGCCTCGCGGCATCGCCGTCGGCTTCGACAGGCTTCTGCGCCTTTCTTTCGAGCGCGGCGGCGACTGACGCCTTGAGCTCTTCCAGCCCTTCTCCGGTGACGGCGGAAACATTAAGCCCGTCCCCCCTCGACACATCGCATTTTGCATGCACGCGGACGACTTCGGTTCCGTCGGGGAAAGGCTCGCCGCAGGCCCCGCCGAGAAGAATGACGACATCGGCCCGGCAGGCCTCGTCGCGCGCCATCGAAACGCCGCGCGCCTCCACAGGATCCGCCGTCTCTCTGACTCCTGCCGTGTCTACAAGGCGGACCGGCCAGCCGCCGATGTCCGTCCATGCGTCGATCACGTCTCTCGTCGTCCCCGGCGTTCCCGACACTATCGCCCTTTCTTCTCCGAGAATCGCGTTGAGAAGAGTGCTCTTGCCGGCGTTGGGAGGCCCGAGAAGCACGACCGACGCGCCGCGCCTGAACATCCGGCGCTCGCGCTCCTTCTTCGCCTCCGAAAGAATGCGCTCCCGCAAAGCCGCCGCATCGCGGGCGATGCGGGCGACGAAACCGCAAGGCAGCTCTTCTTCATCCACGTCGAGCGAATGCTCCATCTCGGCCGACAAAGACAAGGCATCGCCGTAAAGGCGTTCCACCGCCCTGCGTCTCCCGCCGGCCATCCCTTCGAGGGCGTCGTCGGCGGCGCGCGAAGTTCTGGCGTTCACGAGATCGAGCACGGCTTCGGCCTCGTCGTAGGATAGTTTGCCGTTGAGAAACGCGCGCTCGGTGAACTCTCCGCGCCGCGCCGCGCGCGCCCCCGCTTCGAACGCCGCGCCGAGCACGCGCTCGGGCTGCACCGCGCCGCCGTGGCAGTGGAACTCCACCACGTCCTCTCCGGTGTACGATCTGGGCCCCTTGAAAACGAGGACGAGCGCTTCGTCGACATGAAGATCGCCTTCCGCGGCGCCGGGCCTGAACAGTTTCGCGAACGCGAACGTCCCGGGAGACGGCAGCGGGCGCCTCGTCATTCTGCCGGCGACTGCGAAAGCGTCGGCGCCAGAAAGGCGGACTATCGCAACCGCGGCCGGCCCCTTTGCCGTGGATACGGCGGCGATAGTGTCGCCGGCGGTCATTTGGAATCCCTGAAGAAGCGGCGCATCTCCTTCGGCGTGGCGCACTTCGCAAGCCGCTCGTAGCCGTTATCGGCCCTGAGCGCGCGGGAAATGTAGCTCATCACCTTGAGATACGGAGTCTCGGCTTTGTCGCTCGCGAGAGTGAGCACTATTATCCTGAGCTCGCTGTTGTCGATAGTCTCGTAATCCGGGATGCATCCGCCCGCCGTGCCGGAATTGTCGAGAACGGCAACCGCCCCGACTATGCCGGAGACGCTTGCATCCCGGCCGTGCGGCACGGCGATGCCGTGGTCGAGCCCGGTGGGCATCGACGCTTCTCTGCTCAGCACCGACGCCGTCGCCGCCGCGGGATCCTTCACGAGCTTCGGGAAGGCCCTTGCTATCTCCGCGACCATTTTTTCGATCGCTTCGTTCTTGGAGGAAGCCTTGAAATGCGGCAGCATGACGAATTCCTGCACGTATTTCTTCACTCCCTCGTGCCCTTTCGTCGCGGCTTCGGTGGAGGTGACGATCTTCTCGACGTCTTCCTTCCTGACGGGCCTGGCTATCGCCTTGGCGATATCGTTGAGCTGGCTGGACACTTCCATCCACGCCGTCATCACCATGGCCTCCTCGGCCGGAGTGCACGTGAAGCGAATCTTGCGCCCCTGCCTGCGGATGGCGAGTTCTATGTCGTCGAGAGCCACTTCCCAGATGTGGTCGGCCTGCGAAAGGCAGGTGGTGAAAAAGCCTTCGTTGCGGAACTCGGCGAGAAGACGCGTGAGAACTATGTCGGCGACGTCGCGCGTGGTAAGTTCGAAAACGACTTCGCGCGCCCCGTCCATCGACGGCCTGGGATGGCGCACGCCTTTCTTCTGCGGGATGAAGAGAGCCACGAGCGCGGGCGGAGCGATGATCGTGGTGACAAGCGTCATGAGAATGCCGATGCCGAATATCTCCTGGGTGAGATAGCCCGACGACAATCCGAGCCCCGCTATTATGAGCGCCACTTCGCCGCGAGGCACCATGCCGGCCCCGATGCGCAGCGCGCCGAGCATGTTGAATCCGCAGCAGACCGACGGCACGAGGCAGCCGATGATTTTCGCCGCCACCGCGAGAGCCGTGTATATGCCGCCGAACACGAGCACCTCCCTGGAGCACAGCGCCGAGACGTCGACCATCATGCCCATCACGCAGAAGAACACGGGCACGAGGAACGTGTATACCGGCGTGAGGGTCTCCTGGATCATATGCTTGAGATCGGTGCGCGAAAGAGCGAGCCCCATCACGTACGCGCCGATTATCATCGCCAGCCCCATGTATTCGAAAAAGCCGGCGAGCACGAGAGAAAGGCCGAACGCCATCGTGGCGATCACCGCATGCGACTTGAAGAAGAACTTGAGCAGCTTGGCGAGGCGGCGGGCGACGGCCACGCACACCACGGTGGCGACGATCCATACGCCGAACGCCTTGAGCGCCACAAAGCCGATCTTGCCCCAGTCCATCGCCGCCACGGCGCCGGACTTGGCGGCCGCCGCGTTGGCCGCTATGATCCCGTTGCCGATGGCGAGGACGATGAGGCCGAGGACGTCGTCGATGACCGCTCCGGCCATGATCGTCGTGCCTTCTTCGGAATCCATCTTCTTGCGCTCGGAAAGAATGCGCGCCGTTATGCCAACCGACGTGGCCGTCGACATTATGCCCATGTAAAGCGGAGCCTCGGACGTCATCGCCTGTGCGAGCGGCAGCTGCGCGAGCGAGCCGAAATGCGGGAAGAATTTCGGCAGGAAGATCACCGCCGCCAGATCGCCGAAGAGGAACGACACCACCACGCCGCCGACGCCCACGAGAGAGCCGACGAACGAATACTTGAGAAACATCTTCAGATTGGTCTCGAGCCCGGAGAGGAAAAGCAGTATCACCGAGGCGAGCGTGGCGATGCCGTAAAGGGCCGGGCTCGTCGCGTCGAACACGCTGCCGCCTCCGGCGGTCGTGCCGAAAAGCGCCTGCGCCTCTTCGGACGAAAGAGCGTTGATGGCCTTGAGAGCCGCGCCGTTGAAAAGCCCGTAGCGGAACACGCCATCGCCGAACCCTATGCCCCCGAGGGCCCACGGGCCTATCACTATGCCCGCCGCGAGTTCGCCGAGTATGGACGGGAGCTTGAAAAGCGCGGCTATCGACCCGCCGAGTTTCGCCGCGAAGATTATGACTCCTATCTGCAGGACGAGAAACATCATCTCGTCGACTCTCGACATTCCGAAATTGGGATATGCGCAGCAAGAATCCGCCGCGAAGGCAACGCCGGCCGTCGCCGCCGCCGCAAGAAAAAGTATGTGTTTGATTCGCTTCATATTGTGGATATTATATCAAAAATTTCATCTGTTGTGTCTGCCGACATCAAACGTTTTCTGACCGCCGCCGCACCGGGAACGCCGGAGAAATATCTGAAAAGATGCGTTCTCGTTTTCAAAACCGCGAGTTTGCCGCGCGGAAGAGGCCGGGCATGCGGGAAAGCCGCCGCCAGAGAGTCCGCATATTCGAGGACGAGCGCCAGATGTTCGGAGAACAGTTCCTTGGGCGATTTCTCCGGCGGCGCCGCCGCGCCGGAGAGCGCGGCCTTGATCTCGGCGAAAACATGCGGCCTTGCAAGGGCGGCGCGGGCGATCATGACGCCGTCCACCCCGGTCGCCGCCATGTCGGCGGCGCCGCGGCGGTCGGCGACGCCGCCGTTGCCCGTGACGGGAAGGCGCGTGCGGGATACGAGATCGCGGAGAATGTCGAGATGCGGCGCGCCGGAATGCATCTCCGAAACAAACCTCGCGTGCACGGCGATTTCCGCCGCGCCCGCGGCCTCGGCCGCGCCGGCAAGCTCGAAAACCGTGGTTTCGCCGGGATGCGTGCCGAGCCGCGTCTTGAGCGTCACCGGAAGCGACGTGTTCTCCTTCATCGCGCGCAAAAGCTTTTCGACCTTCTCCGGCTTCGACACGAGAGAAGCGCCGGCGCCCGTCCGCACTATCTTTTTCATCGGGCATCCTGCATTGAGATTCAAAGCGCAGAATCTCCCTCCGACAGCGTCCACCGCACGCGCGGCGAAAGCCACGTCGAGCTCGTCTGAGCCGAATATCTGGCATGCCACCGGCCCCTCGCCGGCATTCTTCTCGAGAAGGAAACGCGTCGCCTCGTGGCCGTGGCGGAGCGCCGCCGCCGACACCATCTCCGTATAGGCGCCGTCGGCCCCGCCCCTGAAACACATCGTTCTGAACGGCGGATCTGTGAAATCGGCTATCGGTGCAAGAACAAATTTCATCTCGCGATGGCCGGATCCGAATATTTCACGACAGGTTCGACCACGGCGAACGACACGAAACTCGGCGCGCCCCATCCGGACGAACGGGTCTTGCCGAAAACGGCGACATCCACCCTGTTCACCGATGTCATGCGCGATCTCCTCACCGAAATGCGGGCGACACAGCCTTCGGCGTTTTCGATTCTGGCGGCGCCGAAATCGTCGTGGACGATCCTGAACGCATACTCGTCGGCCCCCGACGCCACGAGAGTGAAACTCCGCTCTTCGTCCGGCGCTCTGAGGACGAACGAAGAGGCGAACGGCGTCACGTACATCACCTCGGGAGCCGGCGGCTCCGAAGAGGGCTTCCTGCCGATGATGGAAACCGCGACCACCGGCGGTATCCCGTCCGGCTCCATGGCCGCGGCCGCCTCTTTGAGCCGCCGCATGTCCAGAGCGTTTGGCGGCATGGCGGTGGGATGGGCGGCAGGAGAAAGATAGCCTTCCTCCCCCGATACTTTCTTCAGAGACTTGCGCAGGAGCGACTGCACGGTCGGGGCGAGCAGCCCCCTTCTCACGATTTCTTTCTTGGTTTCCGGCTTGAACGATCTGCTTGCCTCGAGCGCCGCTTTGAGATAATACTGGTCGGACCAGCTTCTCCCCTCGGTGGATATCCAGTACGGCGTCACCGATGCAAACACGTCGCCGTAGAGATTCGTATTCACGAAATTGAAATCGTCCACGGCCGGGAAAACCCATATCTGGTTCGAAAGATACATTTTCTGCATCAGCGGCAGGCGCCGGCGCTCTATGGTGGTCAGCGCCCTCGGAAACGATCTCCAGAAAGGGCCTTGCGTGAACGCAAGCGACGCGTTGCCGAACACCGGCCTGTTGAAAAGGACGTCGGGCATCCCCCTGCCGAAAGCATGGGTGCGGAGATTTTCGTCGGCGCGGATCTCGACGAGCCCGGGCCAGTTGGTCGCGACGAGACGGGAATGGTCCGAATCGCGGTTCATGTATAAATCGCCGCCGTTCGAACCCTTTGCGAAATTCTCATCGAGCGCGATTTTCGCCGAATACGCGCCATGGACGAAATCCCAGGAAATATTCTCCTCGCGCAGCGTGACGCGGCCGTCGCCGCCGACCTTCGCTTCGACGGTCGGATTCTGCTCCGGAAATCTCAGCTCCGTCCGCGCGAGAGCGCCGGTCGCGGCCGGCGCCGGCGCGAGAGCGCATTCCCACACGCTCAGCGCCGCGACGACGGCGCATGCCGCCGCGCTCATCTTCCGAGCCTCATCCAGCTGGGGAGCTTGATCATTTTCGCCTCGCGGCTCTGGTTCGTGGAAATCGACTGCGCAGATCCTATGGAGGGCGATTCGAGCGCCGCCAGACGCGCCGCCAGAACCTGCTGGTTGACGGCCTGGCGCTCCCTCAGCGATTCGTTGCGCTCGCGCTCCGCCATCAGCTCCTTCTCGCGCACGTGGAGACGTTCGCCGAGCTGCTGCACCTCGCGTCTCAGTTCCGTGACGTCCTTCATCGCCGAGGACGAACGCATCCTCTCCGCTTCGGCTACATTGAGTTTCTCCCTGAGAGTGGCTATCTGCTCTTCGTACCCGGCGAATTTCTTTTCGTCGATGCGCTTCAACTCCTCGAGCTCTTTTCTGATCTGGGCGGTGCGCGGATCTTCCGGACGGTCGACGAGGGCGCGGCGCGTCATCTCCTCTATGTTCGACCCTGTGCGCCTGAGAAGCTCGCGGCGGCGCTCGAGCAGCCTGTCCGAACGCTCCTGGCTGCGGCGACGGAATTCTTCGGCCTCGGCCTTCTCGTGTTCGAGCATCTCGGCGATCTCGGAGGCCTCCCTCTCCATGATCGAATACACGGCTGACTGCACCGCCGCCACCTCGCTCGCCGTCTGCGGAAGCCTGCGCAGCTCGTTCTCGAGCGCGGAAAGCTGCTCGCGCAGCTTGTCCTCGCGCGCAGATGCGTTTTTCATGGCGCTGTCGAGTTTTTCCTGGAGATCCGCCGTGTGGCGGCGCTCTTCGGCGAGAAGCCCCTCGAGTTCTTTTATGCGAGTGTCGTCGACGACGACTTTCTCGACCGTTTTCTCGACTATCTTCTCCACGGGGACCTCGACGATCTTCTCCACGATCTTTTCGACAGGAACCTCCACGACTTTTTCGACGATCTTTTCGACCGGCGCTTCCACGCGCTTCTCCACGATCTTCCCGGACGTCTTTTCGTCTCTTTCCGCGCCGGCGGAGTCTGGCGCCGGCTCTGAAGAGGCTTCTTCTTCCGCTCCGGCGCCCTCTGCATCCTCAACCGCCGGAACGCCGCTTTGCTCTCCGTCGGAAGCGGCTTCGTCCTGCACTTCGTCCGTCTCGAAAGGCGGCCTGGTCTCGATCACTTTCGCCGCCGCCGGAAGCCTCCCCGACGCGACGAGCGCGTCGGCCGCGGCCTTGTTGTACGGTCCACGCGCCCTGCCGTCGCCGATGTCTATCGAAAAGCGCATATCAAGAAACGGCATGTCCTCGACCTTGCGCCATACGAGACCGTCGCGGGATATCCCCTGCCCGGGCTGTATTCGGCCTCTCCGGGCCCATTCAACGAGACGTTCTTCGGTCTCGGGGCCGAAGGTGTCGTCCTGCGTGCGAAGATACCAGGTGCAGCCTTCCATCATTTTCTCCTTGAGAAGAGTCCTCCGAAACGCGCGCGGCCGACCTGCGAAAGTTCGCGGCGCGCGGCCGATTCAAGAGCCTCGAGTCTTGCGCGGTCGGCGCCTTTGAAAATGCCGGTCATCGCTATGGGCGGCGGCTGGGAGCCGTCGGCCGACACCGCCTGCTGCTCTACGATCGCGGTGCGCGGCGGCGGCTCCACTTCGATTATCTTTTCGACAATCTTCTCCACGGGCACTTCGACGCGCTTCTCGACGATCTTCTCCACGATTTTCTCGACCGGGACCTCGATGCGCTTCTCGACGATCTTTTCGACGATCTTCTCTACAGGAACCTCGACGCGTTTCTCGACGATCTTTTCCACCGGCACCTCGACCTTCACCGGCTCGGGATCGCGGTCTGGCGGGAGATCGTGACGCGAATAGACCGCGGCGCCTTCGGGAATCTCGCCGGCCTTGTAGAGCTTGACGAGGAACTTCCTGTTGAACGGGCCGAAAAACCTGCCCGGCTCCGCCTCGACGATCCACTTCATCTGCAGCTCGTCCATCAGCTGCGCGGGAATCCACGACCTGCGGTCGCGGGAAACGAACCCGGTCGCGCTGACGCGGCCCTCCTCCGCCCACGAAACGAGCGTGTCGAAATCGGCCGGGCCGTAAACGCTGCCCGTCTCCGAACGTATGAAAAACCTGTCCGACATGAATTACTTGCCTTTCGGAGGCTTGAAACCTCTCAATGCTTCAACCATTTTTCCGGGCTCGGTCATGCCCTCCACCGTTTTTTCAAGAGGACAAGAACCGGAAAGAGACCTGTCGAGAATGGCCGGCACCATCCTCTCGGCCGAACAACGGATGGACGCGGCCTTGAGCATCACCGCCGCATCCGCGCCCATGACCAGGGCATGGACGCTCTTCACGCCGCCCTCGATGCATATCGCCGCGGCCGCGCGGCCGATCACGCGGTCGACGAGAACGCTTCCTTCGAGCACGCCCTTGTCGTAGAGCTTCAAAAGCGGAGCGACGCCCTTGCCTTTCTCGCTCGCCACGATCACGCCTTTTTTCGCCACGACCGCAGAGGCGCCCTCGTCGATGAAATAGCGCATTTCGCGCACGAGACCCGTTTCATCGAGCGGCCGCACCACTCTCTGTCGCTCGAACCCTTTGACGAATATGGCAGGCTCGGGCCGCGCCGGGCACACGTGTTCGCACGCGCCGCAACCGATGCATTTCTGCCTGTCGACGACAGGGAAACCTTCGACGATCGTTATGGCGCCGACGGGACATTTCCTCGCGCAGGCGGTGCAGCCGTCGCCGTTGACCGTGCGTACGCAAAGATCCTTTCTCCACACTGCATGCCCCATGTGCATGTTGGCGCGGTCGATGTTGTCGATCTTCTCGAGCGCGCCCGCAGGGCACGCGGCGGCGCATTTCATCTTGCACGCCAGACGGCAGTACCCGTGCCTGAAATCCATCTGCGCCTGTCCGAAATCGGCAAGATCCGACGAAAGTAAAATGCACTTGCCCGGGCATTTCGAAACGCAAAGGCCGCAACCCACGCAAAGCCGCCTGAAAAGCGAATCGTCCGCCGCGCCCGGAGGCCGCACCTTGGCGGGACGCTTCGGCACGCCGGGAAGCGATACGGCCGCGAAGCCGCCGTCGACCGTCTTCTCCGCCGCGGTCGCCGCGGATGCGGCCGCGACGGCGGCGAAAGAGCCTATCACTTCGCGGCGCGTCATCTCGGCGCCGCCCGGCTGCCTTGCCTGCGCCTCCGTCTTGGCCTCTCCGTCGCCGCCCTCTTTCCTGAAACACGCCTTGCAGTTGCCGCAGCCGTGCCTCACCCTGTCGGGATACGCCGCCTTGCGCGAAAGAAACTCGAAGACAGTCCCGACCGGACATATCCAGTTGCACCAGATGCGTCCGCGGCCGCACGCCGCAAGCGCCACGACAACGGCGAACACGACAAGCCCCGGAACGAACAAAGACATCGCCCGTCCGAGAATCGCATACGGCGTGAGAGCCCATCCCAGGCCTCCCAGCCCGCACGCGACGAGAGCGGCGCTCAGCGCCAGCACCGCCATGCGCACCGCCTTCTGCCTCTTCGTCTGGGGAAGACGCGTGCAGACCCTGCGGACGCGGCGGGACGGATGGAAGAGAGCGTTCACAAGCGTCTGAATTATGCCGAGCGGACATATCGCCTGGCAGAAGAACCTGCCCCACAAAGGCGAGAGGAGCAGAACCACGAGAAACGCCACCGTCGCGGCCGGCTGGACGACAAGCGTTTTTTCGACGCCGAAACCGGCAAACGACGCCACCGCGAGCGCGAGCGATGCGGCGGAAACCGCTATTACGATTGTCTTTTTCATTTTATTTCACTGTCCACGAGCGTGTCTATCCAAGCGTCTATGGCCGCGATTTCCTTCGGCACGTCTATCGACTGCGGGCAATGCGGCGAACATCTGCCGCAACCGGTGCAATGCTCGGCGCGGCGCAGTTCTTCCGGAACGTCCCTGCGGTATTCGGCAAGGGCCTCCTTCGCGGAAAGAGGACGCTCCGACGTGAGCATTCTGTTGCGGAACGTCAGAATCGCCGGTATGTCGAGACCGTACGGGCACGGCATGCAGTAGTTGCAGCTGTTGCACGGTATCGTGTTCTGCTTGAGCATGGCCACGGCGGCCCGTTCGAGAGCGGCGAGCTCTCTGTCGGAACACGGCTTGAGAGGCGAGAACGTTTCTATGTTCTCCTCTATGTGCTCCATGCGCGTCATGCCTGAAAGGACTGTCATCACCCCGGGGTAGGTGCCGCAGAATCTGAGGGCCCACCTCGCGAGCGACGCCTCGGGATCGAGCGGCACGAGTTCGCGCGCGATGGCGTAGTTGTAGCGGGCGAGACGGCCGCCGAGAAGCGGCTCCATTATCACGACGGGAATCTTGAGCGAAGAAAGGACGCCGTAGAGATATTTGGCGTCGAGGTTGCGCTCGTTCACCTCTTTCGCATGCAGCCAGTCGACGTAGTTCATCTGGATCTGGCAGAAATCCCAGCGGTATTCGCCGTGATGTCCGATGCACCACTCGAACGCCTTCGGATCTCCGTGATAGGAGAAGCCGAGGTTGCGTATCCGCCCGTCGCGCCTAAGGCCGGCGCACCATTCGAGAGCGCCGTTTTCGAGATAGCGCTTCGAGAAAGTCTCGAATCCGCCGTTGCCTATCGAATGGAGGAGATAATTGTCGATGTAATCGGTGCGCAGACATTTGAGCGAGTTCTCGAACATCTTCTTGCACTCGTCGAGCGGGAACTGCTGCGGCGCGAAATTCGAAAGCTTCGTCGCGACGATGTAATCGGACCGTTTCGCCCCGCTCTTCGCGAGCGCCTCGCCGAGGCTCGCTTCGGAAAGCCCCCGGCAGTAGGCGGGCGATGTGTCGAAATAATTCACCCCGGAGTCGATAAGCGTCTTTATCTGGCGGTTCACGAGCTCCTGATCGATGTCGGAAGAAGAATAACCGGCCTTGGACCAGGCGTTGGCATGGCCGCCGTCGACAGTCGGAAGGCGCATCGCTCCGTATCCGAGAAGCGAAACCTTCTTGCCGTCAATCTCGAAACGTCTTGTTGTCATACGCCCTATTATACCAAAAATTTCGCCGTTATGCTATAATATCCGCCATGAAAACGATAGACGGAAAATCTCTTGCCGCGAAAATGCGCGGCGAAATCAAAGACGGCGTCGAAGCTCTCGCGAAAGAGACCGGCGTCATTCCCGCTCTCGCCGTGATTCTCGTGGGCGACAATCCCGCGAGCGTCAGCTACGTCACCGCCAAGGAAAAGGCGTGCAAGGAGGCCGGAATGGCCTCGCGGGAAATCCGCATGCCGGCGGAAACATCAGAAAAAGAGCTTCTCGAGACGGTGCGCTCGCTCAACGAAGACGCTTCCGTGCACGGCATACTCGTGCAGCTCCCGCTGCCGGAGCACATAAGAGAAAACGCCGTGATAGACGCGATATCGCCGGAAAAAGACGTGGACGGCTTTTCGCCGGTGAACGTCGGAAAGATGATGATCGGCGAAGAGTGCTTCCTGCCGTGCACGCCGCACGGGATAATCAAGCTCATCGAATTCGCCGGCATGGACATCGCAGGAAAGCATGCGGTGGTGATAGGCCGCAGCAACATAGTCGGCAAACCCGTCGCCGCCCTTCTCGCGCGCCGCGAGACGAACGCGACCGTGACGCTCTGCCACACCGGCACTCCCGATATCGCCCGTTTCACCCGTGAAGCCGACATCGTCGTCGTGGCCACCGGGCGCCCCGGCACACTGACGGGCGACATGCTCAAACCGGGCGCGGTAGTCATCGATGTCGGAGTCAACCGCATAGCCGACGCCGCGAAGCCGAAAGGTTTCCGCCTCGTAGGCGACGCCGATTTCGAAAGCTGCTCGCGCGTTGCATCGGCGATAACGCCCGTCCCGGGCGGAGTCGGCCCGATGACGATCACGATGCTTCTCTGGAACACGCTTGAATCCGCCCGTAGATTCGCGCGTTTAACCGGTTGCACAACGGCGGAGAAAATGGTATAATACGCGCATTCTTTCAGGGCGATTAGCTCAGTTGGTTAGAGCACTACCTTCACACGGTAGGGGTCTTGGGTTCGAATCCCGAATCGCCCACCATTTCAAAAACGCGTTTCACCCGGCGGAAACCCAAGGGCGGACGCGTCACTTTTTGAAAATAAAAAACTTGCGCACGACGAAATTCACCAGGAACGAAATGACTATCTCGGCGACCACGGCCAAGGATGTCATCATCCCGAAAACGTCGATGAAAATCTTCATAAGCGCAAGAGCGGCGACCGTCGAAAGCGCCGCCGCGGAAAAGAACATCGCGAACTCCGCCGCCACGCCGTACTTCCCGGGCGTGAAAACATAACGGCGGTTCAGCACGTAGCAGAACACATTGGCGACGGTAAAGCCAATCGCCGTCGCGGCCGCCGCGAGAGAGCCGCGCGAAAGATACCACGGCGCGTCTTCGGCGAATTCGGCCGACGGCAGTCCGAGAAAAGCGACGGCCCAGTCGTCGGCCGCTAGGCATTTGAGGCAGGTCGAGGCGAGAACGTAGAAAACGACCGTTTGAACGGCCGTCGACAGCACTCCTACGGTGCCGTATTTGACAAACTGCCAGAACGGCCCGCAGTCCCGCGAGAGTATTTTCGAGAAAAAGTCTTTCATCCCTGGGAACGGCGGGCCGCGAGAAGGCTCACACTCCGGATCTGCCGCGCAGCGACCCGTGGCTGAGGAATCCGTCGTACTTGCGCACGAGAAGATGGCTCTCCATTATGCGCAGCGTGTCGAGCGCGACACCGACTATAATGAGAAGCGAAGTGCCACCGAAGAAGGACGCGATCGCCCACGGCACGCTGAGAATGCCGGAGAGAAGCATGGGAATGAGAGCCACGAGAAGCAGCCCCATGCCGCCGATAAGGGTTATCTTGGTCATGAGAGAGTCGAGATATTCCGCCGTGGCTCTGCCGGGACGGATGCCGGGCAGATAACTGCCCTCCTTCTTGAGATTCTCCGAAATCTCGACGGCGTTGAACTGCGTCGCCACCCAGAAGAACGTGAAGAACATTATGAGAGCGGCGTAAATGACGAGATGAAGCGCCGACGACTGGGACGCGAGCTCTTCGGCGAATCTGTTGAGCGCGGAGCCGGTCTTCGTGAATTTGAGAAGAATCGCGCTCGGAATCTGGATGATCGGCTGGGCGAAGATGATCGGCATGACACCCGTGTAGTTGACCCTGAGCGGCATGAACGTCTGCTTCATGCCGAACGTGCTGCCGCCGCCGACGCTGCGGCGCGTCGAGTGGATCGTCACTTTTCTGACGCCCTGCACGAGCATCACGGTCCCCATAACGACCGCGAGGAAGAAAATGACGAGAAGGAACAGCTCGCCGTACGTGCCCTGCGCGGTGGAGGCGTCGCCCTTCACGCCGAAATAGCGTTCCCATGCAGCGAAGAGCGCCTGCGGGAGACGCGAAGTGATGTTGATCATGATGATGAGCGAAGCGCCGTTGCCGATGCCGAACGTCGTTATCTGGTCGGCGATCCACATGACGAAAAGCGAAGCCGTCGTCATGCCGATCACGGTCATGGCGTTGAACCCTATCCCCGGATTGAGAACAATCGCTTTTCCTGGAGGCAGAGGAATGCCGAGCGCTTCGGGATGGGAGAGCGCCGTGGCGATGCCCCACGCCTGTACGACGCAGAGGACGATGATGAGATAACGCGTGATCTGCGCGAGCTGAGCCCTGCCCGACTCCCCTTCTTTCTTGAGTTTTTCAAGAGAAGGCACGACCGAAGAGAGCAGCTGGATGACGATCTGGGCCGAGATGTACGGCCAGATCGAAAGGAAGCCGATCGCACACTGCCCGAGAGCGCCGCCGGTGAACACCTCGAACCAGTCGAGAAGCCCGCCCTGCCCGCTGCTGCTGCGGTAATCGGAAATGATCTCTCCGAGAACGGTCCAGTCGACGCCGGGCGTCGGAATCTGCGAAATGAGACGACAGACGAAAACAAGACCGAGCGTCACGAAGATTTTTTTCCTGAGCTCTGGTATGCGGAATGCGTTGGCGAAACCTTTTGTCATCGACATCTTGACCGTTCTCCTCTTTACGATAAATTGAATTTCTCGATATTATACCAAAAACAACAGGCGCTTTCAAGGGAGCGAAAGCACCTGCCCGTCGGCAAGCAGCCGCTCCCGCAGGGGGGCGTAGGGAACGTCCTGCACCGTGCACGAGGCTTCGATCGCCTGCGAGGCCGCGGCGCCCGCCGCCTGTCCGAGCGCGAAGAAGACGGGCTCCATCCTTATCGAGCCGAACGCCATGTGCGACGCGGAGAGGCACACGGGAACGAAGAGGTTCGCGCACTCCCCGCGCTTCGGGACTATCGCTCCGTAGTCGATGCCGTAGGGTTTCATGTGCCCGCCGGAGGCGCGCTTCGCCGCGTTTTTGCCCCATGCGCTGTAGCGACGCGAATCCTGCACGTCGCCTTCGTTGCGCAATTCCCCGTCGGCTGTCACGTGCCGGCGGACGTGGTGGGAGTCCATCGTGTAGGCGCCCATCGCGACGGGGCGGGGCGCCTTGCGGTCGCCGCGGCACTCGTGCTCCGTCATCACGTAGTCGCCCACCATTCTCCGCGCCTCGCGCACGTAGAGCTGGCTCTGCCAGCCGTCGCCGACTCCGTCGAGAAATTCGTCCTTGCACGTTCCCCAGCGCGAGATTTCCTTGCGCACGTTCGCAGGAATGCGCGGATGGTTGGCGAGCGTCCACATTAGCCCGCGCTGGTAGTCGAGGTGCGCTTTGAATATCTCGGCGCGGCGCTCGTAGGAGGCTTCAGGCCACTCGTAGTTGCGGCCGACGAAATCGGTCGAGACGCCGGTGCGGTTGTTCGTGTCAGTCTTCCTGTTCGGCATTTTGGAGTTTATCCACGGGAGTCCGTTTTTCTCCTGACCCATCTCGTAGTTGCGGAAGAGGATTTCGTATTCCCTCTCGTCGTAGGCGGCCGGCTTCTTGAAGGGAATCCGGTTCTTTGGATCGTCCGTAAGGCACATGCGGAAGCAGTACGCCTGGACGCGGCTGTCGCCGTCGCCGTCCTTCTCGTTCGGGTCGAACGGCTCTATGCCGGGGAGAAGCCCGCTTTCGGGCTTGCCTTTCACGACATACGGATCTACATTGTCCATCATCTGGTGGTACTTCGCTTCGCGACGCTGGACGCCGCTGATCGTTTCGCGGTAGAGGGAATTCGGTTCGCGCCCGACAGTGTACGAAACGCCCGCGGCCGCCATGAGGTCGCCTTCGTAGGTGGCGTCGATGAACATCTTCCCCTTGTACACGTTGCCGGAAAGCGTTTTGATCGAAACGATCTTCCCGTCCTTCTTGACGACGCCGCTCTTCCGGTCGAGCCATTCGCCGCGCCTGATGTCGAGACCGTAGCGCTTCTCCCATCCTTCGAGGATCGCGAGCGCGGCCGAAGGCTCGAACGTCCACTTCGACCCGTCCCTGGCGATTCCCTCCGCGACGGATTTGCGCTTGGCCTCGTCGGGGAACTGGACGACGAGACGGTCGGGGTCGGAATACCACTTCGCGACGTCTTTGTAGAATTCGAGGGCGATTCCGCCGAAGGCCGCCTTGTTGCCGATGTCGGTCTGCCCGAGGCCGCCGGTGGTCAGCCCTCCTATGCGCGTCTCCGGCGACACTACGACCGCGGTCTTCCCCATGCGCTTCGCCTGCACCGCCGCGGAAAGCGCGGCCGGCGACGAGCCGTAGATCACTATATCGCGCTCGACCGTTTCCGGCGCCGCGACCGAGGCGGAGCTGCATCCCGCCTGCATCATCGCCGCGGCCGCAAAAGCCGCAAACATGTTTCTTGCCATCATCGTCACTCCTTGTGTTTTGTTTTTGTTTTAAATGTGCCGGTTCTGCATCCGTCCAAACCGAAAAAAGAGGCTTTCGCCATGTCGAACGAAGCGAGAGTCTTTTCGCCGTGCCTCAGAGGCGAAAACCCTTCGGCCCTGGCGACGAACGCGAAGGCTCCGCGCTCCGCCCTGAGATGCACGAGCGTCTCGCTGCCGAGCGATTCGGTGAAATCGACGACGGCTTCCACCGACACGTCGTGCAAAGGCGCCGCGCCGCACGGAGAAAGAGCGATATGCTCCGGCCGCACCCCGACCACGGCATCGTCCTTTATAAAGCCCGCCGGGAAAAGGTTCATCGGAGGCGTGCCTATGAAACCGGCGACGAACGTATCCGCCGGGCGCGAATACACTTCGAGCGGCGGCGCGGCCTGCCTTATGCGCCCGCCCTCCATGACGACGATGCGTTCGCCCATGGTCATGGCCTCCGTCTGGTCGTGCGTCACGTAGATCATCGTCGAGCCGAGACGGTTGTGGAGCCGTATTATCTCGGAGCGCATCTCGACGCGCATTTCGCGTCGAGATTCGAAAGCGGCTCGTCGAAAAGAAAATCGGCCGGCTCCCTCACTATCGCCCGCCCGAGCGCGACGCGCTGCCGCTGCCCGCCTGAAAGAGCCCTCGGGAGCCGCTTCATGTAAGGCGCGAGCCCGAGAGATTCCGCCGCCGCGCCGACGCGCCGCTTTATCTCGTCTTTCGGATATTTTCTCAGCCGCAGGGCGAACGACATGTTCTCTTCCACGGTCATGTGCGGGTAGAGAGCGTAGTTCTGGAAGACCATCGCTATGTCGCGGTCTTTCGGGGCGAGGGACGTAACGTCTCTGCCGCCTATCGAAATCGTCCCGGACGTCACCGTCTCGAGCCCGGCCGTCATCCTCAGCGTCGTCGATTTGCCGCAGCCCGACGGCCCGACGAGGACGACAAACTCCCCGTCGCGGACGACGAGAGAGAAATCATCCACGGCGGGAGCGCCCCCGCCGGGATATTCCTTGCGCACGCGATCGAAGACGACTTCAGACATCTCTTCTCCCGGCGATGGCCCTTTTGAGAGTCAGCGGATCGGAGTACGCGATTCCCGAATCCGCCGGGAGCCCGAACGCCAGCCTGGTGACGCGGACGCCGGAATCTTTCAAAAGCTCCGCGGCATATCCGGCGGTCGCGTCGCCTTCCATGTCGGTGGAAAGAGCGAGAAGGACTTCTTTCACGCCTTCCTCCGCCACGCGCGATGCCATCTCGCGGAATCTCAAACGCTCCGGCCCGAGACGTTTCGCCGGGGCGAGTTTGCCTCCGAGACAGTGGTAGCGCCCTCTGAACGCTCCGGCGGATTCGATCTGCACGATGTCGGAAGGCTCCTCCACCACGCAAAGAACGCTTCCGTCGCGCAAAGGATCGGTGCACGTCCTGCACGGATCTTCGCCCTTGACCGTGAAAGCGCCGCAGCGGGAGCAGCATACAACCTGCCCCTTCGCCGCCGAAAGCGCCTCGATGAGAGGTTCGAGCAGCCTGGCCGGTTCGCGGACGAGCGAAAGCGCCGCCCGCCCGGCAGACCGGCGGCCGAAACCGGGAAGGCGCGCAAGCGCCTGTTCGAGATCTTCTACAGGCTTGAGCGTCACTTGCCGCCGAAAAGAGAGCCTGGGCCGCCCATGAGCTTCATAAGCTCGGCCTGCGTGGCGTCTTTCGCCTTCTTTATCGCACCGTTCACGACGTTGAGAAGCATCGTCTCGAAACGAGCCGGCTTGCCAGCCTTCACCTCGTCGTACGCGCTGCCGTCAATCACGATCGACGAAACCGTCATGTCGCCTTTCACCGTCACGGTGATCCCGCCGTTGGAATACTCGGCGGTAATCTTCTGCATCTCGCTTTGTATGCGCTTCTGCTCCGAGCGGGCCTTCATCATCTCCTTGACCTGGTCGAACACTCCCATTTCAACGTTCCTTTCTTTGATTCTTTTTCACATGTGTCAATCGAGGCTCCTGCCGCTCAGATCGGCATAAGCCTTGAAATATATTTCGCGAGTCTTCGCGATAACGTCGTCCGGCAGGACCGGCCCCGGAGGCTGGCGGTTGAAACCCGACTCGTCGAGCCAGTCGCGGACGAACTGTTTGTCGAGCGACGGAGGGTTCTTCCCCGTGGCATACGACGCCACCGGCCAGAAACGCGAAGAATCCGGCGTGAGGACTTCGTCGGCGAGAACGAGGGAGCCGTCCTGGGCGAGCCCGAACTCGAATTTCGTGTCGGCGATTATTATGCCGCGCTTCGCCGCATGTTCGGCCGCTCTGGAATAAAGGCCCACCGTCGCATCTTTGAGAAGCTTCGCCGTGCCGGCGCCCACGAGCTTTTCGACGGCCGCATAATCTATCGCTTCGTCATGATCGCCTATCTCGGCTTTTGTGGTGGGCGTGAAAAGCACCTCGTCGAGCCTGGAGGCGTTTTCATAGCCTTCGCGCAGCTTCTGGCCGTTCACCGTGCCCTTCTCCCTGTATTCCTTCCAGCCCGAACCGGTGAGATACCCGCGCGCGATGCATTCCACCGGAAGCATCGGGACCTTCTTGACGAGCATGGAGCGCCCTTCGAGATCGGCCGCGAACGGCTTTGCCGCCGCCGGATACTCCGCCGGATCGGCGGTGAGCAGATGGTTGGGGACGCCGAGAAACTCCATCCAGAAGAGCGAGAGCGAATTGAGCACCCTGCCCTTCCCTGGAACTCCCGACGGAAGAATGACGTCGAACGCGCTTATGCGGTCGGTGACGACCATAAGAAGGCTGTCGCCGAAATCGAACACGTCGCGCACTTTGCCGCTTTTGCACGGCACGCCGGGCAGCGAGCACTCCAGAAGCGCACCGTTTTTATCGTATTTCATTATTCTCCTTTCGTTGTAACCGCCTCGCCGGTCACGATCGGAGCGGTGAGAGCCGCCTCCGTCTGCGACGAGATGACAAAAACCGCGTCCGCGGCTCCGAGAGTCGCGAAAGCCCCTCCGTCCACCGGAGAGCCGATGAGGATGTTCCGGCGCAGGGCCCCTTCGATGTCGATGGCGACCGTGGCGCGGGGCGTATCGAGCCCGAACGCCTTCATGTCGGATGGAAGAACCTTGAGACGCGAAATCTTTTCCGCCGTGAGGGGGCTTACGGCCGCGAGCAGACCGGCGACGGCCTTCTCGTCAACCGACGCTTTCGCGAAAGCGCTCGCCTCCACGTTCCACGCGCGTCTGTCGCGGTCGTAAACCACCGACATGACGCCCTCGCCGGGACGCGAGACGGAAATGCGCTTTACGGGGCTCGCGCTCGCCGAAAAGATTTCGCCGCTGCGCAGATCGTCGAGTTTCATATCGGCGAGAAGCGCGCGCGGATCCACCTTCGCGCTCCAGGAGAACGGTGGAAGAGAAACTTCCAATCCGTCTTCGGAGACGTCGTCGACCGTGAGAGCGAGAACGTTTGCGAGGAGACGCTGCGCGGCCGCGGCATCGGCCGCCGCAGACACGGGGCTGTCGAGGAGCCATGCGCCGGTTTCGCTTCTGGCGACAAGATAATGCACTCCGGCGTCTACCACTGAAACAGCCCCCACCATCGCCGGATCCACCGGGAAAAGCCGCCTTTCCTCGAACGACTCGACAGGAGAGGCGAGCATCTCCCTGACGCCGGACGGAACCACCGCCACAGATTCGGACAGATGCGAGAGCGCGTACACCAAACCGTCTCCCGCATCCTTGCCGAACGAAAGCTGCCTGTCGGAGCCGTCGGTAAAACGCACGGAAAGGACGAATGCGTTTTCGGCATCGAGCCCCCACCCTGCGAGAAGATCGGCGCTCGGCGACGAGCCTTCGTGCGACGAAGCCGTAGGCCACACGAAAAACTCGGCCTGGAGGTGCGTCAGAGCATCGAGCAGTCTCGAAACCTTCTCCGCCGAAGCTTTCGTCTCGGACGGCATCGTCATCTTCCATGCGGCGCCGTCGCGGACGAAGCGCATGAACCTGCCTCCCGTTCCTTTGACGTCGAACGACAGAACCGACTCCGGGCCCTCGGAGAAGAATTCCCTCTTTCGGAAAGATTCGGGATCTCTCGCGACGGCCGCATACACGCCGGCGGGAACGATGCATATCCAGTTCTGCCCCTCGGGCGACGCATACACGCCCGTGCCTCCGGGCGTCTCGGCTCCGAAAAAGACGCGCTCCGAAAGTCCGCCGCGCGACACCTTGACGACGGCCCGCGGCGCGCCGAGGCCGAAATCGTCCCTCGTCCTGCCGAGTTTCGAAAGTTCCGCATCCGTCATCGTCTCGCCGGGGCGGGAAAGAGAAAGCGCGTCGAGAAGCTTTGCAGCTTCGCGGCGGTCGACCGCGGCGTGGTAGGGGCTGGTCAGCTCCCATTCGTCCGCCTTGGCGATCGAATAGCGGTTCGTCCCGCCGAGAGCGATTTCAACGGTTGTGATTTCGTCCGGCGGGAACGACACGAGTCCCTTCCGGATCGGAAGCGTCTCGCCGGAACGTCCGCCGTACGACATGAGCACGTGGCACGCCGAAAGAGCCGCGACGGCGGCGGAAAGCCAGAATATCGTACGCGAATTGCTCATCTGCCGCTTCCTTTCGCCGCCAGAGCCGAGAGAAACACGAACGCCGCGAGCGAGAAAGCCCCGAATGTCGCGGCGAGACGGCGCATTTCGCGGCGGTCGAGCCCGGAAACGAGCCTGCCGAAACCGGTGTCGGCCCCGGCGATGGCATCGGTGCCGGAAAGGTACGCCGCGCTGTTGAGGAAGAAATCCCTGTTGGCGTTGGCCTTCGCTTCAAGCTGCCCGTTCAAGACGAATCCGTCGTCTCCCACGGCGATTATGCGCGTGGGACGAAGCGATACATCCATTCCGGCGCCGCCGCCGCGTTCCGCCGCCGCCGCGACGCACACGTTGCCGACAAGGGCGAGCGGAGTGAACTGGGCGAGCCCGGCCGCAGTTCCGGCCGCCGCCGACGGCAGGAAAGAAAGCGGTTTTTCAAGAACTATTCTCGCGCCGGCAAGAGACGCCGTGACCGGATGGCCGTCTGAGAATTCGGAAACGATCACATCGGTGCCGGTCAGCGTTTTCGCCGATGGATACGCCTGCCGCGCCGATCTGAGCCCCCACTGGGAAAGGAGCGAAGAGAGAGAGGCTATTTCAGATCCGGGGAAAAGCGCCATAAGCCGCCCGCCCTGGCGGAGATATGCATCCAGCCTCCCGGTTTCGATGCGGGAGAAATCCTGTCTCGCGCCGGCGACTATCACAAACGCGGCGTCGGCCGGTATCTGGCCGACCGAAGACAGATCGAGAGGCGTGTTCTCGTAGCCGTCCCTGGCGAGATCGCGGGCGATATCGCTCATCCCCCACGCATCGTAGGAATCGAAAGAATTCTCGCCGTGCCCGCATGTCCAGAATATCTTCCTCCTCGCCACGGACGAGGACACCTTGCGCACCGCCGAAGCGCACGCCCTTTCGCTGAACGTCTCTCCGAGCGCCACGCTCTCGCGGCGGCCGCCGCGTTCGAAAACCACCGTTCCGGGCTTTATGCCAAGACGCGCGAAGCGTCCGGCCGCGCCGACGTCCCACGACGGGTCCACGTAGCGCAGCGAAATCCTGGCGCCGCCGGCCGATCCGGCCATGGCGGTGAACGAGCGCATGAAATGCGCGGCCGTCTTGAAATGCGGATCTTTGCGGGGCATGAACAAAGTGGCTTTGATTCCGCCGCGCGACTCGCCGAGGAGCGAATACGTGCGTGCCGAAAAACGCACCGCGTCCGCCCCTCCCGGACGGAAATCGAGAACGGCGCCCGAACGCCATGCAAGAGAGGCCGCAAGACACGCGAGAGAGGCGGCGAGGAAAACCGACACGCGAGCGGAGAACCTCGACGCCGACGAGGCCGCGCCGGCGATCCTGGCGAGAGCCGTTTTCTTGGAGGCGATGAAAAGCGACAGCCACGCGAACGCCGCGTAGAACACGACCGCGCCGACCGAGAACGTGCCGGAAGCCATGTCGAACGCATGCGCATCGAGCGGCATCTCGCCGAACTCCGCCGCATCGAAGCCGGAGAACACGCGCGCGCCGTTCCACACTACGCGAGGAAGGACGGCCGAAATGAACAGCGCGGCCGCGGCGGCCGCGGCAGCGCGGGTGAAAAACGCGCTCGCCGCGACGGTCACGGCGCTCCACAGCATTCCCTGGAGAAGAAGCGCGGCCACGGCGGGCGCGAACGAAACAATCGATACGTCGGCAACGAGCGCCGGAGCGAAAACGGCAAGCGAGACGAGAGACGCCGCGCAAAAAACGACAACACCCGTGACGGACGCGAGCCAAACGCCGAGGAATTTCCCGACGACGAGATCGCGCTCGCGCACCGGGGACGACAGGAGCATGCCGAGCGTGCCGGAGAGTTTTTCGTCGCTCCATACGCCCATGCCGGCAAGAGCCGGCAGAACGCAAAGGACGGGAGAAACCGACGAACACCACAAGGCGGCGAGCGGCATGCGGGTGCCCTCGGCGGCCTCTATGCCGAACACGAAAGACACCGACGCCGCGGCGAAAAAGACCGCGAACGCGAACGCCGTGGAATAAAGCGAGAACATGGACGACACCGTCCGCTTGAACGTGACAGCCGCCGGACTCACTGATTCACCCCCTTGAGAGCCGCGAGAGTCCTGCGCACCACCTCGTCGCCCGACGCGCCCGCCGCCTCGACGGTGGCCGAAACCTCGCCCTGCGAAAGAACGAGAATGCGCGTCGACCACCGTGCAAAATCTTCGATTTCGTGCCCGGTAACGACTACAGACGAAAAAGCGGCGACGGTCGAAAGCCACGCCCCGGCAGACTCCCTCGCGGAACTGTCGAGCCCAGCGAGAAAATCGTCGAGAAGCAGTATCTTCGGGCGCATGAGTATGGCATCCGCGAACGAAACACGGCGCTTCATGCCGAACGAAAGAGGCGCTATCCTGCTCTTGAGCATGTCGCCTATCTGGCATATCTCGACGGCTTCGGAGACTCTGCGGCGTATGCGCTTGTCCTTCTCTCCCTTGAGCGCCGCGCGGTATTCAAGATAGGATTTCACCGTCATATCGCCGTAAAGAGCCGGGTTTTCCGGCATGTAGCCGAGCTGCCTGCGGTATTTCACGGGCCGCGCGAGCGCATCCGCGCCCTCCACGAAAATCCTCCCCGAATCAGGCTCGAGGACGGTCGCGAGAATTTTCAGAAGCGTGGTTTTCCCGGCCCCGTTGGAGCCTGCCACGGAAACGATCTCCCCGGGCGAGACTACAAACGAGACGTCCCGCAGCACCTGTCTGCCGCGGTAGGAAAACGCAAGATTTCTTACTTCATACATCTGGGCGGTTATTATACCATATTTTCACGTGATTTTCGCATGCCGGACGACGGATGCAAGCCGTCATGGCCTTCCGGACCGTCCCGACAGTTCGATCGCACGGACGAGATTTGCGCCGAAAAGAACTATCTGCCAGCTCATGTACATCCACGCCAGGACTATCGGGAAGAAAGCGAACGACCCGTAGAGCGCCGACGAACGCGCTATGCCGATCTGCGCCACGGAGCAGATTTTCATCCATCCTCCGAAAAGAACGGCCGTGGCCGCGCCTCCCCTCACGGCGGCCGGCAGAGACACCTTCGCGTTCGGCATCATGTAGAACATGAAAGCGAAGTTGAGCGTGGAGAGCAGGAAAAGAAACGCGAACCTCAGCATCCACAGATCGAGAAACCATACGAGCGAGTCGGAAAGCCACTTCGTGAGGCTCGTGGCCCCGGCCGTGGCGACGATCACGTTTTTGACGATGTTGAGAATCGGCACCGACATGGCGATAGAACCGAGAACGGGGATGACGGTCGCCACCGACAGATACATGAAAGCGCGCTTCCAGAACGCCCTCGGCCTGTCGACGCCCCATATCTCGTTGAAGCTCACCTCCACCATGCCTATCGAACTTATGACAGTCCAGACGAGCATTATGAAACCTATCCACCCGAGCGTCCCCACGTCGAAAGAATCCACTCTGTCGAAAATCTCGTTGCTGATCCTGCGCGCGCGCGCGCCCAACTCGCACGCCACCCTGCGCCGCTCCTCCCGCGCGCACTCGTCCGGCACGACGACAGCCGCGAGGGAATCGTCCTGTCCGCGTTCTATGTTGGCGATGGCGAGCTCTATGCGCTCGTTCATGCGGGCTCTGACGTAATCGTCGACATGCAGGATTTTTGCGGCAAGCAGAAGAACGCACAGCACCGGGACGATCGACAGAAGCGAAAAATACGTAAGCCCGGCCGCATGCATCGAGGAACGGTTGGCGAAATACCCCTTCACCGCCGACGCTGCGACGCAGCACACGCCCGAGATGCGCTTTTTCATGCGGCGAACCTCGAAAGAAGGCCGAGCGAAACGCCCGCGAAATAAACGACCGCGAGGATGAAAACGTTCTCCTTCAAGTTCCTGTTCGTGCGAAAGAGAACGAGCAGCCCGAGCCCGGAACCCGTGAAAGCCGACGCCATAAGCGCGCCGAAGCTCATGGCGCCCTTGCAGTACAGTTCCGCCCCGGCCACCGAAACGGCGCAATTCGGGACGAGCCCCAGCGCGCCGGCGATGAACTCTCCGGCGACAGGCTTGTTGAGGCAGAGCGAATCCATCGCTTCCTCGCCCCAGAAATGCATAACCACTTCGACGGCGGCCGAGACGAGCGCGATGAAAACGAAAATTTCGAGAGTGTGGACGAGGGCCGGGATGAAAATGCCTTTGCGCGAGACGCAGCCGCAATGGCTATGCTCGCAAAGCTCGCCCACAGACACCGCGCGGCGACGACGGCCCGAAAGCTTGACGGCCGCGTCAACAGCGAACCCGGCCGCGATCGCGCCGGCAAACTTGACAAGCGCTATTTTGAAAACGAGCGCCGCTCCGACGCCCTTCGAGACAAACACGGGAAGCAGCTCGTCGGAAGTGGAGAGAAACACGGCGACAAGAG